>DAIEIW010000028.1:0-3705 GCA_027351205.1 Acidithiobacillus sp.
CGGTCCATGGTCAGGGCACCTTGGGTAATGCCACCGTGGGCTTGAACTACTACGTCAACCCCAACAATCCCCACGCCGCCGAAGTGCAGTTGAACTACATCCTGGCGACCCGTGGCGGTTCCATCAACAACGCCTATGGTACTCCTAACGGCTTTGCCCCCATCAACGGCGTTTCCTACAACACCCTGATGCTGCAGTTCCAGGCCGGCTTCTAAGTCCAAATAAGCCTTCGGGCCGCTTCGGTGGCCCCATTGCCGCCCCTTCGGGGGCGGTTTTTATTTGCTTTTTGGGATGTATACCGTTATAAGAAAGCCCGCTGCGGGGCTTGTGGTCCCGGCGTTTTTTTCTTATGACCGTTTTTTTGGGGAATATCAGTGGCTCGTCAAATCCGTAACATCGCCATCATCGCCCACGTGGATCACGGCAAGACCACGCTGGTGGATCAGCTCCTGCGCCAGTCCGGTACTTTTGCCGCCCACCAGCAACTGGAAGAGCGGGTGATGGACAGCAACGACCTGGAAAAGGAGCGCGGCATCACCATCATGGCCAAGAACACGGCGGTGCAGTGGGGCGACACCCACATCAACATCGTCGACACCCCCGGCCACGCCGACTTCGGCGCGGAAGTGGAGCGCGTGCTGGGCATGGTGGATGGCGTGTTGCTGCTGGTAGATGCCGTCGAAGGCCCCATGCCGCAGACCCGTTTCGTCACCCGCAAGGCGCTGGAACTGGGGCTCAAGCCGATCGTGGTCATCAACAAAGTGGATCGCCCCGGCGCCCGCGCCGATTATGTCATCAGCGCCACCCTCGACCTTTTCGACAAACTGGGTGCGACGGAAGAGCAACTGGATTTTCCGGTGATCTATGCCTCCGGTCTGCAGGGCTATGCAGGGGAAGATCCCGAAGTCCGTTCCGGTGACATGAAGCCCCTCTTTGAGATGATCCTCGATAAGGTGGCGGCGCCGGAAGGGGATCCCGAAGGTCCGTTGCAGATGCAGATTGCCGACCTGGATTACTCCAGCTATGTGGGGCGTATTGCGGTGGGTCGCATCCGTCGCGGCACCATGCGTCCCGGTCAGGATATCGTGTTGATTCACGGCGTCGACAAGACGCAGACCAAGGCGCGCATCCTTCAGCTTCTCGGCTTCGACGGTCTCAAGCGGGTGCCGTGGGAAAGTGCTACGGTGGGCGACATTGTTGCGGTGACCGGCATAGAAGATCCTTCCATCGGGGCCACCATCGCGGCGCCCGAAGCGCCTGATGCCCTGCCGTGGAAACCCATCGATGAACCCACCCTGAACATGACGTTTCAGGTCAATACCAGCCCCTTCGCGGGCAGGGAAGGCAAGTTTGTCACCAGTCGCCAGTTGCGCGAACGCCTGTACCGCGAGTTGCTGATCAATGTCGCCCTGCGGGTGGAAGACACGGATAACGCCGATGTGTTCATGGTCTCCGGGCGCGGCGAGTTGCACCTGACCATTCTGGTAGAAAACATGCGCCGCGAGGGCTATGAACTGGCGGTATCACGGCCCCGGGTGATTCAGCGCCAAGTGGACGGCGTCTGGGAAGAGCCCTATGAAGCGCTGACCATCGACCTGGAAGAACAGCATCAGGGCACCATCATGGAACGCCTGGGCATCCGGCGCGGCGAATTGCAGGACATGATTCCCGATGGCCGGGGCCGCGTGCGGCTGGAGTACCGGATTCCCGCACGGGGTCTCATCGGCTTCCACACCGAATTTCTGACGGCCACGTCCGGCACTGGTGTCATCAGCCATATTTTTGATAACTACGGTCCGGTGAAGGGCAGCATCCCTTCCCGCAACAACGGCGTGCTGATCTCGGCGGAAGAGGGCGAAGTGGTCGGATTCGCCCTGTTTAACCTGCAGGAACGCGGCCGGATGTTTGTGAGCCCGGGCGACAAGGTATACGAGGGCATGGTCATTGGTATCCATACCCGCGACAACGATCTGGTGGTCAATCCGCTCAAGGAAAAGAAGCTGACCAATATGCGGGCATCCGGCTCAGACGAAAACATCATGCTGACGCCGCCGATCAAGCTGACGCTGGAGGCGGCGGTGGAGTTCATTGCGGACGATGAGCTGGTGGAGGCGACGCCGCAGTCCATTCGCATTCGCAAGCGTTATCTGACGGAGAACGAGCGCAAGAAGGCGTCACGTGGCGGCGGATAAAACGTCGCCGTAGAGGAATGACCGAAAATGGCCCGGAGCTGATATAAGGCTCCGGGCCATTCTTGTGTCACATGGGGTCAGACTTTTCCAGAACGATCAGGCGGAACCAGCCGCCGACAGCGGCCGGTGTATCGCTGCGGCAGTGCAGTTCCGGGCGTTGTGTCAGAAGGTCTTCAAACACCAGGTCGGTGTGGGTGGCAATGGGGCCGGACAGTGGGGCAAGCAGGCGTCGCCAGAAGGCGCGTTCACCGGGGCGCAGGAACTTGTCGAGAATCAGTACCCGGCCGCCAGGTTGGAGGACGCGGCTGGCCTCCGCCAATGCCAGGCCGGCATGGGGTACGACGGCCAGTATGAGATGCATGACGATAACGTCGAAGCAACCGTCCGGGAAGGGCAAAGCCTCGGCATCTGCCTGAACAAGCGAAAAATGACGCGACGACCTGCGCGCGCGGTGGAGCATGCTGTGGGTGAGGTCGATGCCGATGGCTTCGCAGGCGGCAGGCAGATAAGGAATGTCCAGCCCGGTGCCGATGCCATCGACCAGGACGCGGCAGGGTCCTTGCGGAATATTGCTGAGGCTGCGTTGCCGCAAGGGGGCAGAGAAGCTGCGCACCGCCGAATCGTATATGGGTGCCCAGAGCGCATAGGCGCGCTGCAGGCTCTGGCGACTCAATGGAAGACGGTCGCCACCGCCAGGCGAAAGGCGGGGATGGGAACCATAAAACTTTCGCCGGTATCGCTGACCCACTCGAAGGTGCCGTGCATGCTGCCTACGGGCGTGGACAGGACGGACCCGCTGGTGTAACGGAAGCGTTGTCCAGGCTGCAGCGTGGGCTGTTCACCGACCACGCCGGGCCCTTTGACTTCCTGGATATGGCCTTCCGCATCCGTAATGATCCAGTGACGATGGAGGAGCTGCGCCGTCTGCGGGCCGTTGTTCTGCATCGTGATCTGGTAGGCGAAGGCGAAGTGCTCCTGCTCCGGGCTGGACTGCTCCGGCAGATAGCGGGTCTCGACGCTGATCTGGATTTCTGTGGGGGGCTGGTTTTCCATGGGTCTGCTCCGGGCCGCTGGTCGGCGTTGCGATTCAGAAACAGTCTAACGGTCCTGAGGTGGGCTGCCAAGCTATACCGGTTGATCAGCGTTTGGGCGCCGCAGCCGGGCGGGGGCGGTAGAGAATGAGCACGCGCCCGATGTGGCCGACAACGTCGGCGTGGCTGGCGGCGGACAAGGTCTTTATCATGTCATCGCGTTCGTCGTGGGATACCTGGGGTAGACGTACCTTTACGAGTTCGTGGGCGTGGATGGCGACCTCCAGTTCGGCGAGAACGCCGTCGGTGACGCCGTGGGCACCGATGATGACGACGGGTTTGAGGGCGTGTGCCTGTCCACGCAGGGCTTGTCTATGTTTGGCGTCCAGCATGGTATCCTCGTCAGTCTGATTGGGCCGCTATGGTGTAGCGGCAGAGTGTACGTTTGCGGAGGACGGGGGTCAAAGCCCGGAGGTGTATTT
>DAIEIW010000030.1:0-7176 GCA_027351205.1 Acidithiobacillus sp.
GCCGCGTCATCATTATGGATTGTTCATGATCGATATGGTGAACGAGAACTACCGGCACGGTAAGTTCTACGATGAAGCGGTCAAGTGTTACGCCCCGTTTACGGGTACCCATTACGAAATCGGCGTGACCATTTCCGGCAAGCCCGTGGAAATCTATGCGCTCTTTGGCGGGCAGTGGCCGCATTCCAGCTACATGGTCCCCGGCGGCGTCATGTGTGCGCCTACCCTGTCTGATATCACACGTTCCTGGTCCATACTGGAGTACTTCCGTACCAACTGGCTGGAACCGGTATGGCTGGGGTGTTCGATGGAGCGTTATGAGCAGATTAAGTCCTATGATGATTTCATGGTGTGGCTGAACGAGCGCCCGGAACACGCCGATTCCGACCTGGGGATGTATTATCGGATCAGCGAGGATATTGGGCTGATGAAGTTTGGCGCGGGACTGGGCAAATATGTCTACTGGGGTTATCTCCCCCATGAGGATCGTTATCAGCATCCAACCATCGACACGCGGCAGCAGTCGGTGGTTATGAAGAGCGGTATCTACGATGCGAAGGCCGACAAGTTTCATCCCATGAACCAGTCCTTCACCCGTGAATCGACGACCCACGGCTGGTACGACGAGGGAAATAATCCCGTCCATCCTTTCAATCGGACCACCAAGCCGATGCAGTCCAATGATCGTGACTTCAACGGAGCATATACCTGGTGTACGGAAGTCGCCCATGAGCAGTTGGGGCGGTTGGAGGCCGGTCCCCTCTCGCGTCAACTAATCGCCGGCGGCGACCTGGGTGAATCCTGGCAGCATTCCGATCCCTTCATTCTGGATGTCTACAAGAAAATGGGGCCCAGTGTGTGGCTGCGGCATTTCGCACGGATGCATGAGGCGGTGAAGATTTATCGCCAGATCGAACACTGTTTGCGAGAGTTCCGTCTGAATGAGCCCTTCTATATCAAGCCCAGGGAACGGGACGGGCAGGGGTGGGGGGCCACCGAGGCCATACGCGGCGCCTTGGCACACTGGATCGAAGTGAAGGGCGGCAAGATCAGTAATTACCAGATCATTGCACCCACCACCTGGAACGTGGGTCCCCATGATGCGCAGGGTGGGCGTGGTCCCATCGAAGAGGCTTTGGTTGGCACGCCTATCGCGAATCCGGCGGATCCGGTGGAGGTCGGGCATGTGGCCCGTTCGTTTGACTCCTGTCTGGTCTGCACGGTGCATGCCCATGATGCCAAGTCCGGAAAGGAGCTCGCGCGCTTCCGCACTGCCTGAGCCGTATGGTCTAAAAAGGGTCGGATACCGGACTGCGGTATCCGGCCCCCAAAAATTCAGCCGCTTGAATCGGGAAAGGCAGGGTTATCATGAATCACATGGCAAATGGAGAGGACGCATTACGGGCACAAATCGCCAGCATGCTCAAAGCGGGACTGAAGACGGAGATCGCCCCATTTCCCGAAGACAGCAATGCTTTCGCGCAACTATTGCAGCGTATCCGCGAAGAGGCGGGGTCGGATCTGGAGAAGAAACTGGTGATCGGCGGTTTTACGGATTATCCCATGGGGGAAGATCAGCAGCGCTGTCAGGAGTGCATGTATTATCTCAACCACCGCCGCTGGTGTGATCTGCCGGAGCTGGACGTCCCGGTAGAGCCGGACTGGTGGTGCCGCCTGTGGCGTATCTAGGCAAGGGGGTATCTGGATATGCAGACCATGGAAGAATTCCCGGAGGACACCCTGCTGCGTACGCGGCTGGGAAAACTGCTGCTCACTGGTCTGCGTACCGAAGTGGAACCGCGTGCGTACGATCTGGAGATGCAACAGTCGGTGCTGACGCGTTTGCAGAATGCGCCGGCGGAAGAGATCGCAAAACGTATCGAGATAGCCGGATTCACGCTGCACCCTTATGCAGCCGAGGGTATTGAGGAAGCGTGCGAAACGTGTATGTACTTCCTTTCGCACCGACAGTTCTGCGCGCTTCCTGAATTGATGTTACCGGTCAGGCCCGACTGGTCCTGTCGGTTGTGGCGAATTTAGCCATGCGCGTGGTGGTGGGATGCGGCAACTTGTACCGACGCGATGACGGAGTCGGTATCACGGTTATTCAGCGGCTGCGGGGCGCGCTGGACCCCCTGCCCGCAGATATCGCCCTCCATGATGCGGGCACGTCCGGCATGGACGTGATTTTCAAGGCCCGCGATTGCCGGCAGCTCATCATTGTGGATGCGTGCCGGACGGGTAGTGATCCAGGAGCGGTGTTCAGGTTGCCTGGCAGCGAGCTGGAATTGCCCCATACCCCTACCCTCACATTGCACGACTTTCGCTGGGAACATGCGCTTTATGCCGGAAAGCGCCTGTTTGGGGAGCAATTTCCCGAGCGGGTGACCGTCTTTCTGGTGGAGGGCACCGATTTCGGTTTCGGCGACGGGCTCACTCCACCGGTGGAGGGGGCGATTCCCGCAGTATTAGCCCAGGTGAAAGCGGCATTGGCCGAGGTGGAAGCGGCCCCATGACTGACAGGGTCGTAAATCTCCTATTGAAAGACGGGTACCTTTTTATTCCCGCGCCCGCCTATCGCGATACCATGGCCGGTCTTCTGGCGGTTGCCGTGCTCTGGCGATCGCCATGTTTGCATTTGATCCCCTTGCATCCTGGTACCATCGGCGGCTTTTTGCTGAAGCAGCGCAACCTTGCCGGTGACCGTGTGGTCGATCTCCGCCTCTTCCTGCGGGATCATGAACTGGCGGAGAACTTCGAGGGGGTTCTTTCCTTTATGTGGATACCGGAACAGGGTGCGTGGCAGACGAGGCAGCTATGCCCGGAATCGCTTGATAAGTAACTTATCATATATGTAATTATTCTTGACAGAGTTATTTCCTGCGCTACACTAAAACTGCAAATAAACATTACATTTCGTGTTTCATTCGGGGGGCTTTCATGTCTGGGACTTTGGCAGAAACGGAATACCAGGTCGCCTTGAGGACCGCCCGGGATGACACCATTCCGGCTGGAGAACGTGCGGAAATGCTCATGGAGATCGCCCTGGGTCTGCAACGGCGCCCGCGCCGGCCGGAGGATCTCGAACAGGTCAACCACCTATACAAAGAAGGTTTGCAGGTCTGCCCGGATGAGGACGCCTTGCTGCGTGCGCGACTCCTGGCCGGACAGGCGACCGCCTTGCTGGCGACGCCCGGCGACACCCGGGTGCTCGAAGAGGCTGTCGCTTGCCTGCGCGGTGCGTTGCCAGTGCTGCAGACCCTGGGAAACGCCGAAGAGGCTGCGGAAGCCGAGATGAACGAGGGGCTGGCCCTACAGGGACTCGCCGTGGCGGGGAAGGCGCCATTCCCGGATGCCGTGCGGAAGTACCACAGCGCCTTGCGGGTTTTTACCGCGGATAAATTCCCGCGTGAATACGCGATTCTCCACAACAATCTGGCCACCGCCTATCTGTCCATGACCATGGGCGATGAGACTTCCAGAATGCGCGAGGCGCTGGCCGTGCAATCCTACGAGTCCGCCTTGCGTGCCATCACCCTCGATGCGCATCCGGCGGAGTACGCCATGCTGCAAAACAACCTGGGTAATGCCCTGCAGTACAGCAGCAGCGCGCATCCGGTCGAAAATAATCTGCGTGCCCTGGAAGCCTATCGGGAGGCGTTGCGGGTGCGGACTCCCAAAGAGCGGCCGGGTGAATATGCAAACACCATCAGCAACATGGCCAATGCGCTGCGGAACCTGCCCGACGACCCGGAAAACCCGGAACTGGGCAACATCCGGAATCTGGGTGAGGCGGTCAAACTGTATGAAACAGCGGAAAATATCTTCGCGGAAACGGGAGAACTGGATAAATCAGGACTGGTCCGCGTTGCCCTGGACGAAACCCTGGCACTGGTACTCGAGCAGGGATCTGTACATTAATCTGGAAAGATATCGGAGGGCACCTATGTCGGCACTGGACGCATTCGACGGTCAGCATATACAGGCGATCGCCATTTTATGGATTTTGCTGGGTGGACTGGTCGGGGTATTGGCGGGAGCCGTGTCGGGGACGCTGATCTGTGGCAAAAAGCTGGGCGATAACAAGCTGGCGGCGATGATGGGGGGCATGTACGGGGCGATGCCCGTCATTCCCGGGCTGGTCCTGGGCACGATCATCCTTGTACTGATCTGAAGCCGGGCAACACCAACAGGAGGACATTATGTGGGACATGGTATGGAACTCGGCAGGATTGTTCCTGCGCGGAAAGCTTTTCAGGGATACCCGGCTGGTCCTGATGCTGCTGACGGCCAACAGTCTCCTGGCTGCCGTGGTCGTCGTCGCCGGACATTTCGCCGGCATTCCGTATCTGGTGGATTGTCTGGTTGCCGGCGCCCTGTGTGGCGCCCTGCAGCCCTTCCTTTTCGTGAATTTGAAGTACGCATGACATGGCTACGTCACCCGTACCGGATGACATTGGACGCAGGGACGCAGATACCCTGACGGAAGATATCGCCCGATTGGGCAGCCTCGAAAAAATCGTACAGGGATGGGATGAAACGCAGCAAAGAACGGTACTGGCCCTGCGCGATGGCTGGGAGGCGATATATAGGGAATGCCTGCGGCGTCTTATCCGTACCGTACAGAGTGCTCCGCAGGGCGCCACCGGCTTACGGGAAGCCGCCGCAGATCCGTACGTCTACGCGGTGTTGCGGACGTTGGGTCTGGTCCGGCCCTCCCTGCAGGAACGTATCGAAGCCGCGCTGGACAGCGTGCGGCCGGGACTGGAAGGGCATGGCGGCAATGTCGAGTTGGTCGAGCTGCGTCCGCCCGATACGGTGATTTTGCGCCTGCTGGGGTCTTGTCACGGTTGCCCGTCTTCCTCGCTGACCTTGGCGGATGGGGTGGAAAAAGCGATCCGCGATGCCTGTCCGGAAATACGGCATATCGAAACGGCGGGTCGGCGGTACGCCGCCACCGCGCTGACCGGGGAGGGGGCTGAACAGCGCATCAGCCCCTTCGCCATTGGCGGGCGTCATCCCTGGCTGCCGACCATGCGGCTGGAGGATCTGCCGCGAAATAGCCTGCTCGTCCGGGAGGTGCTTTCCGATGCCCTGCTGTTCTGGCGCGATCCGGATGGCGATGTGCACTGTTACCGCAATGCCTGCGCCCATCTCGGTATGCCCCTCGGAGAGGGGAAAGTGGATCCGGCCGGGGTTCTGACCTGTCCCCATCACGGATTCCAGTTTGCGTTGGAGAGCGGGGAATGTCTGACGGTACCCGAGGTCCAGTTGGAGCCCTGGGCGGTGCGGGTGGTCGACGGTGAGATCCAAGTGAGGAAGGATCATGACTGAATATACCCTTCCCCTGAGAGCCGCTACCCGGAACCGGCCAGTCGCCATCCCTTCGGAGCACTTGCTGGTGGGGGCGGGGGCAAGGGTCATCCTGGGGGAGCAGGTCCAGCCCAGGGGGGTCGTCGCACCCGTCGTTCCTTCCGCGCAGACGCTTTTCGGCCCGCGCGGTGCCAGCCTCATGGCTGACGGGTCCCTTTGGGTGGCTGATACCGGCCATCATCGCTTGCTGGGGTGGCCCATGCTACCCGAAGCCGATGGCCAACCTGCCACCTGGCTCATTGGTCAGCCAGATTTTGAACGGGACGGGGGGCGCAACGCCCACGGCCCCGTCGGCGCGGCATCGCTGAATGTTCCCACCGGGATCTGTCCGCTTGGCAAGGGGATGGCGGTGGCGGACGTCTGGAACCATCGGGTGCTGATCTGGTATGAAGTACCTCGTGGAAGCCATATTCCGGCGGATCTGGTTCTCGGTCAAACCGATTTTGTGTCGGCCGAAATCAATCGCGGTGCGCCCCTACCATCCGCGTCTACCTTATACTGGCCCTATGGGGTCTTTTGGGAGGGTGCCCGGCTCTATGTCGCGGATTCGGGTAACCGCCGTGTCCTCTGGTGGGAGGGCATTCCCACGGAAAAAGGACAACCCGCGGACGGTGTCCTGGGCCAGGCGGATTTTCATTGCCGGGATGAGAACGGGGGTCACGAAGCCGACGCCATGAGCATGCGCTGGCCCCATGCGGTAACCCGTTTCGGGGATTGGCTGGTCATGGGAGATGCGGGGAACAACCGGGTGCTGCTCTGGCGTGGCGCGCCACAGCGCAATGGTCAGGTGGCGGATGTGGTCCTCGGACAGCCTGACTTTGCTCAGAACGCCCACAACCGCGGTAATTACTTCCCCAATGCGGCCTGCTTCAATATGCCCTATGGCGTGACCGCCACGGAAAACTGGCTGATCGTGGCGGATACCGCCAACAGCCGGCTGTTGGGCTGGCAGGCGGACGATCTGTTGACGGGCGCTCCGGCACGCACCCTCGCCGGTCAGGATGGTTTCCAGCACAAGGGGGACAACCGCTGGGGCGTGGTGGGGCGCAATACGCTGTGCTGGCCCTATGGGATTTCTGCTGCGGGAAGGAGCATGATCGTTGCCGACTCGGGCAACAACCGCGTGCTGCTTTGGGACAGGCGGTCATGAATTCCCCCGCGGACCGGGTCGCAACCCTGGGCGAGGAAGTCCGGGTGCGCGGACTGGTTCAGGGCGTCGGGTTCCGTCCTGCGGTTTGGCGCATTGCCCGCGACTGCGGGTTGTCGGGCGATGTGTGCAACGATGGGGAAGGGGTGCTGATCCGGATCTGGGGGCCTGCAACAGAGCGGGATCGGTTTCTGACCCGCCTGCGCGACGAACACCCCCCCCTCGCGCGCATTGACGAGGTGGTCCGCGGATATTTGCGCGAAGACCCTCCCGAGGGACCTTTCGGGATCAGCACCAGCCGCTCCGGGCACGTACATACGGGAGCGGTGCCTGACGCCGCTACCTGTCCCGCCTGCCTGGGGGAGATTTTCGACCCCTTCAACCGGCGTTATCGCTACCCTTTCACCAATTGCACGCACTGTGGTCCGCGTTTTTCGATCCTCGAAGACATCCCCTATGACCGCGCCCATACCTCCATGGGCGTCTTTCCGTTCTGCAGGGATTGCCGTGCGGAATACGAAAATCCGGAAGACCGGCGCTTCCACGCGCAACCGGTGGCCTGCCATGCCTGCGGCCCGAAGGCCCGGCTCGTCCGGCTCGATGGCCACGCGGTCAGTGCCGACCGGTATACCCAACTGGACGCGGTGGACGCGGCG
>DAIEIW010000039.1:0-13091 GCA_027351205.1 Acidithiobacillus sp.
CCGCTGCGGATTGACGCTGACCGAGCTTTCGGCCATCCTCTTGGACATGGAATTACAAGGTTACCTCGCGGCCTGTCCCGGCGGCCGTTTCTGTCGCCTCCCACCTGCTTCCTAGGGCCAAGGTATGGAAGACGTCATAGATATCATCAGTTATTTGCTCGACCATCTCGACGAAGAAGACGACGACATGGTTGAAGACCATTTGCGCGCCGTCGGTTTTGCCGAGGGCGATATTCAGCGTGCCCTCGACTGGATGGAAGGCTTTGCGGTAGAGGAACAAGAGGCGACCAGCCCTCGTTCACTGCGCGCCTACCATCCCTACGAACAGCAAAATCTTTCGGTGGCCGCCCGCGGGCAGTTACACGACTGGGAGCAGCTTGGCGTCATCAACGGCGCCATGCGTGAACGCATTATCGATCGCCTGCTCGCCCTGGAACTGGACGACACCGATCTCGAAACCCTCGACTGGGTGACCTTCATGGTGATGGCCAACGACCCCGGTCCCGAGGCCTTCTGGGTCGATGCCCTGCTGGGCAGCAACGGCGCACGGATTCTCCACTGACCTATGGCACACCAGCTCGTTATCGTAGAATCACCGGCAAAAGCCAAGACCATCCAGAAATATCTGGGGGATGATTTTCAGGTGCTTGCGTCCTACGGCCATGTCCGTGATCTGCAGCCCAAAGAGGGCGCCGTGGACACGGAGCATGATTTCGCCATGCGCTACGCCGCCATCGAGCGCAACGAGCGCCATGTGGATGCCATCGCCAAGGCCTTGCGCGGTGCCGATAAGCTTTGGCTCGCCACCGATCCGGATCGCGAAGGCGAGGCCATCTCCTGGCACCTGGTGGAGCTCTTGCGCGAACGCCACCTGCTCGGCGACAAGCCGACGCAACGCGTGGTCTTTCACGAAATTACCAAAAAAGCCGTGCAGGAGGCCATTGCCCATCCCCGCGAAATCGCCATGGATCTGGTCAACGCCCAGCAGGCGCGCCGCGCCCTCGATTATTTGGTGGGCTTCAACCTGTCGCCGCTGCTCTGGCGCAAGGTGCGTCCGGGGCTCTCCGCGGGACGGGTACAAAGTGCCGCCCTGCGCATGATCTGTGAACGCGAAAACGAAATCGAAGCCTTCGTCAGCCGCGAATACTGGACCATCGCCAGCCGCCTGCAACACGCGGGCAGCGCGTTTACCGGCCGCCTGACCCTCTGGCAGAATAAAAAGCTCGAACAGTTCGACATCACCGACGGCGACCAGGCCCTGGCCATTCGTAGCGGCATGGAAGACGACCTGGGTCGCCAGGCACTGCGGGTCCGGGAAGTGGAGCGCAAGAGCCGTCAACGCCAGCCGGCCGCGCCCTTTACCACCTCCACCCTGCAGCAGGAAGCGTCGCGCAAGCTCGGCTTCAACGCCAGCCGGACCATGCGCGTTGCCCAACAGCTTTATGAGGGCGTCAATATCGGCAACGAGACCGTGGGCCTCATCAGTTATATGCGTACTGATGCCGTCAATCTCGCCGAGGAGGCCATCGCCTCTATCCGCACTTTTATCGATGGCTACTACGGCAGCGAATTTGTTCCCGAGACGCCGCGCCGCTACAAGACCAAAACCAAGAACGCCCAGGAAGCGCACGAAGCCGTCCGTCCTACGGACATCGCGCGCACCCCGGAATCCCTCCAGGGGGTGCTGGAACGCGATCTCTGGCGCCTGTACGATCTGGTCTGGAAGCGCAGCATCGCCTGCCAGATGGCGCCCGCCCGCCTCGATCTTGTCGCCGTGGATATGGACGCCGGGACGCACTGGACCCTGCGGGCCAACGGCTCCACGGTGACCTTTCCCGGCTTCATGGCCGTCTACCAGGAAGGCAAGGACGACGGCGACGAGGATGAGAGCAACCGCATCCTGCCGCCCCTCGATGCCGGCGATGAACCCCAGGTGCTCGGCATCGATCCCGAGCAGCACTTTACCGAGCCGCCCCCCCGTTACAGCGACGCCACCCTGGTCAAAACCCTGGAAGCCCACGGCATCGGCCGGCCATCCACCTACGCCAGCATCATTCAGACCCTGCAGAACCGCGAATACGTCGCCGTCGAGCAGCGCCGATTCCACCCCACCGACCTCGGCCGGGTAGTCGGCCGGTTCCTGACCAACCACTTTGAACGATATGTGGACTACGGCTTCACCGCCAGCATGGAAGATGAGCTTGACGCCGTCTCCCGGGGCGAAAAGCAATGGCAGCCCGTCCTCAGTGCGTTCTGGAGCCCCTTCCGCGCGCTGCTCGACGAAAAAGCCAACGTCAGCCGCGCCGAAGCGACCAGTGAGGCGCTGGAGGAAGCCTGCCCGCAATGTGGCAAGCCCTTATTCCTGCGCCTCGGGCGCCATGGGCGCTTCGTGGCCTGTTCCGGTTATCCCGAATGCAACTATACCCGTCCGGTAGACGGGCCGCGCGAACCCGCCGAGCCCGTAGGCCGCGATTGCCCCGATTGCGGCAAGCCGTTGGTGTACAAAAGCGGGCGTTACGGCCGTTTCATCTCCTGCAGCGGCTATCCGGAATGTAAACATATCGAACCACTGACCCAGCCCAAGTCATCGGGCGTCACCTGTCCCCAGTGCGGTGAGGGCGAACTGGTCGAAAAACGCAGCCGCTACGGCAAGGTTTTTTATTCCTGCAATACCTATCCAAAATGCACCTACGCCGTCTGGGGACCACCGGTGGCGCGGCCCTGTCCGCGTTGCGGCTGGCCCATCATGATCGAGAAAAGCGGCAAGAGGCTGGGAGAACAGCTTGCCTGCCCGCAGAGCGAATGTGCTTTCCACTTCCCGGTAAACGCCAGCGACGCGGAAATCGCCGCCCTGCTGCCCGGATACAGCCCGCCGCCGCCCCGCGAAAAGCGCGCGCCCCCGGCCAAGAAGGCCGCGCCCGCCCGCAAAACGACAGCGAAAGCGGCCAAAAAACCGGCCACGGAAGCCACGGCCGCTGCCGCCGCCGCAAAAAAACCGGCGAAAGCCAAAACGACGACCGCCGCGGCAAAAAAGCCCGCCGCTTCCAAACGCAGGGCCCCGTCAGCCGGCGAAGGCAGGACTCCCCCATCCCGTAAACGCGCCGCGAAAAGTGCCAGCGATTCATGACCTACGTCGTTACCGAAAACTGTATTCAGTGTAAATATACCGATTGCGCGGAAGTCTGCCCGGTTGAGTGCTTCCACGAAGGGCCGAACTTCCTCGTCATCGATCCCGTTGAGTGTATAGACTGCGCTGCCTGCGTGCCCGAGTGCCCGGCCGACGCGATCTTCGCAGACGACGAGGTGCCGGCCGATCAGCAGGACTTTACCGCCATCAACGCGGAGCTTGCCCGAGACTGGCCCGTCATCCTCCGTAAAAAAGCCGCTTTGCCGGATGCGGAAACCTGGAATGGCAAGAGCAGCAAACGCCCTTTGCTGCGGCGCTCATGAAGCGATGCGCGCGGATGTTTCACGTGAAACATGGCTAGCCCCCGCTCCCCCGGCACGGAATCCAGCGCACCTCTACGCGTGGCCGGGGGCGTTTTCACCCTCTCCATCCTCCATCTGGAAAGCAATCATCCACAGCAACTCGCCCAACGCATCGCCGAAGAGTATCGGCGCCACCCAGCGGCCGCCGATTTTCATCGCCATGCGCCGGTGGTCCTGGATCTGAGTGCCATACCAGAAGAAGCGCCTTTGGCTTTGCCCGAAATCCTGGAGGTATTGCGCGCCGCCAACTGGTTCCCTGTCGGTTTACGCAATGCCGCGCCCGGCCACCAGGCTCTGGCGCAAGCACTGCACCTTCCCATTTTGCGGGGCCAGGAGCGTAACGCTGCCCCACAGCCCGAAACGCCCACGCCGGTAAAACCTACCCCGGCAAGTCCGGGCGGTCTGATTATCGATCACCCCATACGCGGTGGCCAACGCAGCTACGCCCGGGGTGGTGACCTCGTCTGTCTCGCCGCCGTCAATGCCGGCGCCGAAATCATGGCCGACGGCAACATCCACGTATACGGACCATTACGTGGCCGCGCCCTAGCCGGCGTCAACGGGCAGGACGCTGCGCGGATTTTTTGCATGAGCCTGGAGGCAGAATTGGTTTCTGTCGCGGGTCTCTACCGGACGCTGGAATCCGGTCACCCTCTCTGGGGCAAGGCCGCGCAGATTTACAGCCGCGACGAGCAATTGCATATTACCGCTTTAAACCCTTAAGTCCTGGAGAAAAGAATCGTGGCCAAAATCATTGTCATCACTTCCGGAAAGGGCGGGGTCGGCAAAACCACCACCAGCGCCGCCTTCGCCAGCGGCCTCGCCCTGCGCGGCTATCGTACCGTCGTCATCGACTTCGACGTGGGTCTGCGCAACCTCGACCTGATCATGGGCTGCGAGCGGCGGGTCGTGTACGACCTGATCAATGTCATCCAGGGCGAGGCCAAATTGCAGCAGGCCCTCATCAAGGATAAGCGCTGTGAAAACCTCTACGTGCTGCCCACGTCCCAAACCCGCGACAAAGACGCCCTGACCACCGAAGGGGTAACGGCGGTCATGGATGAGCTGCGCAAGGAATTCGATTACATCGTTTGCGACTCACCGGCGGGGATCGAGTCGGGTGCGCTCATGGCGCTCTACCATGCCGACGAAGCCATTGTGGTCACCAATCCGGAAGTCTCCTCCGTCCGCGATTCCGACCGCATTCTCGGTATTCTTGCGGCCCGCTCGCGGCGGGCGGAACAGGGGGAAGAACCGGTGAAGGAACATCTGCTGCTGACCCGCTACTCCCCCAAGCGGGTGGAAGATGGGGAAATGCTTTCCCTGGAAGACGTGAAGGAACTGCTACGCACCCCCCTGCTGGGCGTGATTCCCGAATCCGAAGTGATCCTCCAGGCCTCCAATCAGGGCATACCCGCCATTCACATGGAAAACAGCGACGTGGCTGAGGCCTATAAGGACGTCGTCGCCCGTTTCCTTGGCGAAGAGCGCCCTCTGCGCTTTATTCAGCCGGTCAAGGTGGGGTTCTTCAAACGACTCTTTGGAGGCTGACATGTCCTTTCTCGATTACTTCCTCGGCTCCCGCAAGAAAACTGCCCATGTGGCAAAGGATCGCCTGAAACTGATCCTCGCCCACGAGCGGGATGCCGACGGCCCCGACTTCCTGCCGGCCTTGCAGGAAGAACTCCTGGCGGTGATCGCCAAATATATCCCGGTGGACAAGGAAAACATCAAGGTGAGCATGGAGCGGCGGGGAGATTTTGAAGTGCTGGAATTGAACGTTCTTTTCCCGGATCAGCACTGAGCACTGAAGAAGCCCGAGAAAGCGGCGGACGCAGGCACTAGAACAACGGTTCCATGACAAAACGGTATATATACATGGCACAGACCAAAACCCGTTGTGACCGCATGGGTGGCGCTTACATTGGGCGGATCAACGCAATGTATCTAACAGCGTGCGCAGATAGCCAGCCAGGGGGCTGGTGGGTTGGGTGCTTGCCAGCGCCTCTTCCAGATAGGGGAGCGCGGCCTTGTTGCCTGCCAGTGCCAGAGTGATGCCCATGCCCGTTTTCCAGCGCAGACTGTCTGGAGCGAGGGTCAGCGCGCGGGCATAGGCGTTCTCGGCAAGGGGTAAGTCGCCCTGCTGCTGGGCCAGGGTTCCCAACATGCCAAAGTAATCAGCATTATCGGTGGGCGCCGGCTGTAGGTGGCGCAATAAAGACAGGGCTTGCGCCGGTTGTTGTTGGGCCGCCAGCAAACGGGCTTCAAGCAGGGTTAAAGACACATTATTAGGTGATCTGCGGAGGCTCTCCCGCAACGAGTCCAGGGCTTCGGCCGTTTCTCCGCGTTGCCAGAGACGTTCTGCCAATCGCAATTTATCGTCTTCCCAGACGATACTGCCGGAAATGGCGTCAGACCCGGCATCTTGGTGCTGGGGCCGGGCAAGCGGAACTCGAGTACCGGAAAACACCTTGGCAGCCTGCGCATACCGCTTCGGAATGGAGAATTCCGGCGTGCGATCTGATGCTGGAGACAAGGCCTCGCGCTGGACGGGGTGGTTATACTCCGTGCGGGATGGGGCATGCAATAGAGCGCCCGGCTGCGGGGCGCTGCTCCGGTTTGGCACCATCGCCTGGTCGCGGGGAGCGGCGGCCGTCGGCGCCACCGCCACAGGCGCGGGCATGGCCCTGACCGGAGCTTTCCGCGCGGCGGTTTCAGAGGAAGTGGGTAAATAAAACCACCAGAAAAGCGCGCTGACCACCAGAAAAGCGCCCCCCAACAAGATGAGTGCTCGCAGGCGTGGGCGGTTTCCGGAGCGGCGAGGCAGGAGGGCCACCGGCATCTCGGGTCCCGCGCTTTTTCGGGTTTGCCGACGGTCGAGATCGCTTAGCACATCGTGAATCAAGCTCATATAGGCCACCATACGCGTCGCGCCTGTGGCGTATCTGCAATGGCCCGCAGCATCTCTCGTCGCCCTACACGAAGTCGACCGGATCCGTAGGTCGCCAGCAGTGCTTTATGGGCCAGCAGGTTAAGCAGGCGCGGTGTGCCACCACTGCTGCGTTGGAGCAGGCGCAAGGCGTTACTCTGAAACAACGGTCCGCCGGTATAGCCCGCGTGGCGCAACCGATGCTCCAGATAGGCACCAGTTTCTTCACGGCTGAGAGGAAGGAGCTGATGATGAAAGCCAATCCGCTGACGCAACTGCCGCATTTGTGGCTGTTGCAGACGAATATCCAGCTCTGGCTGGCCAAATAAAATGATTTGTATCAATTTGCGTTTTTCAGTTTCGAGGTTGGAGAGCAAGCGAATACTCTCCAAGGCAGCGTACGACAAGGTCTGCGCTTCGTCCACCAGCAGCACCACCCGATGCCCATCGCTTGCCGCCTGCAATAAGCTGCGATGGATGGCCTCCAGCGGCTCCTGGGTGACGTCCAATTCCTGACCACTGAGATCAGCGGCAATGGCACGAAGCAGTATCGTCGGTGGCTGTTGGGGATTGAGGACGTAAGCGGTGCGGAAACGCGCATCCATGCGATGGAGAAGGGTGCGGCACAAGGTGGTTTTACCCGTCCCGACCTCGCCCGTGATTTTGACAAAACCTTCGCCGTTGTCCAGGACGAAGTGCAGCAAGGAAAGAGCCGCCCGACGATTCTCATCCGCGAAAAAGAACTCCGTGTCCGGTGTCAGACTGAACGGATATTCGCGCAAGCCGAAGAATGCCAGATACATCAGCGACCTGAACCTTTTGATCGCTCAGGTAACACCGCCGTATTGAAATCCAGATCGTTTTTCGACAGATCGGTGCGAGCTTGGTGGAGTTGCTGCTGCCAAACACCACGCTTATCCACCACAATAGGCTTGATGAGCACCACCAGCTCGCTTTTGATGGACGTTTGTTGGGTGCTCTTGAAGAGATAGCCCACATAAGGGATGTCCTCCAGCAGAGGAATACCCGAATGGGTATCGTGTTCGTCGGTTTTCATCAGTCCGCCGATGACGATGACCTGGCCGCTTGTGGCGCGTACCACGGTATCGACTTCACGCACGGAGGAACTGGCCAGGGGCAGATTGTAACTTTGACTGCCGACCGTAAACGCCTGAGCCTGAGTGGTCACACTGGTCACCGAAGGGTGTACGTAAAGCGTCACCATACCGTCCCCGCTGATGGAGGGGGTGACATCCAGGGCGACGCCGGAAAACAGCGGAGAAAGCACAGGGGTTGCCTGATTGATGATGGTGCTGCCGATGGCCCCGGAGCTCGTTCCGGAATTGGTCTGAACATTGGTTACATAAATATTGTCCGTGCCCACCTTGATAACCGCCGTCTGGTTGTTGAGCGTGGCCACCCGCGGGCTGGAGAGCACCTTGACCTTGCCCTGGGTGCCGAGAGCCTCCAGAATGGTGTTGAAGCCTTTGCCGCCGCTGATGACGGCATTGAAAACGCCACCGAAGGGCTGCACCGTGTTCATGATGGGCAATAGGCCCGGCGCCAATTGGCCGATGTTGGTCGCTGTCCCGCTACTGGTAATCGTACCCTGGGTGGGAGCATAGCCATTGGGATTGAAGTTGCCGTTAGCGCTGCTGGGCGCGAGTTGGTTGATCTGGGCGTTGCCGGTCACGGCGCTCCAGTTGATTCCCGCCTGAAAGCCCTTGGAGAGC
This sequence comes from Acidithiobacillus sp., assembly GCA_027351205.1. Lineage (GTDB taxonomy): Bacteria > Pseudomonadota > Gammaproteobacteria > Acidithiobacillales > Acidithiobacillaceae > Acidithiobacillus. The sequence continues at coordinate 8,152 of DAIEIW010000039.1, forward strand.
TGCACCTCCAGGATCTTCGCCTCCAGGATCACCTGCCGTTCCAGACCGTTGGTGAGGCGATGCAAAAATGCGCGCACCTCCCGTTGCCGGTCAGGCATGGCGCGCACCGCAATAACCCCGGATAAGGGATTGACGATGATCCGGCCGTTCTTGCCGACGATCATCTCCAGCGAGGGTCCCAAGGATTTCCAGAAGTCGGAACTGCTATCGGTTTTTACCTCGGCCGAAGGTTTGGTCTGGCCGAAGGCCTGGCCTTGCCCAATCATGCCTCCATTGCCGCTGTTCCCGCTCAGTTCCGTACCCGCAACCGTCAGTTGCGATTTGGCACTGCGGGCGATATCCAGATAATTGACCTGATAGATGCGGGTTTCCGGTTCGGGAGGGAAAATCACGATCTGCCGACCTTGCACCTCGTACTGATAGCCGTATGCGGCGCGAATTGCCCGCAGGGCGTTTCCCAAGGTTACCTGATGCAGATTAAGGGTGAGGCTACCAGCGACTTTGGGAGAAAGAATGACATTCTGGCCCGAGCTCATCCCCAGCCCCATGAACACCTCCCGGGCAGGCGCATTCTGAACCACCAGATCGAAGCGTTTCTGCAGGGGAGAGGGTCGACGCGGGATCAGGCTGCCCACCGGCGGCAATAGTGCCTGTTGTACTGCGGCGGGCGGCGGACTTATCGCCGCCTTGGCCGGTTTTGGCAGCATGGCGCTCGCGGGATTATCGGGCACCGTTTGGCAACCCGCCAGCCAGATGCAACCCATCAGTATTGCCCACTGTTTGCGCATAATCATTTCTCTTCATTCGGATTGGTAGAACTGCCGATGACCAGGCGCAGTCTTTTGGACCCCTCTCCCAGTATCACCCAACCGGCGCCCACAGCGATCAGGCGATAGGGTCCGATCTGGCCCCCCGAGGGGTACAGGCGACCATTGATAATGGCCACGGGCACCTGCCCACCAGTCAGCGTGCTGTCCAGGACCAGGGACGCGAGGGGCGCGCCCGCCGCCCCGCTACGGTAGTCGTCAGGACGGGTCGGATTGGGGGTTATCTGCATTTGGGCGGCCAACAGCAGTCCGAAGAGCGCACTCATGAACTGCCCCCCGCAGCCTTGGGCAGGCCACGCAGCGTCCCAAGGGCGCTCCGGATTTGACCGGCGGTCAACACGGCCCCTGGTCCGCGAGCGTCCCGGCCGCTCCAGGCGATAGCGTAGGTACGTACATCAATCCGCAATTCCGCCTTTGGGTACTGTATCACGGTGTAGGTCCACTGGCCCCATTGTAAACGCCAGGGCCCTCGCTGCACACTTTGCAGGTAGGCAAGCAGGCTGTGGAAATCACCCTGCAGGGTAAGGGAAACCCCGCTTTGATACAGACGCGGGCCGGCTTTGGGGCTTTTATCCGACGGTAAAGGATATACCTGGGAGGGCGCTAGGGTGTGGAAGCGTACACACTGTACCCCAGGACGCTCCGTCAACAACGTACGCAGCCAACCATCCAGTTCATCCTGCCGGGGGTAGCGCTGACCGGCCTGGTGCAACTGCTCATCGAGGGTGGCGATGATCCGCTGCTGGGCATCCAGGCGCGTCTGCGCCTGCAGGGGCGCATTGTGTAACAAAGCCTGAATTTCGCTTTCCACCGCGGTCGCATGACTTTGCTCCGTCTGCCATTGCTGTTTTTTGGCCTGTAGACGATTTTCCAGGGGTGCCAGCGACAACTGGTAAAACCCGATCAGCAGCACCACGAGCGCGGCGGCCAGTACCAGCACGCGTTCGCGCAGGCTGAGCGCGTCGAAACGGGTGAACCAGTGCCGGAGGGCGTTCATGGCCACTCCGGCGAACGAGCGCTAGCGCTGATGCGGAAATCCAGCGGCGCAGCGGATGGGGTGCTGCTGTCGGGGGCCGTGATGCCACTGCTGGCAGTGATCCCGGCCAATGTCAGACCGGCCAGAACCGGCTGGGCATGGAGCCGTTCCACGTAGAGCGGTATAGTCGCCGCCCGCAGGGTGCGTCCTTCCAAAACCAATCGGTCGGTGTCGCCGCTCATGCGCGTCAGCCAGATGCCGGGAACGATACCACGACCAAGGGCATTGAGAACCTCCGAGGGATTCTGGCTGGCCACACGCAGAGAAAGCAGTTGCAAGAGAAAGCGCCGCTCGTCGATTTCCGCCTGCAGCGCCTGGTGCCGGGTTTCCCACGCAGACTGGGCGCCCGGACCATAGCGCGCGATGAGTTGGTCCCGCTGGCTTTGCAACGCGCTCAGTCGTTGCTCCTGAGTCGCCAGCAGTTGTGCCTGTTCCTGATTGGCCTGCTGCCAGTATAGGGCCAGTCCGCTGAGGGCAAAAAGCAGGACGCCGAGGAAAATCAGGCTGAAGCGCGCCGAGAAGGGTACTTGCCGCGAGACAAAGCGATCACTGTAGAGATTGACCTGGGCCGGATCGGCCGCTGGCGGCAGTCGCAGGCTCATGGGGCAGGCAGCTCCGCGGCAAAGGCCTGGGCCAGAAGACAGCGACTGTCCGCCGGGGAGAGTAATTCCTCGACATGCGCGCAACGCCGCCCAAGCAACTCGCCCAGCATCTCCGGCAGCAACTTCGGTGCGCCGCAGAGATAGAGGACCGCGGGCGGCGGGCGGCGGAAACGATTTTCGTAAAAATCCATGGTACGCTGCATCTCCAGAGCCAGATCCTCGCTGGCGGAGCGGAAATCCGCGGGATCATCATCGCCGGGAAAGTGCGCAGAGCCCAGCGGCAGTGACCGCCCAAAACGGTAGCTGCCGCCCTGCACCAGAGTCAGATGACAACTGCGGGTTTCCACCAACAACAGTCCGACGCCCCCCGCTGCTTCGGGCAGGAGCCAGCACAAATCGCGCAAAGCGAGGTCGATAATGCCCACATAAAAGGGCTGCAGGCCGGCGCCGCGCAAGAGGTCTACCCGCTCCTGGACCACGCTTTCGCGCGCGGCGACAGCGAAAATCTGTTGGCCTTCCGTGTCGGGTACGGGTATGGCGGCGAGCACCGCCTCCGACACGGGGAAATCCAGCAAATCCGCGAGCTGCCAGCGCAGGGCGGCCAGCATCTCCCCCATCGGCACCTTGGGCGCGTCCACGACTTGCAGGTTATAGTCCTCCCGGAACAAGTACGTAGCCGCCGGACTGCCAGCCAGCCCCTGGCTCTGCACGCTGTGGCGTAAGGACTCCAGCAGCAGTTCCCGGTAGCGGCTCGATAACGGGTCGATGTCCTGGGCCAGGATCAATTCGGCTTCGCCATGGTGCACACGCACGAGGCAATAGCCGTCCCGGCGCAACTCCAGCACCACCGGAGGGCGTTCCCGCCAGCGCCGCAGAACGTCCCGCAGGTCGGCATCCCAGAGTTTCATGTGGTTACGCTCATGGCGGGAGTATTAGCCGAAAACGGCAAAAATTGCCAGGTGGTCATGGGTTTTCGAGCCAGTAGTTGAGGGATGCGGTGGCGTTTCCACCGCCATTGCACTGCGTAGCACAATTATTGTGAGCACAGGAGCTGAGAGTCCCAAACAACACGTAAAAAAGATAGTCAAAAAAACCACAATTATTTAGTATGCAGATACCACAAACAGGTGGATTCCCGCCACCGCCCGTACTGATCCCCACCACGACACTTCTGATGGCGCTCGTGGCCCCATATGCCACCCCCAGATTACCCGCCGCACAGGTGCCTGTGCTTGTGATGCGGTAAGCCGATGACGTTGTGGCAGAAGCGGGTGCAGAAATGCATTGCACAGATGCCGTACAGCCCCCCAACCCCGGAATGCTGCCAATGGCCGGATGCGCCGGATTAGGGCTGAAACACTGGCTGGCGGCGCTGCCGGTGACGGGCGCAATCTGGTATGTTCCCCATTCCGCGCCGCTCTGGGCCGCCCAGTAGGCACGGGTGGAGGCGATCTGGTAGGCCGTGTTCTGATTGCTCTGGGCGGTGATATAGGCCAGAGCCGCCAGCAGCAGGGCGAGCACCACCATGATGAATATCACCATCACCAGGGCCGAGCCCTTTTCCGCAGATAATGTAGCAGAGCGATTATCCCGTTTGGCCATCATTGGTTGTTGACCACGGAATAGGCGGAACTGAGGACGGCGATGGCCCGGCTCAGACTGAGGCGGACAGCGGCTGCGGGGTCGCTGAGGGTCAGTATCACCGACACGCCGCTGGCCGTGCTCGCGCTCGATCCTACGGGAAGTGCGCTGAAAGCGCCACTGGCATTGACCGCGAGAACCTGCGCCGACGGCCAGTTGGGCATGCTCTGGGTCAGTTGCCCGTTGCTAAAGGCAAAGCCATAGTAGCCACCGGGACAGGTGCTGGCAGCAGCGGCGCTGGGCGGCGCAGCACAACGTTTAAAGGAGAGGCTTGCGCCGCCATTATAAATGGATAACGTCCCCGGCTGGGCATTATGCAACCCCCGCGACAGGACCGTCAGTGCCATCTCGCCCTGGCTGGCCAGTTCGCCAGCGGCACGGTTAGTCTGATAGGTTTGCACCGAGCGCACGATGAGCGCCGTCGCCCCCACGGACAGGATGCCGAGGATGACGATGGCCACAATCAGTTCAATGAGGGTGAGGCCCCCTTGGGCAAACGCTACGGCAATAACGGGGTCTGCGGATTGCGGCATTTTTTTATTACCCATAGCTACCCTCCTACCCGTTGCCCTTCCCGTTGCCCTTCCCCTTCCCGTTCCCGTTGCCGTTCCCGGGGGCAGCAGCACTACTAAAAATATATCTTGTGCGCCACGCCCCCAGGGTGATGTCCGCCCCGCTGGGGCCGGTCACCCGAACGGTCAGGTATTCAGCAGCCTTGGTCCCGCTTAACACAGAGGCACTACAGGCGACAGCGACACCATAATCATTTTGGCTAGATGGCGGCGGATTGCACGAGATAGTGCAATTGCAGTTAGGGAAAGGCTGTGCGTATGA
>DAIEIW010000074.1:0-27872 GCA_027351205.1 Acidithiobacillus sp.
GCCAGCGTCGCCAGGGATCGTCTCCGGCGGCAAACAGACCAATCAGCACCGCGCGACGGCCATCGCCGATCCGCAGGGGGATCATGCCGAGGCGCGGGTGCAGAAATGGCCGGGCGCGCAGATGAACGGGCAGCACGCTGCCGCCGTCCATCCGTACCTGCAGACCGCCGTCCCTGCCGGACAACAGGGCCTCCGCCACTTCCCGATTCGTGCGCGGGCTCCAGGGGCAGCGCCAGACCGCCCATGCCAGCAGCGCGACCAGCAGCACCAGGCCCCAGCGCCAGTCCTGCGGCATCGTAAAGCCCGCGCAGAGCAAGGCCAAGATGCAGGGAATACTTTGCAGCCAGCGTTGTCGCCCGGCACTGCCGAAGAATAGATCTGGCAGGACTTTGTCGCCGTCGGCCATGCGGGTATGATCGGGGCCATGCTGTTTCTGCAAACGGGAGTCGATCCGCATGTCTTCAGCCGTCATTACCTTTGTCCCCCTGCATACGGAACTGGGCCTGATTCACGCCAGTGGCGTGGATGCCGAAAAGTTTTTACAGGGGCAATTCTCCAACGATCTGCGTGCCCTGGCCAGTGGTCACGGGCAGTGGAGCAGCTACAGCACGGCCAAAGGACGCATGATCGCCAATTTTTACGTGCAGCGCGACGGCAGCGGCTTTTGGCTGAGTCTGGCCGACGATATGGCCGATACCGTCATCGAGCGCCTGCGCAAGTTCCAGATGATGGCCAAACTGGAGATCAAACGGGGGGAACCGGAATTCACATTGCTGGCCGTTTATGGCAACGGTGCGGAGGAACTGCTCGGTCGCGCCCTCGGTGTCGCGTTGGGGAAAAGCGCCAACAGCGGGGTGGTTCATGACGACAGCATCATTACCCGCCTGCCCTGGGCGGATGCGGAAGCCTTCCTGATCATTTTGCCCGCATCCCGGGTGGAGGCCCTGAGCGCCGGGCTGGTGGCAGCGGGCGCGCGGGCCGGCGCGGCGGAGGACTGGCGCCTGTGGGCTATACAGGCGGGGGTCGGCATGATCAGCCGCGCCACCACGGAAAAAGTCATTCCCCAGGAACTGAATCTGGAGGTGTTGGGGGGCATCAATTTCAAGAAGGGCTGCTATCCGGGGCAGGAGATCGTCGCCCGCTCCCACTATCTCGGCAAGCTCAAGAACCAGACCTACCGGGTCGCGGCGTCGGCGCCACTGCAGGCGGGCGAAGAAATCTTTTGCACCAGCATGGGTGCACAGAGCGTCGGCATCGTTATCAATGCCGCACAAGATCCCCTGAGCGGTTTTGCCGCACTGGCCGTTTTACGTGCCGCCAACGCCGGGGAGTCGCTGATGGCCGGGGCGCCGGGCGGCACGCCTCTGAGTCTGAGGAAACTTCCCTACACCCTGCCTCTGGATATCGCCAGCGAGGAATAGCCTATGTGGGGGCTGGTCGCGGGCACCGTCAGTTATCCGCTGTTCGCTTGGTACAGCAGACGTTACTTTGACGAGCAGGGGCTAGAACGCGGTTTTACCCGCATGATGCTGGTGTTTCTGATGGCTACACTGCTCTCTTCGGCGCTCGGTTACGGGGTGTCGTGGGTAACCAGCACCCCCCGGAGCCGCAGCAGCCAGGTACAGTTGCAAAAAGCGGGCACGGCGGTGCTGGATGACGAGTTGAAGTGCGCACGGAACCCCTCCGGCGCGGCCTGCCAGTCCAGCGTACAGCAAGCTGAGGCCATGGAACGAAAACTGCTCTCCGGCTTCAGCGGCGGCCGCCAGAATTAGCGAAGCTCCGGAATAGCCTGCCGGAACGTGGCGAAATGGCTGAGTTGTCCATCCCGCTGTAAAAGCTCCCCATAGGTCCCCGACTCCACGATCCGCCCCTCGTCGAGAATATGAACACGGTCCATGTGCTCCAGACCCACCAGACGATGGGTAATATAGAGCACGGTGCGGCCTTCCATAATCTGGCGCAGGTCTTTGAGGAACTCCATCTCGGTCACCGGGTCGAGCCCCTCGGTCGGCTCATCCAGAATCAGCCATGGAGCGTCCTTGAGAATCGCCCGGGCAATGGCCACTCTCCGGCCCTGACCACCGGAGAGTTTCACCCCGCCTTCGCCAACAATGGTATCCAGGCCCTGGGGCTGACTGCGCACGAACTCCGCAAGCTGTGCCGTGGCCAGCGCCGCCCAGAGTTCTTCCTCCTCCGCCTCGCCCTTGGCCACCAGCAGATTGTCGCGGATCGTACTGTGAAAGAGATAAGAGCGCTGAGATACGACAGCGAAATATTCGCGCAGATTGTCTGCCGGGAAATCCCGCAACTCGTGGCCACCCAGACACGCGTTGCCCGACTGATAGTCATAGAAACGCAGCAGCAGGTTGGCGAGGCTGCTCTTGCCAGCCCCGGTCGCCCCCAGGACCGCAACCCGTGTGCCCGCCGGGATGCTGAGGTCCACGCCTGTCAGGGCGTCGCGTTGGGCGCCGGGATAGCGCAGGTGCAGGCCCTTGAGCTCCAGATCCGGCCGGTCCACCCGCGGTGCAGGTCCCGATGCATCCGGGAAAGGCAAGGGCGTATCCGCCACCTCAAAAATACGGCGCGCGGCCGCGCGGGTTTGCCCCAGAAACTGAAAGGCCAGCGGCAAGGCGGCGATGGCCTCGAAGGAACCCATCACGCCGAGGGCCAGGAGGGGCAGATCCGAATCGCCCAGGACCCTGCCATGAACCAGGGGAATAGCCAGCACCACGATAACCCAAATCGCCAGGTTGCCCATGAATCCCATGCCGGCGCTGCCGAAACCCGCGATCTGCGCCATGCGGGCCTGCCGCCGGAGCAGCGCATCGTTGAGCATACCCGTGCGTCGCAGAATCTCCGGCCCGGCATTGTAGGTCAACAGTTCGGCCATGCCCTGCATGCCGTCCACCACCTGTACCCGGTAATCCGACTGGATGCCGGTCATCTCGGCGCCACTGCGCGCACCCAGCCGCTCCGTGAGGAGCGGTAGAAGCAGACCGGTACCGGCGAGGAAAAGAAAGAGTGCAATGGCCAACCGCCAGGAGAAAAAAGCGAAGACGCCCGCCATCGTGAGCGTCGCCACCCCGGCCACCAGAAACGGCGTAAACACCCGCAGGTAAAAATTATTCAGGGTATCGATATCGGCGACGAGGCGCGAAAGAACATCGCCGGAACGATAACCTTGCAGCCCGGCGGGCGCGAGCGGCTCGATGCGGGTGTAGAACCAGGTGCGCAGTTGGGCCAGCAGACGGAACGTAGCCTCATGGGTGACAATGCGCTCCAGCCAGCGCGAGATGACCCGGATCGTCGCAAAAGCGCGCACCCCGGCCGCCGGCAGGAAGAAGTTATACAGATTCATGGTGGCGTAACCACCCAGTCCGGCCAGCGCCGCACTCGCCAGAAACCAGCCGGAAAGGGCCAGCAGACCGAAATTGGAAAGAATGGTCAGCAAGGCCAGAAAGGCGCCTCCCAGCATCCAGAACTTAAAGGGTCCAAACAGTTTCAGCAGCCGGTAAAGATCACGCATGGTCCCCCCGATAGGCTGCCGCCAGCCTTGCGTAGACACCGCCAGCCGCCAAAAGTGCATTATGGGTGCCGGCCTCGACCACTTTCCCGGCGTCCATGACCAGGATGTGATCAGCGCGCTCTGCCATCGCCAGGCGGTGCGCAATGACGATGGCCGTTCGCCCCTGGATCAGCCGCTGCATGGCGTCCAGGACTAGCGATTCATTCTCCATGTCCAGACTCGCCGTAGCCTCATCCAGAATGAAGAGCGGTGGATTTTTGATAAAGGCGCGGGCCAAGGCGACGCGCTGAATCTGGCCACCGGAAAGGCCCTGCCCCAGATCACCCACCGGAGTATCGAAGCCCTGGGGCAAAGCGTCGATGAATTCCAGCGCGTGAGCGTTTCTCGCGGCCTCCCGCAGGGTGGCCATATCTGCATCAGGGCGGCCGATGCGGATATTTTCGGCGATGGTACCGTGAAACAGGCGGGGATTCTGCGGCACCCAGGCCAGTTGCCGCCACCAGTTTTCCCGATCCAGGACGGCCAAAGGGATCCGGCCATTGATCAGGATTTCTCCCGAATCCGGTTGCACAAAGCCGAGCAACGCATTGGCGAGGGTACTCTTGCCCGCCCCGCTGGCGCCCACCAGCGCGGTGACCTTGCCCGCCGGGAACTCGGCATTGATTCCCGCCAGTGCCACCCGGCCCTCCTCATAGGAGAAATGCAGGTCGCGCACCGAGAGACTGACGGATTGGGTGTCGGTGTATACCGTCGTCTGCGTACCCGGTGCCGGCAACGGCACGTCGAGGATCTCGAAGATGCGTCTGGCGGCGGCAATGGCGCTCATCCGCGCATGATAATGGGTGGCGAGGCCACGCAGGGGGTTGAAGTACTCCGGTGCCAATAAAAGGACAAAGAAGGCGGTATAAAAGGTGACCGGGGAAGGGACCTCCAGCAGACGCGCACCCAGCGATACGGCCACCAGCGCGATGGACACGCTCGCAAAAAATTCCAGCACCGCCGACGTCAGGAAGGCCACCCGCAACCCGGCCATGGTGGTGCGCCGGTAGTCATCCGAAATACGTGCGACGATCTCGATCTCGTCCTTGGCGCGGCCGAAGATTTTCAGCGTGGTCAAGCCCTGCACCATGTCCAGAAAATGGGCACTCATCAACAGCATCTTGCGCCACTGACGCTGGTTGATGGCCTCCGCCTTGTAGCCCACCAGCACCATGAAGAAGGGCACCAGCGGCCCGGCGATGAGGAGAATCAGGCCGCTGATCCAGTCTGCGGGGAAGACGAACACGAGGATGGCCAGCGGTATGAGGCTGACCAAGGCCATTTGCGGCAGGTAACGCGAAAAGTAAGGCTCCAGCGCCTCGACGCCTTCAATCATGGTACTGGCGATGTCGGCGCTGCGCTCACCCGCCACGGCCACCGGCCCCAGACTCAGAAGATGGGAAAGCAGGCGCTCGCGCAGGTAGGTCTTGATACGCGCGCTCGCCCGAAAGGCGACCAGTTCGCTCGCCCAGGAAAACCCCGCGCGAACGACGAAAAGGGCGAGCATGATCCAGAGCAGTGGCATCACCGCCGCCAGATTCCAGCCATGAAAAGAGACATCATCGACGATGTGCGCCAACAGAAAGGCCTGGAGAATGATCAGCAGGCCAGCCGCCAGCCCCAGTCCGATGCCGAAATAGAGCGTACCCCGGGTGCGCCGCCCTTCCTGCATCAACCGCTGGTCCATCCGCTGCGCCTGTATCTGTGCCATTATCAACCTCTAATATAAGCTGCGTACTCTAGCACAAAGCGGGTGCCTGCTCACCATGGCTGAAAGTCAGCCGACGGTTCAGGAAGTGGGTGCATCCAGAAACAGGGTAAGCACCCCTGTATAACCATATATTTTATCATGAGAAATCTCGGCATTGGCAAAAAAACCCACCAACGGGAAGTCACCCAGACCGTCCCGGATCATCCGCAATTCCGCAGAATCGGGGCCAAACAGGTTCTGGCCGCGCCCCACACAAGTGAAATAGAGACCCCCACGGATACTTCTTCCGTCCGCCAGGCGGCTGATGTCCGAGAGCATACGTTCGAGGTCCTCGCGCGCCGTGCCGCTATCCCGCTTGCAGAACATCAGGGACTGACCGGCCTCTGCGTATTCGCCGATCGCCAGCAGCTTGCGCTCGATGTCAATGCCCACCAGGGTACGCACCATGTAGTCGCCACGGTCATCATTCTTAACCGGCATCGCCACAAAAATGAAGCCCGCCGCCCGCTGCAAATCCCGGGAGAGGATGTCGCAGGTCTCGTCATTAAACACATCCAGCGCCGGGCGGTCATCCAGACGGGAGATCACATTGTTGCGGGCTTCGTTGATGTGATGGGTCGGACCGATGGGACTGCAGCCCTGGGTCAGACGGGTGGCAACGGCGATATTTTCACTGAACGTCACCCCGCTCAGTCCGCCATGCACGACTTCATCCACCAGTTGCGCACCGTCGGTGCGACTGCTGCATATTCCCCCGGTAATGAAACCGCTGCCCATCTTCCCGGCAAAATCGCGGACCAGATCAGGCAGATCCGGCGTCTGGGAGTCACCATGAACAATGGCAAAGTAGGGCGGCCGCCCCGGTCTGGTCGGCCAACTCTTACCGGTCCGGTAAGGGTCCATACCGGCAAAGAGGTGAAATTCCGTTTCCGGAAAATCCGTCACCATAAAAGCCAGTGCCGGTTCGTCCAGGTATTCCCGCGCGGTCGCACAGATGCCGGCCCCCACGCACCCCGTCCAGTGGGGCACCCCGGTCTGTTCCCGCACAGCGCTCAGGATATCCGGCAAATCCGGCTCAAAGCTGTCGGTGACGTAGAGAAAGCCCAGCGTACCGCCCCGCACCCGCGAACCAGCCATCTCCAGAGCGCGGAACAATGCCTCGCGCCAATCCGCATCGCGGGCATGGCCATAGGGAAAAAGCCGATCACCCTGCAAGGGAAAACCTCGTCAGCAAAGGAATCAGCCACCATGTCGCCATCAGTTTTGCCTGTAAGAATTGCGTCCTGTCAGGAACAGGTGAGATGCATGCTTTGCGTTTCGGAGAGAAAAAAAGGCTGGCCAGCCTTTTGATTTGGTGGAGCCAGGCGGGATCGAACCGCCGACCTCTTGAATGCCATTCAAGCGCTCTCCCAGCTGAGCTATGGCCCCGATGCGGCGTAATATATGGATTCATGCGGATGATGTCAAACTTTTTCTGGGTGCCTTTTTGCACGCGCAGGTCCTGCAGATGCCGATGCTAAAGGTCCAGGATCATACCATCACTGGCGGGGATGACGCCCTCCGGCAACTCCGTCGCCAATGTCGCGTAATCCACGTCATGGGTCATGTGGGTAAGAATGGTCCGTTCCGCGCCAATCCGGCGCGCCCAGTACCGGGCCTCTTCGACATGCAGATGGGTGGGGTGATATTCATAACGCAGGCAATCCAGGACCAACACTTTCAAACCCCGCAGCAGCTCCAGGCTGGCGTCTGGAATCGTTTTCAGATCCGTCAGATACGCCACATCATTAAAACGGTACCCGAGTATGGGTAGATCACCGTGCAGCACCGGTATGGGCGTCACCCGAACCCCGCCAAAGGTCTGCGGCGATACGATCCGGTGCATGGACAGGGAAGGTTTCGCCCAGGCCGGATCCGGCGGCAGAAAACAGTAGCGGAAACGGCTCTCCAGCTCCGCTGCCGTGCGCTCATCCGCATAGCAGGGGATCACGACCTCCTGTGCAAAATTGAAGGCGCGCAGATCGTCAACCCCATTGATATGATCGGCGTGAAAATGGGTATAGAGCACGGCCGTCAGCGACTGCACGCCGGCACGCAGCATCTGCTGACGCAGATCAGGACCGGTATCCACCAGCAGATCAACGCCTTCATCCCGCACCAGGATACTGGCCCGCAGGCGGTGATTGCGCGGGTCGTCGCTACAACAAACCGGGCAGTGGCAGGCAATCACAGGGGTTCCGGCACTGGATCCCGTGCCAAGGAAGACCACCCTCATGGCGCTACCGCGTGTCTGAACAGGGCGTGGAAATTAGCGGTGGTCTGCGTGGCGACCGCCTCCGGCGCCTCGCCCCGCAACGCTGCGAGAAAGGCCGCGACATGGGCCACGAAAGCTGGCTCATTGCGCCTGCCGCGCTGCGGCTCGGGAGCCAGATAAGGTGCATCCGTCTCCACCAGCAGGCGATCCGCCGGCAGCATCTTGGCCACCGCCTGCAATTCGACGGACTTCCTGAACGTCACGATGCCGGAAAAAGAGATATAAAAACCCATATCCAGGGCCGCCCGCGCAAAATCCCGGTTTTCGGTGAAGCAATGGATGACGCCGCCTGCTGCCGCCGCATTTTCACTGCGCAGCATGGCAAGGGTGTCTGCCGCGGCCGCACGGGTGTGCACGATCAACGGCTTTCCCGTGGCCTTGGCCGCCGCTATATGTCGGGCAAACCGCTCCCGTTGCCAGGACAGGTCCCCTTCGCTGCGGTAATAATCCAGGCCGGTCTCCCCCACGGCAACCACCTTGTCGGCGGCCAGCGCGACCAGCAGACGCTCCCATTCCGGCGCTGCCCCAGCTGGTTCGTTGGGGTGTACCCCCACAGCCGCCCATACGCCGGCATGCCCGGCGGCAAGAGCCTGCACCCGCGGCCAGTGCGCCTCGACGACGGCAGCGATCAGCATTTCCCCCACGCCCGCCCCCCGGGCACGGGCCAGGATATCAGATCGGTCTGCGTCAAAATCTTCGAAATCCAGATGACAGTGCGAATCTACCAGCATATAGGAATGGCCTTCCAGCGGGTTCAAGCGGATTTTTCCTGCCCGGCAGGCCGCGCGGGGGATAGATTCCGCCTCTGCCGGGCCGCCTCGAAGAGGCAGATCCCGGTAGCTACGGACACGTTCAGGCTTTCAATGGCTCCCATCATGGGAATATGCGCCAAGTAATCGCAATGCTCCCGGGTAAGGCGGCGCAAGCCCTTCTCCTCACCCCCCATCACCATCACCAGCGGCATTTCGAGGTCCAGCGCATAAAGACTCCGGGGCCCATCCCCCGCCATACCGACCAACCAGAATCCCGCCTCCTGCAGCGAGGACAGAGTGCGCGACAGATTGGTCACGGTACAGACCGGAACGCGTGACGCCGATCCGGCAGACGCCTTGCGCACGGTAGCATTGACCGGGCAGGCATTATCCCCCGGCAGAATCACCGCGTCGACGCCCGCCGCCTCCGCACTGCGCAGACATGCCCCAAGGTTATGGGGATCAAGCACACCATCCAGCACCAGCAGAAAACCACGGCCGTTCAGTTGCGCAAGGATCGTCTCGAAATCTTGTCCGGGAAAGGCGCGCAGCAAGCCGCCCACGCCTTGGTGCCGGTCGGTGTTCAGTTTCCGGCCAAGCGCCGCACTCCGCCATTCCTGCACCGGCAGACGCTGTTCTGCAGCCTTCTGCACTAAAGGTGCAATGCGCTCATCAGCCCGCCGCTCGACGGCAACCCAGAGTTCCAGCAACTCCTCTGCATCCAGTGCCGCGCTGACCGCATGGATGCCATAAAGGGATTCTTTAGTCACACGCAGCTCCAGCCAACATCGCGAGCCCTTCCGGAGGACGCCGGGAGGGTGGTATATAAGGCAGTCCGACGCGAGCAAATGCAGTCACCTCATCGGGTGCCGGTGCCTCATCCCAGCCGGGCAAGCGGCGACAGGCAGCGACAAACCCGGCCGGTCCAGTATGGGCGATCTGCGCAAACCCCAGAAACTCGGTCGCGGCCTGATAAAATTTCACCCTGATGCCTTCATGACTCCATGCCTCCCGTTGCCCGGAGGTAGCCCCCGCGAACAGAGAACAGGCAGCCAGCGCGACGTCCCACTCGTCCGACGTCAACACCCCCTCGCGCAGAAACTCCAGGCGCGGCAGCGGCCATTCGTCCCGCCGCAAAGGGCCGGTACGCTGCAACCGCCACCCCTGCCCTGCAGCCCAGGCAAGAACCCGCGACTCCAGATCCAGATAGACCGGCAACAGTAGCATCATGGGCAACGCACAATCCGCAGAAAACCGTCAAAAACGAGCGATCCACATTTCGACCTAGAAGCTGTCGAAAATATCATCAACGATATTGTCCGCCACCGCGAAGCCGGCTCCCAGCCCCAAACCGGTCATGACATTACCCAAGAAACCGCCACCCATACCCGGCTGCCCCTGCATGGGTGCATTCCAGGGACGCTGCTGTCCCATATTGGGGTTCATTCCACCCTGCGCCATCCCCTGCATCTGCATTTCCAGTTGCTGGATATGCTGCGCCATCTGCTGCAGCATCATCCCTACATTCTGTTGCTGTTGCTGCAAATTCATGGCCAGGCCGCGCAATTCCATACTGATCTCGCGCCCGGTCATAGTATCGGGCGCCATGGCGCTCACCCGTCCAGCCACCTGCTGCAAGGCCTGCAGGTTATTCTGGGTCTGTTGCTGCAACTGATTGTATTGTTGATCCAACATTGAGTAGTCCATGATCTGCTCCTGATGTAATTGCAATGATACCCATCGCAAAGATGATACCCATTGGTTGGATAGACGGGAAGCCTGTACAGTTCCCTGATCACCCAGATCGGCCAGCTACTCCTGAAGGCGCACGCGCCGCTCCCATGCGCGCCACACGCCACGCGCCAGCAGCACCAGAATGGGTCCGATAATCAGGCCAATCAGACCGAACGCCTCGGCGCCGCCAAGGATGCTGAAGAACACCAGAAAGAAAGGGGCTTGCGTCTGCGAACCGGTGAGCAGCGGGCGAACCACCAGGTCCGCTGCGGTAATCACTATCAGCCCCCAGATCAGGACGAGCAGACCGGCAAACCAATGCCCCGTAAAAGCGAGCCACAGGGTGGCAGCGCCGACTACCGCCGTCGCCCCGAAAGGGATAGGCGATATCAGCGCGGTGGCGACCAGCCAGAGGGGCCACATACTCAGTCCGGCAACGGCGTAGGCAATACCGATAAACATGCCCTCTACCACACCTACACCGATGAGGCCGATCAGCACCGAGCGCGCCGCATCCCGACTGGCGGCCAAAAAACGATCACCGCGATCACTGCCCCATATTTGTCCGGCCCCAAGGCGCAGCGCCTCCGTCAGGCGTTCACCATGGAGGGCCAGCGCAAACACCGTCAGCGCGGCAAAAAACGTGTGCAGGGTGAATATCCAGAGCTGGCTCAGAGAATCGGTGATGATGCCGGAATGTGTGCTCACCAGCGCGGAGAGGTAGGCACCGTTCAGCCCGTGCAGGTGGCTGAGCAACCAGTGTCCCACATAGGGAATTTTCATCACCTCCGGCGGCACGGCGACAAGGGGACCACCCGACTGCCAGCGGGAAATCAGCAGTGCCAACTGAGGCAGGACCGAATCTACAATAATGACCGCCGGAATGATGATGATCGCCACCCACGCCAGGGCATGGACAAGGGAACCCAGCCAGCGCGGCATGTGGAAGGCACGCTCCAGACGTAATTGCCAGGGCCAGCCCACCGTCGTCAGCACCGCCCCCATCAGCAGGGGACCTGCGAATGGGCTGAGGGTGTATGCGGCGCCAGCGTAGACCAGCAGCAACACGAACGTGCCCAAGTTGGCGTAGCTGGTTGACTTTTGACTGTTTTGCACCATCTTCCCCTGATGTGAATACGCAATGGAGAGCAAAGCTACCACAGTGCCCTATCGTTGAAAATGCGCAGAAGCGCCAAAAAAACCTGCAGGATTGACCGGTTAGTAAAGGTGAATACCGGCGCGCTCCCAGACTGGCTCCACACCGTCGGGCAGGGGTAGCAGATGGCCGATGGCCGCGTGACCAGCGTCCGGGCCATGAAAGTCGGAACCCACAGAACCGGCCATGCCCAACTGCTGTGCCAGACGCCCCAGATGCTCACGATCACCGGCTGCCTGACTGCCGGTACAGACCTCGAGACCGACGCCGCCCGCGTCCCGAAATGCGGTGAGCAGGGCGCGCAATCGGGTTCCACTGAGCTTATAGCGACCGGGGTGGGCGAGAACGGCATATCCGCCCGCCGCGTGGATCCAGCCGACCACCTCGGTCATGGGAATCCAGTCACTGGGCACATAGGCCATGCAACCACGCCCCAAATATTTGGCAAAGGCCTCGTTCGCGTCGGCACAGCACCCCTCGCGCACCAGCCAGCGCCCAAAGTGGCTGCGCCCCACCATCCTGCTGCCCGCCATCGCCCGCGCTCCGGCTTCTGCGCCCGGAATACCGGCGTTTGCCAGCAAGCGGTCGATCTCCATGGCGCGCCAGTCGCGGAACGCCATGATCCGGCTCAGTCCTTCCTGTAAGGCGGTGTTTTCCGGATCAACGAAAAGACCGACGATATGGATGCCCTGGGTTTCCCATTCGCTGGAGATTTCCACGCCGGGGATGAGTCGGATATCCAGTGCCTCAGCCTGTACCGCGGCCTCCTCCAACCCCGCAGTGTTGTCATGGTCCGTCAGTGCCATGATGCGCACTCCCGCCCCATGCACCCGCTGCACCAAGTCAGCAGGCGTCATGGTGCCATCGGAGGCCATGGAGTGCATATGCAAATCGACTGGAGAAACAGGATATTGCTGCGCCATGAGAAAGTTCCTGGATAAAAGGGGAGCCGCCCTTTGCAAAACCCGGCGACATTCCGTGCTAGCATAACATGCTCAACTTCATCGGGGCATATCGGAGGCAGCAGTGGCTCTCATCCTGGACATAGCGGGCGCACAACAGCGCTTTGAACAATACGCCAAACCCATTCTCGGTGCCTTTGCCGCGAGCGGCATTGCCACCGGAGAACAGATCACCCCGCCGCTGATCGTGGACGCCCTGCGCCAGCTTTTCAAAGTGCTGACGACGGATGTGGCCTCCTGGGACCCCACCCTGCCCGACGACGAAGCGGATCGCATCGGTGACCTCGCCATCGGTTTGCTGATGGACCTGGCCACCTGGGCCGACCGTCTGGGTGAACGTCCGGCGAAAAACGCCCTGGAAATGATCACCGTCAGTATCGCCGCGTGGGTATGCAATCAACACGGCCTCATCCACACCCTGGAACCGGTGGTCAACGGTCTGGCCCTTCTGGCCAACGGCCGCGCCGAGCCCGCCGAACTGCGGCCCCTCGCCCGTTTGACAGGCGAGGTGAAAGACGCCGCTGCAGCAGACTACGCTGCCGATCTGGAGGGCGCCGACCCGCACCGCCCCTGGCGCATCCTGCTGCTGAACTGGGGGATTACCGCGACGCGCGCCCATGACCCTGTGGAAATGCGCAAGGCCTTTGCGGCAATCATTCACCACTTGCCAGCCGATGCCCCCCGCTTCTTTCAGGAGGGAACACAGCAGATGGCACAGGGGGATTTCCCCGACGCGGTAAGGGCGGTGATGACGGAAGCGGCCGAAGGGGCCGGACACGGCCTGCACTGAGGCCCGGAAAAAAGCCCGGACGACTGGCGCCCGGGCCCTTTTCACTTCGGCATATCCCGCGTCTGTCCAGACCTGGGACCTCAGCAGTGACCGGCGGTCAGAGCTCTTTGCCGTGATGCGCCAGGAAGTCGGCGACACCTTCGCTGGTCGGCTTCATGCCTGCTTTACCCTTCTGCCACTGGGCAGGGCAAACTTCTCCGTGTTCTTCCGAGAATTGCAGTGCGTCCACCATCCGGATCATTTCGTCGATGTTGCGGCCCAGGGGCAGGTCATTGACCACCTCGTGACGCACGATGCCTTCACGGTCGATCAGAAAGGAACCGCGCAGGGCGACTTCATCATTGAGCAGGACATCGTAATTGCGGGCGATGCTCTTGGAGAGGTCGGCGATCATGGGCAATTGGATGTGGCCGATACCGCCCTTCTCTTCCGGCGTGTTCTTCCAGGCCAGATGGGTGAAATGGGAATCCACGCTGCAAGCGATAACCTCGGTATTGCGGGATTTGAACTCATTCAGGCGGTGATTGAACGCCAGAATTTCCGAGGGGCAGACGAAGGTAAAATCGAGGGGATAAAAGAACAGAACCGCATACTTTCCCTTAATATGCTGAGAAAACTGAAACTTTTCGTTGATGCTGTTATCCGGCATGACTGCGGGGGCTACAAAATCGGGGGCAGCTTTTCCTACTAATACGGCCATTGGGTTTCTCCTCTGTTGAAACGACGGGACAAAGTCTGAATTTTCACTATAGCAGAAGTTCTTCGTACCCTGCCAAACGCCCTTAGCCTGCGACGTCATGTAATATTAGTCTAATTTTATCTAATTTCCAACCCACCTCCGAGGCAGCCATTCCTGCTGGGTTGCCCTTCCCGAATCCGCCCCCACCTAGTGGGCAGCACTGCCGCCTTAGGCTAGAATAGACCCGCAACCCGCCGGGCACACCCGGCTATAATCCATCAGACTCAACCGTGAGGAGCTCCGCCCCCATGACTTATGTGGTGACTGAATCTTGTATCAAGTGCAAATACACTGACTGTGTAGACGTTTGCCCGGTGGACTGTTTCCGCGAAGGGCCGAATTTCCTGGTCATCGACCCCGATGAATGCATCGATTGCACCCTCTGTGAACCGGAATGTCCTGCGGGCGCCATTTTCCGCGATGACGACATGCCGGATGGTCAGGAAGCATTTGAAGAAATCAATGCCCGTCTTGCCAAGATCTGGCCGGCCATCATTCAGAAGAAAGCCGCGCCGGAAGATGCCGATGCCTGGCTGCACGTCAAGGATAAGCGGGGACTGCTCGAAGAGTGAGTGACGCCGGCGCGCGCGCCGCGCTCCGTTCTCCCAGCTTTTACCGCCTGCTCAGTCTGGTTCGCGCGTACCGGGGCCGCATCGCCGTCGCCATGCTGTTCATGGTGATTTCGGGCGCGGCCACCGGCGGAGTGGCCTACATGATCAAGCCGGTCCTCGACCGGATATTCATCGACCGCAACGCCGACATGCTTATCTGGCTGCCCTTGGGTGTCATCGCGATCTACGCGGTCAAAGGGAGCGCCGACTACCTGCAGGCCATCACCCTCGCACGGGTGGAAGAAGACGTTTTGCGCCGCCTGCGCGAACGTCTGTTCGCCCACACCCTGCGTCTGCCCCTCGGCGTCCTGATCGATAACAGTCACGGCAGCACCCTGTCCCGGATGAGTCTGGACCTGACCTTGTTGCAGCAGGGGCTGTCGGTGGTGGCGCGCTTCTTTCTATCCACCTTCCAGATCATCGCGCTGATGGCGGTAGTGTTTTACATGAGCTGGAAGCTGGCGCTCATCAGCTTCGTCACCCTGCCCATCGCGTTTTATCCGCTGATTCGTTTCGGGCAGAAATTGCGCCAGCGCGGCGAGCGCCAGCAGGAGCAGATGGGTCAGATCATGGATCAGTTCTCCCAGAGTCTGCGTGGCGCCGAGGTCATCAAAAGTCAGGGCAGTGAAGCCTTCGAGGCGCAACGGTTCGGTGTTCAGGCGCGGCGCTATTTCGACCTGATGATGCAGATCGCCCGTATCCAGAAGGCGACCGTCCCCATCATGGAAATGATCGCCGCGCTGGGCATCGGAGTCATCATCTATCTGGGCGGCAGCCAGGTGGTGAACGGCGGCATGACCACCGGAGCCTTTTTCAGCTTCCTGACAGCGCTCGGGATGGTCTACGAGCCGCTGCGCCAGCTTTCCTCGGCCAACAATCAACTGCAGCAGGGACTCTCGGCCGCAGACCGTCTTTTCGCTTGGCTGGATCAGCCCGCAGAATCCGGTACCCGTTCCGCCACCCCGCGCCCTTGGGGCACCTGGCAGTGCCACGACCTCCAACTGCAGATGAGCGGCGAGGCGATTTTGCGCGGACTCCAGTTCACCATACCACCGTTGAGCACGACCGCCATAGTCGGTTCCAGCGGTGGTGGGAAAACCAGTCTGGCGCGGGTGATGCTCGGCCTACTGGCGCCCAGTGGGGGAGACATCACCGTGGGGGGGCAACCCATCCGCGAACTTCCTTCCGGCGATTACCGCGGCTATTTCGCCTTTGTCGCCCAGGAGCCTGTGCTTTTCACCGGCAGCGCCCTCAGCAACATCGCCTACGCCGACGCGCAACCCGATCGCCAACGCGCCGAGGCCGCCGCGCGGCAGGCCCATACCTGGGATTTTCTGGCCACGACCGGCGGGCTGGACACGCTGATCAAGGGCAATGGCGGCAATCTCTCCGGGGGACAGCGCCAGCGGCTCGCCATCGCCCGCGCGCTCTACCTGGATCGCCCCGTACTGGTCCTCGACGAGGCCACCAGCAACCTCGACAGCGAAAGTGAAGAACACATCGCGGAGACCCTCAGCGCTCTCCACGGCCGCAAAACCATCGTCATCATCGCGCACCGTCCGCGCACCACCCGCCTCGCCGATCAGGTCATCCGCCTCGAACGCGGCCGGATCGTGGCGGATGACCAGGAACACGGGGCCGCATAGCGGTTCAGACGGCCACAAAGCCTCCCGCGACATCCAGACGCCGCGCCGCCAGGGCTTCATCCAGACGCCCCACCGGCAGATAGTGGGGCGCTTCCCGCAAGAGTTCCGGCTGCTCCAGGGCCTCCCGGCGAATCTGCGCCATCACCGTCACGAAACGATCCAGGGTCGCCTTGCTTTCGGTTTCCGTAGGTTCGATCAGCAGGCACTCCGGCACTAGTTGGGGAAAGTAAACGGTCGGCGCGTGAATCCCGAAATCCAGCAGGCGCTTGGCCACATCCAGCGCCCGTATACCTGTCGCCTTCTGCAGATCACTGACGCTCAGGATGAACTCGTGACTGGCCCGCCGCTCCGGGAAGGCCGCCTGATAGCCCACCCGCTGCAGCTCCCTGAGCAGATAATTGGCATTGAGCGCGGCATAAGCCGATACCCGGCCCACCCCCGCCCGCCCCAGGCGCCGCAGGTAAGCATGGGCGCGCAGCAATACGCCGATATTTCCGCCATGAGCGCTGAGCCGACCAATGCTCCGGGGCAAATCCCCTTCATCCAGCCAGCGCAGCGCGCCTGCCGCTTCCCGTGCGACTACTGGCAGGGGCAGAAAAGGCCGCAGGCGTTCCTGTACCGCCACCGCACCCGCCCCCGGCCCGCCGCCGCCATGAGGCGTGGCAAAAGTCTTGTGCAGGTTCAGATGCATCGCATCAAAACCCATCTGCCCCGGCCGCACCCGCCCGAGAATGGCATTGAGATTGGCGCCATCATAGTAGAGCAGCCCCCCTGCCCCGTGAACGCGTGCCGCAATTTCGGTAATCCGACGCTCAAACACCCCGAGGGTAGAGGGATTGGTCAACATGATCCCCGCAATATCCGGCCCCAGATGCTGATCCAAAAAGGCCATATCCAGGTCACCGTCGGCCAGATTGGGGATTTCCACCACGTCAAAACCCGCCATCTGGGCGCTGGCCGGATTGGTGCCGTGCGCCGCCGTGGGAATCAGCATCTTCCGCCGTCCATGGTCGCCGTGCGCCGCATGATAGGCGCGGATCATGGCGACACCGGCCAGTTCGCCCTGGGCGCCCGCCGCCGGGGTCAGGCTCACCGCGGCCATGCCCGTCGTCGCCGCCAGCCATTCCTGCAACTCCCAGAGCACCTGCAACAGTCCCTGCATACCCTGCGCCGGCGTATCCGGATGCAGGCGCGCGAAGCCCGGCAGCGCGGCCATGGTATGGGCAATCCGCGGATTATATTTCATGGTGCAGGAACCCAGTGGATAAAACTGGGTATCGATGGAAAAATTCTTCTGGGATAACCGGGTGTAGTGGCGCAGCACTTCCAACTCGGCCGGATTAGGCAGATTCAGGGATACCTTCCGCAGCAGCGCCGCCGGAATATCGGAGGGCAACGCCACCGCCGGAACATGATGATCGTGGTCGAAAATGGAATCGCTCATAAGGTCTCCAGCACAGCGGTCAGGGCATCGCGATACGCCAGCAGATCGGCCTCTTCCAGCAGTTCGGTGGTGCACACCAACAGATCGCCCGATTCCCCCATCCCCCAGTCAGAGAGCGGGAGTCCCGCCAGCAGACCGTGGCCCAGCAGCGCATCCCGTACCGCCACGGCAGCGTGGGGCAAGCGCACGACAAATTCATGGAAAAAGGCCCCGCCATAAGGCAGGCTCACCCCCGGCACCCCCGTCAACAGTTCCCGCAGCCGCACGGCACGCCCATGGCACAGCACCGCCGTCTGCTGCAAGCCGTGCCCGCCCAGCGTCGCCATATGGATGGTCGCCGCCGTCACCATCAGGCCCTGATTGGTGCAGATGTTGCTCGTCGCCTTGCCTCGGCGAATATGCTGCTCCCGCGCCTGCAAGGTCAGACAAAAACCCTCGCGGCCCTGCCCATCCACGGTTTTCGCCACCAGTCGCCCAGGTAACTGGCGCACATGGGCCTTGCGGCAGGCGAGAAAACCAAAATAAGGCCCGCCGCCGCTCAGGGGAATCCCCAGCGGCTGCCCCTCGCCCACCGCCATATCCGCGCCCTGTGTGCCCCAATCCCCCGGCGCCTTCAGCAACGCGAGCGCCAGCGGATTGACCACGGCTATGGCGAGCAGGCCATGGGCATGGACCCAGTCGGTCAGCGCATCCACCGGCTCCAGCAGACCGAGGGCGTTGCTCTGGGGAATAATCAGCGCCGCCGCATCCCCCGCATCTGCGGGCAATGTCAGGGTGCCCGTAGCACGGTCATAAGGCACGCTCACCAAACGGATGTTTTGCAAACCGAGCACAGTGTCCAGCACCCGCCGCCAGCCCGGCAGCAGGTTCTCCGGCACCAAGATGGATTTGTCGCCGCCCTGAATACGCAACGCCATCAGGCAGGCCTCGGCCAACCCCGAAGCTCCGTCATAGAGGGAGGCATTACTCACCTCCAGCCCCGTCAGCCGGGTGATGAAGCTCTGATACTCGTAAATGACCTGCAGCGTACCCTGGCTAGCCTCCGCCTGATACGGCGTATAAGCGGAATAAAACTCGCCGCGCCCGGCAATTTCCCAGACGATGGCCGGGATATGATGGGCATAAGCCCCGCCCCCCGCAAAGCAACGCAGCGGCGCGTTGGCCAGCGCTCTTCCCTCCAGTTCCCGCTGTAGCGCCATTTCCGACAGTCCTTCCGGCAAGGCCATATCCTGTACCTGCAGGACTGGAGGAACTTCATCGAAAAGCTGGTCGAGGCGCTCAACGCCGACTGCGGCCAACATCGCCGCCGTCTCCGCTGCATCGTGGGGGATATAGGGCATAACGATCAGACCTCCGCGATCTTGGCGTAGGCCGCCGCATCCATCAGCCCGTCCCCAGCGGACGCATCCGCTTCCACCACCATGATCCAGCCCCGGCCATAAGGGTCTTCATTGAGCCACTGCGGGTTATCCCCCAGCCCATCGTTACGCTCCACCACCGTGCCGTCGAGCGGCGCATACAAATCCGCCGCCGCCTTGACCGACTCCAGCACACCGCAGACTGCACCACCGCGAATCGCTTTACCCGCCTCCGGGGCCTCTACGAACACCAGATCCCCCAGCAATTCCTGGGCGTGATCGGTAATGCCCACCCGGTAGCGTCCGCCTCCCAGGTCTTCCACCCACTCATGGGTATCACTGTAACGCAAGGTCTCCGGAATTTTGCTCATATTTCATGCTCCTCAGAAAAGGAAAAGGTTGCCGCCCCGTTGCGCCAGAAGGGCGGCTTTATCACCAGCGCCGGACGCCGCACCCCACGCACCAGCACAGCAGATAGCGCCCCCGGCGCCAGAGCCGCATCCACCCGGGCCAGGGCAATACCACACTGCAAACTGGGCGAAAAAATACCGCTGGTGACCACTCCGCAAGGCTGCCCGGAGGCATTTTCGACGACATAGCCATGGCGGGGAATCCCCTCGCGCAGTGCCAGACCGACGAGCCTGGCACTGGCACCGTCACCAGCCGCCAGCTCCGCCTCCAGTGCCGCCCGGCCCAGAAAATCCCGGTCTGCGGCCCGCAAGTCCACGGTCCAGCCCAGATTACTGGCATAAGGCGAAACCGCCGTCGTCATATCCTGACCGTACAGATCCAGTCCCGCCTCCAGACGCAAACTATCCCGCGCCGCCAGACCCGCAGGGCGCACACCCGCCACCAGCAACCGGTCTGCCAGGTCCGTTAACAGCCCGTTAGCGGCGACGATTTCGACGCCATCCTCGCCGGTATAGCCGGTTCGCCCGACAAAAAAATCTCCCTGTTCCAACGCGTGAAAAACGCCCAGATCCGCCAACGCCGGAATCGCCAGTACCGTCGCCGCCAGCGCCCGCGCCGTCGGGCCCTGTACCGCGAGAATCCCCAGATCTGGCCGCTTCTGCAGGGTCACGCGCCAACCATGGGCATCCGCAAGGGCCTGCAGGTGCGCCGTATCCGCCTCCGCACCCCCCGCATTCAGCACGATCCGATACCGGCCTCCGCCACGATGGTAGACGATCAGATCGTCAATAATCCCACCATCGCCCTGCAACATCGTGCTGTACAGCGCCTTGCCCGGCTCCGCGTCCAGCTTTGCCACATCGTTGGCCAGCGCATACCGCAGCAGCACCCGGGCATCTGGCCCGCTCACATCCAGAGGCCGCATGTGCGAGACATCAAACAGCCCCGCCGCCCGCCGCACCGCCTCATGCTCGGCCAGTTGCGAGCCGTAGTTCAGAGGCATCTCCCAGCCAGCGAAATCCACCATGCGCGCGCCGTGGGCCACATGCCAGTCGTGAAGTGCCGTATGCTGTGCCGACATCTTCGTCATAAAGCCGCCGCAGTAGTCCGCAATACATCGATCCCCGACTCATCGTTCCGCCCCGGCCGCATCACCACCAGCACGGCTCCTGACGTGGTCGGCAGCAGCACCATATCGTGGCCAGCCAGCACCACGTGGACATGGCGCACACCATTACCCTCCTCGTTCATGCGTTTAGCCAGTGCGCACATACCAGAAGCCAGCGCCGCCACCGTATCCGCCATGTCTTCGGACAACCCTTCCACCTGTAAAGGAATCCCGTCACGGCTGATCACCGCCGCCGCACTCACTCCTGTCATCCCGGCAACCAGTGCCGCCAATTCCACCTTGCCCATGTTACCCCCGTCCAACCTCAATCCCGAAAGTTCGTAAACTGCACCGGCAAACCAAAATCGTGACCGCGCAGCGCGGCAATGGCCGCCTGCAACTCGTCCCGGCTCTTGCCCGACACCCGCAACTGATCCCCCTGAATACTGCCCTGGGCCTTGAACTTCCCGTCTTTCAGAAGTTTAATCATGCGCTTGGATACTTCGGTTTCCAGACCCACTTTCAGGCCCAGCACCTGCCGCTCCATCCCGCCCGCCGCGGCGGCCACCTTACCCACATCCAGGGCCTTCAAATCTACCCCGCGCTTGACCAGACGCGCCGAGAGCAGGTCGATCATCTGCCCCAGCTTATACTCGTCCTCGGCAACGAGGATGATCTCCTTCTCCTTCCGCTCCATCGACGCCTTGCTGCCCTTGAAGTCATAACGGGTGGTGATTTCCTTCACCGTTGTATGCAGGGCATTATCCACTTCCTGCATATCCACTTCGGATACCACATCAAAACTCGGCATAAAATCTCACTTCAACTGTGTATGGGAATGGGAAACATGGGGCGCATGAGTATGTCCCTCGCGGCTCCCGGCCCGGCAGCCGGGACAATCAGTCACCCAGCGCACCCCCTCCGGGGTGATCTCTTTTTTCCAGAAGGGCGCGCTGGTTTTCAATACATCGATCAGGAAGCGGCAGGCGTCAAAGGCCGCCGCCCGGTGCCGCGACCAGACCGCTACCATCACAATATTGTCCTGGGGCGCCAGATGACCATAACGATGAATGACCAGAGTATCGAGAATATCATAATGCCGGGCCGCCTCGGCACTGATGCGTTCGAGTTCGCGCTCCGTCATCCCCGGATAGTGCTCGATCTCCATGGCCAGGATATCCGCCGCCTCGCTATAATCGCGCACCGTCCCAATAAAGGTGACCGAGCCACCCGCTCCGGCGATGGCATCCGCCGGAAAGGCCGCCACCTCCGCCATCGGATCAAAGTCTTCCTGTTGAACTTTGACGAGCACAGCTAACCACCGGTTACCGGTGGGAAAAACGCCACCTCATCGCCATCGCGCACCACATCGGAGAAAGGCACGTGCCGTAGGTTCACCGCCGCCAGCAGATGAGCGCCCTGCAGCACCACGCCGACTTCACCCTCCGCCAGCGCCAAAACCTCCTCCACCGTGGCACCACCTTCAGGCATCGGCAGAGATATTTCCCCGATCCCGACACGCTCGCGCACACTGGCAAAAAACTTCACATGGATCATGAAAGGAGGCACCTCGGCAAGTGGTAAAATGATAACGCCCCCGGCACCCAGGGTTCAACCATGCCCAGAATCTTTACAGCTATCGCCTTTCCGCCTATCTTGGCGCCATGGAAACCTTCTTCAGCCATTACCTGCTCTTCCTCGCCGACACCGCCACCATCGTGGTCGCCCTGCTCGTCGTCGTGGGCGGCATCGCCGCCATCGCCCTGAACAAACGCAAAAGCCCCGCGTCAGGGCAGGTGCAGGTCACCGACCTGCGCAAGCAATTAGAACAATCCGGCGAAAACGTCCAGCAATACCGGCTGGACAAAAAAGCCCTGAAAATCCATCGGAAGACCCTCAAGAAAGACCGCAAAGACAGGGCCAACGACCCTCTTGCCGAAAGCTGCGCCTATCTGCTCGAGTTCAAGGGCGACATCCGCGCCTCCGCCGTCAGCGCCCTGCGTGAAGAAATCTCCGCCATCATTCAGGCCGCCAAACCCGGCGACACCGTCCTGCTGCGCCTGGAAAGCGGCGGCGGCATGGTCAACACCTACGGTCTCGCCTCGGCCCAGTTATTACGTCTGCGCGCCGCCAAGATTCATCTCACGGTGCTGGTCGACGCCGTCGCCGCCAGTGGCGGCTACATGATGGCGGTCACCGCTGACCGCATCGTCGCCAGCCCCTTCGCCCTCATCGGCTCCATCGGCGTCGTCGCCCAGATCCCCAACTTCCACCGCTGGCTACAGGATCGCAATATCGACTGGGAACAATTTACCGCCGGCAAATTCAAGCGCACCGTCACCCTGTTCGGCGAGAATACCGAAACCGGCCGCGCCAAACTGCGCGAAGAACTGGAAGAAACCCACACCCAGTTCCGCGACTTCGTCCGGCAATACCGTCCGCAACTGGATCTGGAACAAGTCGCCACCGGCGAAGCCTGGCTGGGCAACAAAGCCCGTCAGCTCGGATTGGTGGATGATCTCGCCACCAGCGATGAGATCATCCTGGAAGCGGTGCGGCAGGGCAAAGTGCTCGCCCTCCATTATCAGCGCCAAAAGACACTCCCCCAACGCCTCGGTCTCGCCGCCCAGCAAAGCTGGGATAAACTCTGGCAGCCGCCCATCTCCTGAAATACCTCGTTCCAGTCCTGCCCGTCCGCGACAGCACAACGCCCATTGCAAATTAACCAGACTGTTCTATATGGGTGTGTAATAACGACAGGGACGGGTGAACGCATGGCGACAGCCTTGGGCAAAGACAAAAAATCCGCACTCCGCGAGGCAAAGACCTACGACTTTACGTGGGAGGCAACCTCGCCCGGCGGAAGAGAAAAGAAAAAAGGCGAAATGAACGCCGTCTCCGCCAACGCCGTGCGCTCCAACCTGCGCCGCATGGAACTGGTGCCGACTGTTGTGCGCAAAGCGCCGCAGCCTCTCTTCGGTGAAAGGGGTGTCAAGGAAGCGCAACTGGTGGTGATGGTCCGCCAGCTCTCCACCATGATCAACGCCGGCGTGCCCATCGTGCAGTCTTTTGAACTACTGGTATCCGCCACCTCCGGCGCGGGCATGAAAAAACTGCTCAAGGGGATCCTCAACCACCTCAAAGAAGGTGAATCCCTGTCGCAGGCCATGGCACACTTCCCCAAATATTTCGACCGTCTTTTCGTGTCCCTGGTCGCCGCGGGTGAGCAGGGGGGCATCCTCGACACCATCCTCCTGCGCCTGGCCGAATATCGCGAAAAGACCCTGGCGCTGAACAAAAAGGTCAAGTCGGCCATGTTCTACCCGGCGGCCATCATCACCGTCATGGTCGTGGTCGTGGTGATCCTGATGATTTTCGTCATCCCGGTATTCTCACAGCTCTTCAGCAGCTTCGGTGCCACCCTGCCGCTGCTGACGCAGGTCGTCATCAACATCTCCAACTGGATGAAAAGTCACTGGTACATCGTGGTGCTCGTACCCATCGCCTCGATATGGCTGTTTATCTATACCTACAAGCACAATCTAAGGTTCAAAACCGTCATAGACCGCTTCTCCCTGAAAATCCCGGTGTTGGGCGATATCCTGCTGAAAGGTGCCGTGGCGCGCTTTATGCGCACCCTGTCCACCATGCAGGGGGCAGGCGTGCCCATCATGGAAGCCCTGGGAACGCTTTCCAAAGTGTCCGGTAACGTCATCATCGAGCGCAGCGTCCTGGCTGCCCGTGACGACGTTGCCACCGGCGGGCGCATCACCACCCAACTCAAAGCCGACGGCATCTTTCCCATCATGGCCACCCAGATGCTCGCCATCGGTGAGGAGACCGGCGCCATCGAAGTCATGTCCGGCAAAGTCGCCGACTTTTACGAGAGCGAGGTCGAAGAAGCGGTCAGTCGCCTCTCCACCCTCATGGAACCGATGATCATGGTGGTGCTGGGCATCATCGTCGGCACCCTGGTAGTGGCCATGTACCTGCCGATTTTCAAGATGGGCGCGGTGGTGACGCATGGGGGGTGAGGGCAGCGTGGGCGGTATCCGGTCGGTGCAACACCGCCGCGGACTCATGCTGGGATTCACCCTGATTGAATTGATGATCACTATTGCCGTGCTTGCCATTATCCTCGCCATCGCCATCCCGGATGTCTCCATCTGGATGGTGCGGGCGCGCATCCAGGCCGCCGCCGGAAAACTCCAGCAAGATATCAATTGGGCCAAGGGCTACGCTATCCGTAGCGGCTATCCGGTAACGGTGAGCATTCAGGGCGGCGGTAATGCCTGCGCCTGGACCATCAGCCCGCAGACGATCAGCGCGGTATTGCAAAACGTCCCACAAATGTCCGCAACGCAATATGCCAACCAATATGAGAATACCCCTTGCATCGTTCTGACCAGTGGCACATTCAGTGTCACACCCACGGGCATGGTGTACGACACCAACAACGCCGTTACCAGCGCCGCTATCGCTTTTCAGGCCACCAGCCAGCAACCGGCCACCTACGGTTACTGGCTGGTGCAAGTCAGCGGCGCCGGGGATGTGCGCTCCTGCGCCACAGCTTCCGCCAACAGCACCCAGTGCAACCTCCCGTGAGGCACCACGTCATGCACTCGCCACAGCGGCCGGAACAAGGCTTTACCCTCATCGAGACCATGATCGCCCTGGCGATTTTTGCCATTGGCTCGCTGGGTATACTGGCCATCCTTATGAACGGTTTCAGCATCAACGCCGAGGGCAATGATCTCACGGGCGGCTATCAGATTGCCCAAAACACCATCGGCCTGATCCGCGCCAACGGCAGCAACGCCCTGCAGTTCAATGGCGCTGCCGTATCGAATTCAGGCACTGCCACCGTTCCCGGCAGCGCCAATACTGTGGTTGCGCAGGCGATCAGCACCTGGAAAAATATGCTGTATCCTCCTGGCCTCCCTCCCGCTCTCCCCTCCGCCTCTGGCAGCATCACGGTCCTTTCCCTGCAAGGCAACGGGATGTGCCCCTGCACAGCCACTGTTTCCATTTCCTGGTTGATAAACGGCACCCCGGAAACCTACTCCGTGCAAACCATCGTGGGATACTGACCATGCGCCGCACTGACCGAGTTGAAGCAGGCTTCACCCTTACCGAATTGCTGGTCACATTGGTCATCGGCACCTTGCTGGCGACTGCCGTGTTCACGTTCTTCCTGAATAGCAGCCAGATCGTCACCAACCAGAGCAGCACTACGGATATGTGGCAGCGGGGACGTAACGCGCTGGCGTTAGTGCGCCAGGCGGTGGAGTCGGCGGGGTTCGGGTTGCCACAGGTTTCGGATTGTCCCAATGGGATTGCCGCTTATAACAGCAATCAGACTGCTTTGCCTTTTTCTTTGACGGCTATTACCGCCTCCGTGCAAAGCAGTGGTACATACGATCCCACAAACATCAGCAATATCAATACGTATTCATTGATGACCGTTGCGGGGGGCGCATCATTTGGCAATGCCCCGGCAGCACGAATCAGCTCCATTCCCAGTATGACCTCGCAGCGGGTATTTTTGACGGCGACGGCATTCATCAATTCGGGGGATATGTTTATTGTACAAATTCCCGGACAAGCCTGCCTGATGGCACAGGTGACCAACCTGCTTACTCAAGGTAATGGAATTGGTATTGTCCACAATTCAGGACTATCCAACTATAATCCTTCCAATGGGTTTCAAGCATTGGCAGGAGCCATATATCCCGGCCTCAGCAGTGCCTCTTTTGCTGGAGCCAACTTCATCGATCTGGGTAGCAATAATTTCACCATCAATCAATTTACCATTGGTGACATCGGTGGCACGGCGACACCGACCCTTTATCTGACCCAATACAATAGTCAGAGTCCTGCCACTGCGCCTAGTCGTCAAGCCTTAGCCCGCGGCGTAGTAGACCTGCAACTGGAGTACGGTCTGGGCAGTAATGGCGCCATCACGCAATGGGTCCTTCCTGCAAATTACACGGCTTCGGCTACACAGCAAATTCTTGCCGTGCGGATAGCCATGCTCGCGCGAAGCACCCGCTACATGCCCAATGAAACCAGCCCGGCCAGCTTCGTTATGTTACCCAACCAAAATCTAAGCTATACCGTGCCGACAACCAACGGCCCCGGCTGCCTGCAGGGCAATTGCCGCCACTATGCCTATCATCTCTTCGAGAGCGTGGTGCCGGTTCGGAATAACATCTGGGGCGGACCATGATTAAGCGAATGCAATACGAATTATCTGCCCCCGAGACTGACCCCAACAAAGAAAGTGGGGCGATCTTGGTCATCACGCTGGTTCTGGTTTTGGTCATCACCATCGCCGTGCTCGCGCTCATTTATCTGACCCGTAATAACGTGCTTATCTCTTCCAATATGGCAGTGCAAAGCGCTGCGCAGGAAGCGACGGATCAGGGTGTGACTGCGGCGAATACCAGCTTGCAGACCTTGCCAAACTGGCCGGAAATCACCTCCCCAGGCTCTTGGTATCTCCCGTTGCCGACCAACGCCAATGGCCTCACCCGGCCCACAGCGCCGCCCGCAAGTTTTTGGTCCAGTTGCACAGGAACAACCTGCGCCTCCATTCCTATCCAATACGGCAACTTTAATTTCAACGTGCAGTACGTGATGTATCCCGCTGGCGCCCTCGCCACCCAGGTAGGCGGCAACGAGCAAAATCAGACCGGCACCGGACCAGGTGTGCAAAGCATTCGTTATTACGTCGTCTATGTGCATACATCCAGAACCAATGGCGGCGGCCTTGGCGTCACCGTGCAGGCTATTTTGAGGAAAGTGCAATGAAAAAAAACTCGCGTCAAAAATTCATTGTCAGTGTGCTATGCCTGTCCATGACCGCCGCTCCGCTAGCGAGCTGGAGCAGCTTCGCCCAAGCCAACAATACCATCAATATCCTGCCGGCCAACCAGCCGCAGGTGATGATATTGCTGGATAACTCACAAGGCATGGCAGGCGTCCTGCAAGGCCCCACCGGACTCTCCGGCGCCATTATGACCGGTTCCGGCACCGTGCCGGAAGATGCCAACTCCTCCTCACCCGTAAGCTACACCGCGAGCGGATTTACGCCTCCCGCGCTGGGGTCGTCGGGAACCAACGTACTTTACTCCGTCCCCTGCAATACGTCCGGCATTACCGCCGCCGCCCAAAGCGCCTGTGCCTCCGTGGGTGCCTCCGGATCATCCAGCGCCTACATCGACAACTCACAATCCATGCTCAACGTAGCGGAACAGGCCATCGGCACGATTATCAATACACCGGAATACAGTAACAATATTCAGTTTGGCCTGATGGATTATGCTTTGTCTGGCAAGGTATCGCTTTATAATACTTGGGTATATTATATGAGCGACACAAATGGCTTCTCGTTTGGAAGCAGTGCGACCGCTCCATCTGGATCTGGAGATATAGCGGTAACCAATCCATGCTACGGGTCAGGCGCCATCACGACAAAACGTAACGGTAATAAAATACTTGCTTTTAGTAACCAGTCTTGCTCAGATATTTACTACTTAAAGAAAAATATTAATAATTATTATAGCAAT
>DAIEIW010000100.1:0-6269 GCA_027351205.1 Acidithiobacillus sp.
CCACCGCTTGACGGTGACGGAGTCGGTGCGTGCCCATAACCCCGATCTGGCGGATGCCGATCTGCGGGACCCCGCAGTGCTGGCTGCCAAACTCGCGCAGTTGCACCTGCCCTGTCAGCCCGCCTGGGGCTGGGGCAAGCGTCTCATCGAAATCTTTGAGAAGACGGTGGAAGGCCATCTCCAGCAGCCCACCTTCATCACCGAGTATCCCCTGGAGGTCAGCCCGCTGGCGCGCCGTAATGATTTCGACCCCGAGGTCACGGATCGTTTCGAGCTGATGATCGCCGGCCGCGAGTTGGCCAACGGCTTCTCCGAGTTGAACGATCCCGAAGACCAGGCCGCCCGCTTCCGGGCGCAGGTCGAGGCCAAGGATGCCGGGGACGAGGAGGCGATGTTCTTCGACGCCGACTATATCCGCGCCCTGGAATACGGCATGCCGCCGACCGCGGGGGTGGGGCTGGGCATCGATCGTCTGGTCATGCTCCTCGCCGATCAGCCCAGCATTCGCGAGGTGATTCTCTTCCCCCATCTGCGGCCGGAGCAGTCATGAGGTTTTATGAGCTCTGGATCGGGGTACGTTACACCCGCGCCAAGCGTCGCAATCACTTCATCTCCTTTATCACCGGCACGGCGATCATGGGCATGGTCATCGGGGTGGCCGCGCTCATCGCGGTCATGGCGGTGATGAATGGTTTTGACCATACCCTGCGTTCGCGGATTCTGGCGGTGACTTCCGACGTCATCATTCAGGGCAACGGGGTGCCGGTACTGGACTGGCCGACGGCGGTGAAGCGCCTTTCGACAGTTCCCGGTGTGACCGGAGTGGCACCCTATGTGCAGGCGCAGGCCATGCTCTCCCACGACGGGCTGGTCAGTGGCGCGGTGATCGAGGGCATCGACCCGGCGTTGGAGAACCGCGTCAACAAGCTCAACCAGGACATGAAAATGGGCGAGTTGCAGTCCCTGCAGACTCACCCCTGGAGTATCGTCCTCGGACGATCCCTTGCGCGGCAACTGGGCGTGACCGTAGGTGACAAGATCACCTTGATTTCCCCCCAGGGCGGCGTCACTCCGCTGGGTGTAACCCCCGCCTTGCGCCAGTTCACGGTGGTCGGCCTCTTTTCCGTCGGTATTTACGCCTACGACAGCGGCATGGCCTATATCAATCTGGGCGATGCGCAGCGGCTCTACGGGCTGAACCAGGGCGTGACGGGCCTGCGCATGCAGATCAAAGACCCCTTTGCCGCCCCGGCCTTCGCCGCCCATCTGCAACAACAGCTTGGTGCCGCCTTTTATATCCAGGACTGGACCCAGACCCACGAGAACTTCTTCAAGGCCCTGAGCATGGAGAAACTGGTGATGTTTGTGATCCTGTCGCTCATCATCGCCGTCGCCGCCTTCAACATCGTGGCGACGCTGGTGATGGTGGTCACCGATAAGGAAACGGATATCGCCATTCTCCGCACCATCGGCGTGACGCCACGCAGTATCATGCTGATTTTTATGGTTCAGGGCGGGATCATCGGACTCTTTGGCACGCTGCTCGGTGTCCTCTTCGGGGTGTTGCTGGCGTTGAATATTCCGACCCTGGTACCGGCCATCGAGCACTTGTTTCACGTCCAATTTATCTCGCCGGAGGTTTATTCCATCAGCCAGTTGCCCTCCAAGCTGGAGCCCTGGGATGTGATCCATGTGGCCATTGCCGCGCTCATCATGAGCTGGATAGCGACGTTGTATCCATCCTGGCGCGCCTCCCGCGTCGCTCCTGCGGAGGCGTTGCGTTATGAGTGAGCAGATCGTTCTTTCCGTCGAGCATCTGCGGCAGAGTTTCGCCATTGGCCGCGAGCGTCTGGAGGTCATCCGTGACATCAATCTGCTGGTGCGCCCCGGCGAACGCCTGGCGATTGTCGGCGCCTCCGGGCAGGGCAAGAGCACGCTGATGCACCTCATGGGTGGCCTGGAGCGCCCGTCCGGGGGGGGGGTACGGATCCTCGGTCAGGAGGTCTACAAACTCAGCGAATCGGCGCGCAGCCGTTTGCGTAATCAGAGTGTCGGTTTCGTCTATCAGTTGCACCGTTTGCTGCCCGAGTTCACGGCACTGGAGAACGTCCTGCTCCCTCTCCTGATACGCCGGGTGCCGCGTCGCTCCGTAGAACCCTGGGGCAAGGAAATCCTGACCCGTGTCGGTCTGAGTGAGCGCCTGGATCACAAACCCGGCATGCTCTCCGGTGGCGAACGGCAACGGGTTGCGCTGGCGCGTGCGCTGGTCACCCGCCCGGCACTGCTCCTCGCCGACGAACCCACCGGCAATCTCGACAGCGAGTCGGCGGAGAGCGTCCACCAACTGATGCTTGACCTCAATCAGGAACTGGGTACCGCACTGGTTATCGTTACCCATGAGCCGGCGCTGGCGGCACACATGGAGCACGTACTCCGGCTGCAGGATGGCGTCCTGCAGCCCCTGAACGCCATGCACTAAAACCGACTGCGCTGCAGGCGACGGCGTCGCAGCCGCCACAGTATCCAGAGTCGCCAGCCACCGAGTACTCCAAAGTATAGTATCAGGGCAAGCGCCCCGCCAAGAATGATGCTGCCCAGCCAGGTGAGGAGGTAGGCATGCCAGAGGCGGTCTCCCATGGCCATTATGCTGATCTGTCCATGGACCATGGCGTGGATATCCGCATAATGAATGGTGATGGGCGGGGCCAGCCCCAACTGGTTGAGCAGCCAGAACCCCAGTTCATAGGATGCGAAGAAAAAGGGCACGATGGTAAAGGGTCCCGTCACGATAAAAGGCATGACGACGCCGACGGGGATATAGGCGCGACGCCAGAGACTGATGAGCAGGATGCTCAGAACATGGCCAAAAAAAGGCAGGCTGCCGATAAAAGTGCCGATCGCGGCGGCACGGGCGACGTTGTGGCGATGGGGATGCCAGAGTACCGGGCGGGCCAGGTAATGGGTAAAGCGCCCCAGCGGTCGTTTGCTGAGGATGTCCTCGCGGGTGGGAAGGCGACAGAATGCAGGTAGGCGCAATGCGATATTTCCTGGATCGTAAGGGGGCTAGTGTAGCCAAGCCGCTGCCCTGGGCCAAATCCTGGCCGTCCTTGCCGCATCTGGTCATCGCGATGGGGCTGGGGCTGGGGTTTTTCCACAGCTTCCGGCAACTGCCTGCTTTGTGGATTCCGCTTTCCGTAGCGTTTCCCGGACTGCTCCTGGTTTGGAAGTGGCGGCCTGCGCTGCTGTTGACCGTCGCAGCGGGGGCCTTTGCCTGGGGCATCTGGCAGGCCGATCTGCGCCTCGCCGTACAGTGGCCGGTGGGCCAGGACTTCAGTGTCCGGGGCCGCGTCGTTTCCATGCCCCAATTGGGGGGCCGGGAATATCGCTTTCTGGTGGCGCCCGAGCACTGGTCGGTAGAGGCCCCTGCGGGCGCCCGGCCTGACACCATTCTCGTTCACGGTAATCTTCCGGAAGTCCCCGTAGTCGGGCAACGCTGGCAGTTGCAGTTGCATAGCGAGTCTCTTGCCAGCCTGCCCGGCAGCCCCTTTGCAGATCTCGCCCGGCGGCGTTTTTGGGCTGGGGAGGGCGGGGTGGCACGGCTGCAGGATGCCCGGCTGTTGCCGGTTTCCCGCGCGAATTTCCAGGACGATATCGCGGTGGCCCGTGAGGCGGTGCTCCATGCCAGCAATATGGCCCTGGACCGCGAAGCGGCAGGTTTTGTGCAGGCGCTGAGTATCGGTGTCGGAAACCAGCTCCCGCCAGAGATCTGGCAGGTCTACCGGGATACGGGCACCGCCCACTTGCTGGTGATCTCCGGCTCCCATGTGGCCATGGTCGCCGGACTGGCCCTGTGGCTCGGTCAGTGGCTGTGGCGGTGTACCCCCTGGCTGGTCGCCCGCTGGCCGGCGCAGACGGCGGGAGTCCTCTGCAGCATCCCGGCGGCCTGGGGCTATGCCAGTTTTGCCGGCATGCAGATTCCCGGCGAGCGCGCCGCCTGGATGGTCACGGCAGCGGCACTCTCCCATCTGCTGGGACGCCCAAACAACGCCTGGCAGGGGCTGTCCATGGCCGCCCTGCTCATCGTCTTCGGAAACCCCGGCGCGCTGGTGGATGTGGGATTCTGGCTTTCTCTGGGCGCCGTGGCCGTGCTGGTGGCCATCGGCTATGGGGAAGGCGGCTGGCGCGCGTTGCTACGCAGCCAGTGGATGGTTTCCGTTGCCCTGATGCCTTTACTGGCGGGACTCTTCGGACAGGTCTCCCTGATTTCCCCGGTTGCAAACGTGTTGGTGATCCCGCTAGTGGAATTGCTGGCAGTGCCGCTGGCCTTGCTAGGCGCTTTTTTTGCACTGCTGGATCTGGAATTGCTCAGCCGCCTGCTCTTCCATCTGGTGGCGCTGGAAATGGATGCAGTGACCGCATTGCTGCGCATTCTGCTGCATATCCCATTTGCGCGGGTCAGCACGGGTACGGGTCGCACCTGGGCCTTGCTGGCGGCGGTCCTGGGGCTGAGCATCTTTTTTCTGCCGCCGGGCTGGCCGGGGCGCTCCCTGGCTTTGCTGGGCATGGTACCGCTCCTGATCCCCGCCGGGGGTACCGCTGATCTGGAATTGCGTGCACTGGACGCGGGACCCGGCATGCTGCTGTTCTGGCAGAAGGGATCACAGAGCGGTATTTTCTCGGCAAATCTCTGGAAGGCGGCCAGTCGCCGTAGCGGCAGCCTCGCGCTCACGGCAGCGCTGCGCCAGCAGGGCGTGACGCGGGTGGATGCATGGTTACGCAGCGACATTTCCGAACCCCAGCCGCTGCCTGTTGCTGCCCGTCAGTGGTGGCCTGCCGGAGCCCGCGATTATCCCGGAGGACCGCCGATATCGGCCTTCTGTGGAGCCGACGGCGGTGCACCGGCAGAGATGCATTTCCTGACCCTGAATGCACCTGTCCAGCCCTGCATAGTGACCTGGGGCGCCGGACCCGATGTGCTTATTCTGGGTGACGCCGATGCCGCGACGATCCATCGCCTTGTCGCGGAGCAGGGCGTCGCGTTGCATCGAGCGCAGGCCATCTTCGCCCCTGCTAGTCTGGGCAACACGGAAAGAGCGGCGTTAGCGGCTGCCGCAGCACAGGCGCGAGTCTTTTATCTGGGCGAGGGCAAGTCGGGCACATGGATATGGCGGACCGGGCGCTTACGTCATGCCCTGCCGCCATCGCCCGCCTACTGGCAGCCCGGCGCCTGAACGCGGGCGCCTGCACGGGCCGGTCGCTGCCGTTTCCTGGGTGATATGCTATATTCCGGCTTCGTCACAATCGAACGGGTTCTGGAGGCGATGTGCAAGAGTTGCTGGGATTGTTCAAGTTAGGCGGATTTGTTCTGCCGATTCTCATTTTGGCGGCAATCGTCGCTTTGGCCATCGCCGGTAATCGTCTCTGGGTCTTGCGGCGGGGACGTATTGCACCGCGTGATCTCGCGTCCCGGGTCGGGGAACTGGTGGACGCGGGCAAGGTGCAGCAGGCCGTCAAGGTGCTGTATGAAAACGACACGCCCCTGGCCAGGATGATGTTGGTGGCGCTCCAGAGCGCGGGACAGCCGCGCGACGTGATCAAGGAGTCGGTGGAAGAGACCGGCCGTCATGAAGTGGCGCATCTCGATCGTTACCTCAACTTTCTGGGTAGTATCGCCGGTGTGGCGCCCCTGCTGGGTCTGCTTGGAACCGTATTCGGCATCATGCATGCTTTTGCGGCCATCGGCATGGTGGGCGCGGGCGATCCCAAGGCGTTGGCGAGCGGCATCGCCGAGGCGCTCATCACCACCGCCAGCGGTCTTATCGTCGCTATCCCCAGTCTGATGTTCTATCGCTATTTCAAAGGGCAGGTAGATACGCTGGTGTTGTCCCTCGAAAAAGAGGCGCTGAAACTGGTGAATCAGATAGCCGCGGGGACGGAAAAATGAATCTGCGTCAGCGGGTGAGTGAAGAGCCGGAGATCAATGTGATCTCCATGGTCGATATCGTGCTGGTGCTGCTGCTGTTCTTCATGGTCACCAGCAGCTTTGTGCACCAGTCCCATCTTTCCATGGAGCTGCCCAAAGCCCAGCAGGCTACCGCCGGTGAG
The DNA here is from genome assembly GCA_027351205.1 of Acidithiobacillus sp. Classification (GTDB taxonomy): domain Bacteria; phylum Pseudomonadota; class Gammaproteobacteria; order Acidithiobacillales; family Acidithiobacillaceae; genus Acidithiobacillus. Next base: position 6,106 of record DAIEIW010000100.1, read on the forward strand.
CCAAAAACCCCTATCACCATCGACCTCAGCGCCGCTGGGCAGGTGCGTATGAACAAGCAGGTGGTGCCCATGTCCGATCTGGCTGGACAACTCAAAGCGCTTGCCGCCAAAGATCCGGAACGGGTGATCGTCCTGCGCGCGGATAAAAATACGACGCAGCAGTA
>DAIEIW010000152.1:0-7880 GCA_027351205.1 Acidithiobacillus sp.
CCCATTATCACCATCAAACCCAGTGGTAAAACCGTCGAGATGCCCGTGGGGGCCAGTCTCGCCGCCGCGGTGATCGCCGCCGGTGAACCCATGGTCCTGAAGTGCGAAGGCAAAGGCGAATGCGATAGCTGCCATATTTTCGTCCAGGAAGGGCGGAAGAGCCTGTCGAAAATCCAGCGTCTCGAAAATGAGCGCTTGGATAGCATTGTTGGTGTTGGCAGCAAATCCCGTCTGGCCTGTCAGGCCATGATTGGTGAAGAAGACGTCGTCATTGAACTTTTGGGATTTTCTTCGGGCTTATAAGGAGAATGTGATGGAACAGTCTCTCGTCATCATTCATGCACGTTTTGCCAACGATGGCAGTGTGCGGGAAATTGGCGAGTGTCCCAGCGGGACCAGTCCGCAGGACTGGTTCAATGCGCTGAGCAGACACTCTGCCAATGGTTATGAATCTCTCTCCGGGGGAAGAGGCATTTTTCGCCTCGAACCAGCGGTCATCGAACAGATCAAGGCGGCGGTTCTTTCCCTCGCTACATAAGGAAGCATGACTATGGACAAGGATCTTTTGGAAATCTTCAGCGGCCTTGCGGAAGGGCGCATCATTCCGTATCTCGGTCCAGGCCTGCTGCCGGAGGCTGGAGCCACCCTGCCCAGCGGGTTGCTGGCATTGGCGGAAGTGCTCAGCAGCCAGGTGACGGTGCCTCACAAGGTCCGGCGCAACCTCACCGGGGCCGCGCAGTATATCGAGAACTTCAAGCACCGCAAGACCCTCGTGGGCATGATGGACAAGACCTTTGCCGAGGATCCGCCGATCCATCCTTTGCAGCGCGACCTGGCCGCCCGGAAACTCCCGTTGATCGTCCACCTCTGGTACGACAACGGTATGGCCAAGGCGTTGGCCGAACAGGGTACACGGTGGGGACGTATCCAGGGACTCAGTCAGACCGAGCATTTTGGCCACTGGACGGGATATATGGATGCCGAGGGCCAGTCGGTCGAAGCCGCAGTGGCTGCCCAATGGGACACTATACTGTATGAGCCTTGGGGTTCACAAAGTCCGGCCAATAATTACCTCGTTTCTGATACGGATTTTGTCGAAGTGCTGACGGAAATTGACATTCAGACGCCTATCCCGGAGATCGTCCAAAAAATCCGCACGGGGCGCCATTTTCTTTTTGTCGGATGCCGTTTCAATGACCAGTTGCAGCGCAATTTCGCCCGCCAGATCATGAAGCGTTCATCGGATCGTCATTGGGCGCTGATAGAGGCACCACTGACTCGGAACGAAACGCGTTTTGTTCGCGAGCAGGGGATTCAGGTGCTCCAGATGCCCTCTGGCGTCTTGTTAGGCGAGGCCGCCGTAGCCAAGGCGGGATAAGCAGGGGATAAGGCCATGTTGTGGAGCAAAACCTGTGACTACGCGCTTCAGGCTTTAGTATACGTGGCATCTCAGCCTGAAGATGTCTGTGTTCGCAGTCAGGATGTGGCCGCTTACCTCTATGACGTGCCCTCTCCCTACCTCTTGAAAATTCTCAAGGAATTGGCGGGTAAGGGCATACTTCAGTCGTTCAAGGGGCGCGGCGGTGGCTTTTTGCTGGCGCCGGGAATCCGGGAATCAGGACTTCTGGAGATGGTGAAGCGTATTGAGGGGGAACCTTTTGGTGATGGTTGCGTTTTAGGCCTGGCCAATTGCGCCGATGAGACCGCATGCCCCGCTCATCATGCCTGGTCACCCATAAAAAATAAGGTACTGGAATTGCTCAGCGAGCAAATCATAGGCCATATGGCGGAAGCGGTGCGCGATGGCCGCTATGATTTACGGCTGCTGCGCAAGGCGGGATAGCGGGAGCGGTTACATGCGACGATGGGTCCATCGTTATATTTTATGATATATGGAGAGTGCTATGAAAGCATGGGTTCGTTATGTGACCGTTCTGATGTTTTTGTATTGCAGCACTCTGGCCCATGCAGGCACGGTCCTGGTCGCTGCCGCTCCCAACATCAAGTTTGCTTTCGACAACTTGGAAGCGGCTTTTCAGCAGCAGACCGGTATTGCGGTCAAGCCGGTTTACGCATCTTCCGGCGCGCTGACCCAGCAGATTGAGGCGGGAGCGCCCTATGACGTATTCCTTGCCGCCGATACCAAATACCCGGAACGTCTCTACACAGCGGGTATGACCGCAAGCGCACCCAAAGTCTATGCCTACGGCACCCTGGTGCTTTGGAGCAAAGCCCCCGTGGATCTCACCCACTGGCAAGCGCTCCTGAAAGGGCCGGAGATACGGAAAATCGCTGTGCCTAATCCGCGTCTGGCGCCCTATGGTCTGGAGGCACTGCGGGCGCTCAAATATTATCATCTCTTTGATCCGCTCAAGGGCAAGATCATTTATGGCGAGAACCTGCTGACGGTGATCCAGTATGTCGATGTCGGCGCGGCGGAGGTGGGCTTCACGGCCAAGTCGCTCATGGTAGCCCCCGAGATGCGGGGCAGGGGTTATTGGGTGGAAATCCCCCAAAGCGCCTATAAACCCATCGCCCAGTCGGCGGTACTTCTCAAGCGGGGTGCCAGTAACACGGATGCACAGAAGTTTCTGGCATTTGTCTATTCTCCCGCTGGACGCCGTATCCTCAAGGCGAACGGCTATCGGCTGCCCTGAGTATTTCATGATATGAACCGATTGCGCGGACAGATCGTTGAAATATTGAGCGCTGAGCATCTGAGTCTGGTAGATGTGGCGGTGGGGCCGGATTGCCTTTCGGCGGTATTGCTGGCCTCCCTCGATGAAGAGCCGCTGCTGCGGGTCGGTCAGCAGGTTGACCTCTGCTTCAAGGAAACAGAGCTGGGATTGGCCAAGGGTCTGCAGGGGCGTATCAGCCTGCGCAATCGTCTGCCGGTCCGGGTGGAAGAAATCCGCCGTGGTGTTGTCCTTTCTGAGATTTGGCTGGATTACCGTGGACAGGTACTGCGCTCGGTGATTACCAGCCGCTCCGCCGAGCGCCTGGAATTGCGTCCCGGCGATCTGCTGGAGGCACTCATCAAGGCCAATGAGGTCGCGGTCCTGGAGGGTGGTCATGCCTTTTGACTGGGAACCCCTGTTACTGACCTTTAGGCTCGCGACCGTGGTCACAGCCATCCTTTGGGTCATTGGTATTCCCCTCGCTTATTGGCTGGCCCATAGTCAGGTCCGCTGGAAAGCCCTTGTCGAAACCCTGGTGAGTATGCCGCTGGTGCTGCCGCCCTCGGTGCTGGGTTTTTATCTGCTGCTGATCTTCAGCCCCAACAACTGGTTCGGCGGCGCACTGCAACATGGCTTGGGTATTCAGCTCGCTTTCAGCTTTCCCGGCCTGATAGTCGCATCGGTGATTTTCAGTCTGCCCTTCATGGTGCATCCCATTCAAGCGGGGTTCCAGAGTCTGCCACCCGCCCTGCGTGAAGCCGCTTATGTGCTCGGCAAACCCCGCTGGGAAACGCTCCTGCGGGTACAGCTCCCTAATATGAAACCTTCCCTGCTTTCCGGCACCGTTCTGGCCTTTGCCCACACCATCGGCGAATTCGGCGTCGTTCTCATGATCGGCGGTGACCTGCCGGGCGAAACCCGTGTCGCCTCCATTGCCATCTACAACGAAGTGGAGGCACTGAATTACTCCGCCGCCAACCTCTACGCGGGGGCGCTTTTTGCGATCTCCTTCGCCATTCTGCTCATCGTCTATGTGCTCAATAAAAAACTGCTGAGCACGGTATGATCGAGCTCTGTGTGGAAAAGTCTCTGCATGGCGTGTCGGGGGATTACCGGCTGGAAGTGGACTTGCGTTTGACCGCAGGGGAAGTGGTCGCCTTCTTCGGACCGTCGGGTGCGGGTAAAAGCACCCTGCTGCGGATGCTGGCTGGACTCGCTCTACCGGATCGGGGCCGCATCAAGGTGGGTGATACGCTGTGGTTCGACAGCGCCAAGCAGATTTGCCTCCCACCCCAGAAACGGCAGGTCGGCATGGTGTTTCAGGACTGTTCCCTGTTTCCTCATCTGAGCGTGCGGGATAATCTCCGTTTTGCCCTGGTCGACAGGAAAGACCTGAAGGCGGTGGACGAGATGCTCGCCCTCACCGGGCTGGGAAACCTGCAAACCCGCTTTCCCGCCAGTCTCTCCGGCGGTCAGCGGCAACGGGTCGCGCTAGCGCGCGCCATGCTGCGCCAGCCACAGGTATTGCTGCTGGATGAGCCCTTGTCCGCCTTGGACCATGCCATGCGCACCCAGCTCCAGGATGAAATACTGGCCTTGCACCGGCGCTTTGGGACCACCATTATCCTGGTCAGCCACGACCTTGCCGAAGTATTCAAAATGGTGCAGCGCGTTTGCTGTCTGGAAGAGGGCAAAATTCGCGATGACGGGCCGCCGCTGAAGGTTTTCTCGCCACAGCACATGGTGGGGCGCTGGCAGGTGCATGCTGAAGTCCTGGCGATCGTACCCCTGGATGTGCTCTGGAGCGTCACCGTATTGATGGGCAACCAGATTACCCGCATCGTCGCCAGCGCAGATGAAGTGCATGACCTTCGCACGGGCGACAAGGTATTGCTTTTCCAGAAGGCCTTTCACCCCATGCTGATCAAAATCCCCTGACACGCGGGAGTCACGGGTCTTACACGGGGCGAATCTCCACACCGATATCGGCCGGTGCGGCGTGATAAACGGCGCTGGTCACGAGGGCATCCATACCGGTTGCCGCATAGGCCTGAATGTTGGCAAGGGTAATCCCGCCTGCAGCAAACAATGTAACCTCCGGCGCCACGGCACGCAGTTTCGCGGCGATTTCTGCCAGGGGTCCGGGCGACATTTTATCAAATTGGATCCCGGCGACACCGGCCTGCGCCAGTGCCAGTGCGTCCGTCATCGTGTGATCCGTCTTTTGCACTTCCACCACGATCTTGCTGGAGGGGACCTGCCTTCGGTATCGTGCCAACTGTTGCAAGAAAGGCGATAAACCACCTAAAAAGGCCAAGTGCTGGTCAAATACCAGAACACTTTCCGAGAGGCTCAGCCGGTGCGGCATGACCCCCCCTGCGAGAGCAGCCATGGCCGCAAAACGGCGCACCCCGGGAAGATTCTTGCGGGTAACGACAACAGCCGTCCCGGGACTGATCTGATGCGTTTGTTGCACCAGTTTTCCGGCATAGGTCGCGATGCCGCAGGCGTACTCCAGCACGTTTTGCGCCACTTTCCATGCAGAATGGGCGGCATTTGCCGAACCCTCCGCAGCCAGCAGGGTGCTTCCTGTTGCGGCCGATGCGCCCGACGGCTGACTTTCGGTCACGGTAAGGCCGCAGGCCTCCACCAACTGCGCCGCAAGTTCGGTACCCGCGACCGTGATGCCCTGACGACAGCGAAAACACATGACCGCTGCCTTGCCGCCGATACCCAGCATGTGGGTGGTGAGATCCAGGAAAGGCTGATCTTCCTGGATGAGTGCGGCAATTTCCTGCGGAGAGAAAAACATGAAACAGCCGCTTCAGGGTTTTTCGATGCCTACTTCGCTGGCCTTGATTACCGCGAAAACCTCGTCACCCACCTTCAGCCCGAGTCGTTCCACGCTCCGTGTGGTAACCACGGAGGCGATTATACCGGCGGAGGTTTCCACCTCGACTTCCGAAACCGCCCCGCCTTTGATGATCTCAACCACTTTACCCTTCAAATGATTACGCAGACTGGTTTCCATGACCGCCCCCTGATTAACTGAATAAGAGTATGACAGTATATCCTACCTGGGTGGCTAGGGAATAGAGAATTGTCATGGCAATTGGATGGAAACGTAGTGCAATTGTAAAAATTCTTCCAGCCCCCATTTGCCACCCTCGGTGCCCAGTCCGGAGAGCTTGTTGCCGCCGAAGGGCGCCTGCGGGGTGGCGGGAGCCCCGTCATTGACGCCGACGATGCCGCATTGCAGCGCCTCCGCGATGCGGTATGCGCGTCCGAGATCGCGGGTCCAGAGATAAGCGGCCAAGCCATAGGGGGTGTCATTGGCGAGGGCGACAGCTTCCGCTTCGCTACGAAACCTCTGTATGGGCAGCAGAGGGCTGAAGCTTTCTTCGTGGAATATACGGCTCTGCGGATCAAGATCGGCGAGGAGGGTCGGGGAGCACCACAGGCCTTGTGCATCTCCTCCGCATAGGAGTCTTGCACCCCGGTCCAGGGCATCCTGCAATTGCGCTTTGAATTTCCGGACAGCGGCTTCGGAAACCATCGGCCCGATGTCCGTGTCCTCTGCAAAAGGGTCTCCGACCTTGAGGTGGCCCATAGCGTCGAGGTAGCGAGCGGTAAACTCCGCCAAGATCGCATCATCCACATACAAGCGGTTGGCGGCGACACAGGACTGACCGGCATAGCGGAATTTGGCATGGATGGTCATGGCCACCGCTGCGTCGATGTCCGCATCGGAAAAAATCAGCACAGGGGCATGCCCGCCCAGCTCCAGAGCAAGCCGTTTGATGGTCGGCGAACCCTGCGCATAAAGCTTCTGCCCGACCGCCGTGGAACCGGTAAAACTCAACTTGGCTATGCGCGGGTCCGCCATCAAACGCTCCGCCAGTGGTGCAGGATCAGAGCTGGGGAGCACCTGCAGGGTGCCAGCGGGGCCCTCTGCCTCCGCCCACAGTTCGGCAAGTTTTAATGCGGAGAGCGGCGTTTGCTCATCGGGCTTGAGGATGACTGTACAGCCGGCCGCCAGAGCCGGTGCTATCTTGCGAACGACCATGGAGACCGGACTGTTCCACGGTGTAATGGCGAATACCGGACCAATCGGCACTTTCCAGATCTGCAAGCGCTTGTCTGGAAACTGGGAAGGGATACTTTCGCCGGTGATGCGTTTGCATTCTTCGGCGTACCAGCGCGCCAGGGCGACTGCGGTTTTGATTTCCGCACGGCTCTGCCGTATGGGTTTGCCCATCTCCCAGGTGATGAGACGGGCGAGGTCTTCTGCGTGAACCTGGATGAGATCCGCCCAACGGCTGAGAATGGCCGAGCGCTGGTAGACGGTAGTTTGACGCCAGACTGCAAAAGCGACCGTTGCCGCCTGCACGGCTGATTCAGCCTCCCGAGCTCCGCAATCGGACACTTCGGCAAGCATCTGTTGATTGACGGGGCTTTGTACCACAAAATGCGTCTTGAGGTCTGTCCAGCGTCCTTCGATGAATGCGGCTGTCGGTGCGAGGGGCATGAGGTTTTCCTGTATGCGGTGGGAGGTTAGCGGGGATGTTGCCGAATAATATCCAAAGAAGGTACTCTTGCGGGGCAGGTTGTATCGGGCTGACTGTAGCGCAGGCATGGATAAAGCGCAAAATGGCCATATCCGCGCAGCATGCATCGTAAACATAGTGTCCGCTAATACACCTAAGCTGGAGCAAGACCATTGATGTCTGAACCTGAAAGCACGCCCTACGCCCGTCTTGGTGGTGAGGAGGCCGTTCGCAATCTGGTCAACCGGTTTTATGACCTCATGGATAGCGATGCGCAATGGCAAACCCCGTTGCGGGATATTCATGCAAAGGACCTTTCCGAATCCAGGGAGAAGCTCTTTCTGTTTCTTTCGGGCTGGCTGGGGGGGCCTGATCTATATGTGCAGCGTTTCGGGCATCCCCGCTTACGTGCACGGCATGCTTCTGTCCCGGTGGATGATCAGGCACGGGATCAGTGGATGGCCTGTATGCTGCAGGCTATGCACGAGGTAGGGATAGAACCTGAACTCTATGACCATCTGCAGGGTGCCTTTCAGCGCACGGCTGATTTCATGCGGAATCGCTAGGACTGCGCTTTCTGCGCTGCAAAATCATCGTGGAGGACCGGCGCAGCGTCGGGGGTTTGTAATCCATGCCCCGTCAACCAGCCGAGCAG
>DAIEIW010000162.1:0-3909 GCA_027351205.1 Acidithiobacillus sp.
CAGTCGGCGGTGACAGTGCATGTGTTGCAGGGTGAGCGCGAACTGGCGCGGGATAACAAGTCGCTGGCGCGTTTTGATCTGACCGATATTGCCAACGCCCCACGGGGCATGCCGCAGATCGAAGTGACCTTCGATATCGATGCCAACGGCATCCTCCATGTCTCGGCCAAGGACAACCAGACCGGCAAGGAGCAGTCCATCAAGATCACCGCAAGCTCTGGTCTGTCCGAGGAAGAAATCAAGCGGATGATTCAGGAGGCCGAGGCCCACGCTGCAGATGACAAGAAGGCGCGTGCGCTGATCGAGGCGCGTAACGAGGCGGACGCCAGCATGCACGGCGCGCGCAAGGCTGTGGAGGAACATGCCGCGGCACCCGAGCACGACAAGACCAAGGTGACGGAAGCGATCTCCGCGGTGGAAAATGCCGCCAAGGGTGAGGACGTGGAAGCGATCAAGGGGGCTGTCGCCACCCTGATGGCCGCCATGTCGGCATTGTTGCAGAGTGCCGCCGCCAGTCAGGCGCAGGCAGAACCTGGTGCGGGTGCCCAGGGCAAAGCCAAGCCGGACGACGTGGTGGATGCTGAGTTCGAAGAAGTCGACAAGAAGTAAATTTACCATCGGTCGCGAGGGGGCGGGATTTGTTATCCTGTCCCCTTGCCCGTTTCAGGAAAGAAGATGGCCACACGGGATTACTACGAAGTACTGGAAATTTCCCGCACGGCAGATGACGGCGAGATCAAGAAGTCTTACCGGCGTCTGGCGATGCGTTATCACCCGGATCGCAATCCGGATGATGCGAGCGCAGAAGAGCGTTTCAAAGAAATCAGCGCAGCCTATGAGGTGCTCTCCGACCCGCAGAAACGGCAGGCCTATGATCGATTTGGCCATGCCGGAGTGAATGGCGGTGGCGGTGGGCCGAGTGCCGGCTTTGGTGGAGGCGGTGGGGGGTTCGGCGACGTTTTCAGCGATCTCTTCGAACAGGCTTTTGGCGGCGGCTTTCGCGGCCAGGATTCGGGACGTGGTGCCGATCTGCGTTACGAACTGGAGCTTACGCTGGAAGAAGCGGCTCTGGGTAAAGAAGTCACCATTCAGATTCCCAGTTCGGCCACTTGCGAGGTGTGTCACGGCAGTGGCGCCAAGCCGGGCAGCGCGGTGGAGGATTGCACCACCTGTGGCGGCCGTGGTCAGGTCCGGATGGTACAGGGCTTTTTTTCCGTTACCCGTCCCTGCCCGCAGTGCAATGGTAGCGGCAAGGTCATCAAGGAGCCCTGCGCGAACTGCCATGGTCATGGTCGGGTTCGCAAGAACCGCGATTTGCAGGTCAAAGTCCCCGCCGGAGTGGATACGGGGGACCGTATCCGTCTGAACGGTGAGGGCGAAGCGGGCGAGCGGGGCAGCCCGTCGGGAGACCTGTATATTCAGGTGCGGGTGTTGCCCCATGCGCTCTTTGAGCGGGACGGCGATGATCTACACTGTGCGGTGCCGGTCCACTTTACGACCATGGCCATGGGCGGCGAACTGGAAGTGCCGACCCTGACCGGGCGTGCCAAGGTGCAGGTTGCTCCGGGTACCCAGTCGGGCGCAGTATTCCGTCTGCGTGGCAAGGGCATCAAGGGGGTGCGCAGCAAGCTCAATGGTGACCTGCATTGCCAGCTCCAAGTGGAGGTGCCGGTACATCTTTCTGCCCGGCAAAAGGAATTGCTGGAGGAGTTCGCCCGGGAAGGCGGCGATAACGTCCAGCATCCCCAGCAGGAAAGCTGGTGGAATAAGGCCAAAGACTTTTTCGACCGGATGGGCCTCTGATGACGGGGGTATGGCGCGTCGGCGTCACTGCGGTGGCGGGCCGAATGGGGAGGGCCTTGGTGCAGGCCATTGTCGATCATCCTGAACTGCAATTAGTGGCAGCCATAGGGCGCGGCGGGGCTGCTTATCTGGGGGAGGACGTCGGCCGTCTGGCCGGCGTTCAGGCCTTGGGTCTGCCGGTTACCGCTGATCTCGCGGGTGCGCTAACGGATCTGGACGTGCTGATTGAATTTGGTCCGGTAGAGGCCGCTCTGGCGCATGTCGCGGCCTGTGTGGCGGTAGTGAAACCGGTCGTGGTGGGCACGACGGGGTTTTCCGTGAACCAGCGTGCGGAACTCGAAGACGCCAGTCGGCATATTCCGCTGGTGCTGGCCCCGAATATGAGTGTTGGCGTCAATGTATTGCTGGCCTTTTTGCCGGCCATCACCGCAGTTCTTGGCGAGGGCTACGATGTGGAGATTGTCGAGGCCCATCATCGTCACAAGATGGACGCGCCTTCTGGTACTGCCCTGGCTCTGGGGCGAGCGGTGGCGACGGGACGTGGCCAGCGGCTGGATGAGGTCCAGTGTCTGGATCGCAATGGCATTCCTGGCCCCCGGATGGCGGGCAGTATTGGCTTTGCGACGCTGCGCGGGGCGGATGTGGTCGGAGAACATACGGTATGGATGGCGGGGACCGGAGAGCGGCTGGAGCTGACCCATCGTGCGTCCAGCCGTCTCAATTTTGCGGAGGGTGCCTTGCGTGCCGCCGGTTGGCTGCGGGGCAGGGCACCAGGCCTGTATGATATGCAGGATGTTCTTGGCTTGAAAGATTTGACTGCCCTACAATGAACACCATCTGATATACGAGGAGCATCATCATGCAATATGTCGTAGCGAACCGGGTTCCTGTCAAGGCGGAGTATCGTGCAGAGTTTGAGGAGCGCTTTCGGCGCCGGGCGGGCGAGGTGGACAAACAGCCGGGCTTCGTGCGTATGGAGATCCTGCGTCCGGTAAACGATGACGGTCTGTATGTGGTACTGACCCACTGGGTCGATCAGGCGGCCTTTGAGGCCTGGATGAAAAGTGCCGACTTCAAGACCGCCCACACCAATCCGTTGCCCAAAGAAGCTTTTGGTGAGGGCGGTGGTATCGAGCGCCACGAGGTGATCATCACTTCTGAAGTGTCGCGCTGAGAGCGGAGAAGATCATGACAGGATTGACGCGGGAACAGGTCGAGCAGTCGCTGCGCGCGGTGCAGGACCCTTATCTGGGCAAAGATCTGGCAACGGCAGGGGTCCTCAAGGGGGTCGATGACTCTGCCGTCAAACTGGAATTGCCTTACCCCAGCCTGGGAGTGGCCATCAGTTTGAGCGAGGAAGTGGCCCGACAAATCCAGAATGATCATGGCATCAGCGCGCAGGTCACTGTCGGGCACCATATTCTTTCGCATCAAGTGCAGCGCGGCGTCAAGCTGATGGAAGGCATCAAAAACATTATTGCCGTTGCCTCCGGCAAGGGTGGGGTCGGTAAATCCACCACCGCCGTCAATCTGGCGCTGGCGCTGGCTAAAGAAGGCGCCAAGGTGGGCATGCTGGACGCCGACATCTACGGACCCAGTCAGCCGCGCATGCTGGGCATTTCCGGCAAACCGACCAGTAAAGATGGCAAAAAAATGGAGCCCATGGAAGGACACGGCATCAAGGCGATGTCCATCGGATTTCTCATCGACGACGAAACGCCCATGGTCTGGCGTGGCCCCATGGTCATGCAGGCGCTGGAGCAGTTGCTCTCGGATACCCGCTGGGGCGAGCTGGATTATCTGGTGGTGGACCTGCCGCCGGGTACCGGCGATACCCAGCTCACCCTGGCGCAGAAGGTACCGGTCTCCGGGGCGGTGATCGTCACGACGCCACAGGACATTGCCTTGCTGGATGCCCGTAAGGGTCTGAAGATGTTTGAGAAAGTGGGCGTGCCTATTCTCGGTATCATCGAGAACATGAGTTTTTATATCTGCCCGAAGTGCGGCAATGAGGATGATATTTTCGGACATGGCGGTGGCGCGGCCATGGCCGAGCAGGACGGGGTGGAATTTCTGGGGGCGATACCGCTCGACCGCAGCATTCGC
>DAIEIW010000191.1:0-2320 GCA_027351205.1 Acidithiobacillus sp.
GTGCGCTGACGGTCACGTAGCGTGAGGGGCTGGGGGTAAACCCCCTCGAAGAGCTTGAACAAACGCGCCTGTTGGGGGAGTGTCACTTTCCAGCCAAGAAAAGGACCCCACCAGTGTGCCATAACCTTCTGCATGACCCCAAAATATTTCAGTTGTTGTACCGCGTTGATGAAGCCCTTGCCGAAGAAGCCAGGACCACTCGGTGTGCCTGTGGCGGGAAGTGGCATCGGGCGGACTACCCCCGCAAGCCGAGAGGTTGTTTACGGGATTTCAGGATGCAGTACGCCTCGCGCTTCAGTTTCTGCTGCAGTCACTGCCGCAAGCGCAGAACATCCCCCTCTGTGCGGTTTTTCGGGCGCCGGGTCTATCTGGCCCTGGTGATTCTGCTGATGGCGGGTCGGCTGACCGCCAGAACACCGGGTGCCCAGGCGGTTTGCGCTCTGCTCGACGTGCCCGGACGCACCCTGCGACGCTGGCGGGACTGGTGGCGGCAGGACTTTCCCATGACAGCTCTCTGGAAGGCGGAAGTCGCCTGCTATCTGCCGCCGGTCCACCGGGAAGATCTGCCACTCAGCCTGCTCGCCCGGTTTGCGGGTCCACCCGTTGCTGCCGTGCTGGACGGCTTGGCGCTGCTCACGCCGCTGACGATCCGCCAGAGGTAAACCAGGGGTAAAAATCCAGCGGAATGAGGGTTGCAGATTTCCCGCAGAACTTGGCAAGTGTCACCCTGACTGAGGGTTTGTAAGCTGGGTCTCCCGTGTTGCCCTGGGCAGCGCCACTTCTGGAGACCTGATTATGAAGACCCGTATCGACTCCCCCCAACGGGATCGCTGGGCACTGTTGCGCTTTGCGATCATCGGCCCCTTGCTGGCGGCGCCACCGGCCCCAGGGGAACTGGCCCCGGCCCTGGAGGCGCTGGCCGCCCGGACTTGGCGTCATCCGCTCACCGGTGAACCGGTCCAGTTTGGATTCTCCACCCTGGAACGTTGGTATTACACAGTGCGTGCCGCTGTGAATCCGGTGATTACTTTGCGCAATCGGTTACGCAGTAACGTCGGCCAGTTCCCGAGTCTGACGCCGCTGGTGATCGAGACGCTGACCATCCAATATCGGGAGCATCCGGGCTGGACGGCCCAGTTGCACTACGACAATCTGAAGGCGGCGCTGTTGGGGCAGGAGGTAACGCTTCCGTCCTACCCGACGATCCGCCGCTATCTCAAGGCACATGGCCTGTTCCGGCAGTCGCGGCCGAAACGCGCCACCGCCGGTGCGATCGCCGCCCGGGATCGCCTGGAACATCTGGAGGTGCGCAGCTATGAGGTCGAGCACACCGCCGCCCTCTGGCATCTGGATTTCCACCATGGCTCCCGCAAGGTGCTGACCCGGGCGGGCACCTGGGAGACGCCCATGCTGCTGGGGATCATCGACGATCACTCGCGGCTGCTCTGCCACCTGCAATGGTATCTGGACGAGACCGCCGAGAGCCTCATCCACGGCCTCTGCCAGGCCTTCATGAAGCGCGGCCTGCCACGGGCGCTGATGACCGACAATGGCGCCGCCATGGTGGCCGAGGAAACCACCAACGGACTGGCCCTGCTGGGGGTGCTGCATCAGACGACACTGCCTTATAGTCCATACCAGAATGGGAAGCAGGAGTGCTTCTGGGGCCAGATCGAAGGCCGCCTGCTGCCGATGCTGGAGGGAGAGGAAGGGCTTACTCTGGGTGCCCTGAACCGGGCGACGCAGGCCTGGGTGGAGCGGGAATATCATCGCAGCCGGCACAGCGAGATCGGCACCACCCCGCTGGCCCGCCACCTGGAAGGTCCCAATGCCGCACGGGAATGCCCCTCCGTCACCGAGTTGTCCCGTGCCTTCCGCATCGAAGTACAGCGGCGGCAACGGCGCTCGGATGGCACGGTGAGTCTGGACGGTCAGCGCTTCGAGATTCCTGCCCGCTACCGCACGCTGCCAGAGGTCACCCTGCGCTATGGCTATGCCCGCTGGGATCTGAGCCAGATCGATCTGGTGGAACCGCGCACGGGTACCGTCCTCTGCCCGATTCATCCGCTGGATAAAACCGCCCATGCCGACGGTGCGCGCCGAACCCTGACGCCAGCACCGGACCTCAGCCCCTTGCCGGCCTCCGGCATGGCCCCGCTGATGCGCCAACTACTCGCCGAATATGCCGCCACCGGCGTTCCCGCCTATTTGCCCAAGGAGTAACCCCATGAGTCAAACCCTGCTGGCCCTCTACGGGCTCAAGTGGAATCCCTTCTCTGCCGATCTGCCTATTGCGGCAGTCAGCATCCCACCCAAAGTG
>DAIEIW010000205.1:0-3580 GCA_027351205.1 Acidithiobacillus sp.
CGCTTGGGTACTCGTCGCCGCAATTCCCTCTTGTCCGGCTATGGCAGCGACCAGCCGCCGAGCAGCCGCTTCTATGGTCAGGCGGCTTGGGTCGTAGTTTCGGCCATTGCTGCCGGTGGCGGGTTCCGCATAGTTGGTCAGCAATGCGCCGAGCACCTGCCTATCCGGTGCAATAGATGTTGGACGGCAGCTTTACCGCCCTGGGGGACGCGTACTCACGCCTCATTGCAGACGTTCATGGAGAGTTACGAAACAGACTGTCGCGGCGCGTTAAATTTTGACCAGTCGTGCGCATTGAATAATGACCAGGGCGCCTAGCCGGTTTTTATCAACCGGGTGAAACGCAGTGTAGAGGAAACGGGTGCGCTGCGGGAAGCGGCGCAGGGCGTAGCCCGAAGCCGGTTTCCGCAGCGCGGGGCCGATCAGAACGGTTCAGTTTCCTCCTCTGTCTCCATCGCCGGCTGTGTCACCTTGCCCCGTTTGGCCTGCTCGCGGGACTTGATGCGCGCCTTAGCGGTCTGGCTGCTCTGACGGAAACGGAAGGATTCGTTACCGGTCTCGACGATATGGCAGTGGTGTGTCAGCCGATCCAACAGCGCTGTCGTCAGCTTCGCGTCGCCAAACACGCTGGGCCACTCGGCGAAGGTCAGGTTGGTCGTGATCGCCACGCTGGTTCGCTCGTAGAGCTTCGACAGCAGGTGAAACAGCAAGGCACCACCGGCCTGGCTGAACGGCAGATAGCCAAGCTCATCCAGAATCACCAGATCCACATGCATCAGACTGTAGGCCAGTCGCCCCTGCTTGCCTGCGGCTTTCTCCTGTTCGAGCAGGTTGGCCAGATCGACCGTCGAGAAGAAGCGCACCCGCTTGCCGTGCTGGGTGATCGCCTTTACGCCCAACGCCGTCGCAAGATGGGTCTTGCCGGTACCCGTGCCGCCGATGAACACGACATTGGCGGCGGCATCGGTAAACTCTCCCGCCGCCAGTTGTTTGATCAACTTCTCATCCACCTTTGACTGGCTGAAGTCGAAGCCATTCAGGTCACGATGCACCGGGAAGCGGGCCAGCCGCATCTGGTAACTGATCGAGCGGGCATGGCGGCTGGTCACCTCGGCGTCCAGCAGATGCTTGATCAGCCACTCGGAGGTCTGGATGCCAACGCCGCCCTGACTGCTGAGTTCCTCGTAGGCACTGGCCATGCCGTGCAGGCGCAGGGATTTGAGCTCCGCCACGACATCACGCATGATCCACCTCCGCCAGCAGGTGATCGTAGCGGCCAGCGTTGGCCACCGGTGCCTCGGTGACCGTGTGCGCGGTTTCAAGATTGGCCGGTGGCGGCGGCTCAGCCAGACGGGCCAGCACATTCTTCACGTGCTCCTGACTCGGGTTGCCAGATTCCAGCAGGAGTTCGGCAGCAACCAGGACGGCTTCAAGTCCATAGGTCAGCACGCCCGCGAGCACATCGGCCATGACCCGATCGCCGCCGGGACGCCTGATCAGCAGGGCACGCAGTTTCTGCAATGGCTCGGGCAGTCCATCGAAGGGTGCCCCATTCCTGAGCGCCCCGGGTTTCCTCTCGATCAGCGGAATGTAATGCCGCCAGTCGTAACGTACCTCGCCCCGGTCGAAGCTGCGTTCGTGACTGGCCACCTTGCCCGTGTCATCATGCACTTCGATCCGCTCAGGGTAGAGGCGAACACTGACTTTTTGGTTGGCCAGGGCACAGGGCACCGAATATTTGTTGCGCTCAATGCTGACCAGGCTGGTGCTCGAGACCGTGGCCGTGGTTTCCACATAGCCGTCGAACGCCGGCACCATCGGCATCAGGGCATCCTGCTCCATGGTCAGCGCATCGGCAATGGTCAGGTGCTCGACGTCGGGGTATGGCAGCTCAGTCCACAGTTCCCGGCAGCGTTTCTCCAGCCAGGTATTGAGTTCGGTAAAGCTGCCAAAGCGCAGGGTGCCGGCGTCCTGCCAGATGCGCCGCCGACTGTCCTGCACGTTCTTCTCGACGACGCCTTTCTCCCAACCCGATGCCACGTTGCAGAAATCCGGATCGAACAGGTAGTGCGAGGCCATGGCGGCAAAGCGCGTATTGACGATTCGCCGCTTGCCGACACCCACTTTGTCGACCGCCGTCTTCATGTTGTCGTAGATGCCGCGCTTGGGAATACCTCCAAACACCCGGAAGGCCCGGGTGTGCGCATCGAACAACATTTCGTGGCTTTGCGTCGGGTAGGCCGCCAGCAGGAATGCCTTGCTCGCGCACAGCTTGGCGTGTGCCACCAGCAGCTTGCGCCAGATGCCGCCAATGACCAGCGATTCCTCGCTCCAGTCAAACTGAAAGGCTTCGCCCAGTTCAAACTTCAGCGGCACGAATGCCGACTTCGCCACCAACTCGCCCGAGTCTCGCCAGCGCCGGATGTACTCGGTCACGCGCGTGTAGCTGCCAGTGAAGCCTTCTTCCTGGAGTTTCGCGAATAGCGCCAGTCCCGTACGCCGGTCACGCTTTGGCCGCCGACTGTCCGTTTCCAACCAACCCCTCAGCCGTTCTTCGTAGGGCGTAAGCAGCGTCGGCTTGGCCTTGCGCTGGTATCTCGGCTCCGTATCGTCCGCCGCCTTCAGCCATTTCTTGACGGTGTTACGCGATATCCCCGTCTTCCGGCATATCTCGCTGATCGTCAATCCGTCACGAAATCTGAGCCGCCTTATCTTGCCAATCATGTTCATGGTGATCATCTCCATTGTTCCACTCGTTTATCGAGTGGCGAGTGAATCACCCTGGTCAATTTTCGGCGCGCACTACCCCTTCAAATTCGTCAATTCTCAACGCGTAGCAACACCGAGCCACCATTCCCCGCCGTCCCGCCGGCTCCTCCCTGACCATCCACAGTGCCTGTACCATCACCGCCTTGCCCGCCATTTCCCGCCTCACTCAGGGCGTAGATTCCTGCTGCATCCGACCCAGTTGTTGTGATCGCACCAGCAGCGTTAATGGACACGGGACCGCCGTCACCGCCTCTTCCCCCATTTCCACCCTCGTCTAGACAAGTATCACCGGTCGTGCAAAAGATAACGTGGGCACTGCCACCGGCACCGCCGTTGCCGCCTACACTTGTTGCCTGGATGCCGACACCGCCGCCTCCTCCGTTTCCACCCTCATTTAAACAAATATGTAACAACGCGCAGAGGATCCCCCCAAGACTTCCGTTGCCACCCACACCGATCCCCGGGATGCCGGGCGCGGCATCGCCCTGGGTTATGACTCCCCACCCCCCTCCATCAAAGAGCGCTGTAAGACCACCTCCACTTCCTCCATCATCTCCGGAGGCGGCTTGGGTGAAAGTTTTTCCTAAGTAACCACTATCTGCGCCATCGGCACCCGTGCTTCCAGTGCTCCCAAGCAGTATTCCAGAGGTGCCAGGAGATGGCCGGACGTCCGCAGACAGGTTGTACACCGCGATGTTCCCCACGCCATAGGTGAAACCGACGCCCGCCGACTGGTTGCCTTGGCATGTCTCGACTCCTGCCACCAACGTGCAAGGATCATCGGCGCGGACCGTGCCGGCGTAGGCAAGAG
>DAIEIW010000219.1:0-4086 GCA_027351205.1 Acidithiobacillus sp.
GAGGGACATGTCATCGTCTGCCCGAACCGCGGTGCTGGTCAGACCGCACAGCAGCGCCAGGGTGGCGACAAGTACCAAATGGCGGACGCCATAAGCTGACGACTTGATCATAATCAAACTCCTTGTATCAGGTAGTGATTCACCCGGCTCCAACATCGGCAGATCATCGTGTACCACGACTTCGTCCGAACATCTACCGATACTGATTGCAGAGCGTAGCAGACGAACCCAGCAAAATTAGTGCCATACTCATTGGCCTTATTTTTCGGCAGGTTACGTTGCACCGTTGTAGGAAAATGGCTACAGATCCGGAACCATATATAATAATATGTATACTTTCATCAGGTTATATTGTCGCTGATTACCATGGGGCGCTTACGGTAGCAGGGCGATTTGCATCAGGCCCGCGTCCTCCGCCAGGGAGAACAGTCGGTTCATATTCTGTATCGCCTGCCCCGCCGCCCCTTTGACCAGATTGTCGATGACCGAAAGGACGACTACTTGCCCTGGCCGGGGCTGATGTACGGCGATATGGCACATGTTGGCACCCCGCACTGAACGGGTAGCCGGGTGACTGCCGAAGGGCAGGACATCCACAAAAAGCTCGCCGGCGTAACGGGTAGCGAACAGGTCCTGTAGCGCCGCATCGCTCATCGGCTGCGCTAGGCGCCCGTAGAGGGTGGCATGAATGCCGCGGATCATCGGCATCAGGTGCGGTGTGAACTGCAACTCTAGCCGGGTCCCACTGATATCGGAAAGCACGGCCTCGATTTCCGGCCGGTGCCGGTGGCCGCTGACACCGTAAGCACTGACGCTATCCGCCGTTTCGGGGAGAATCAAGCCGACCTTAGCGCTACGACCTGCTCCGCTGACGCCGGACTTGCAATCCGCGATCAGCGTATCCTCTCTCAGCAAGCCCTCGGCCAATAGAGGCGCAAGACCGAGGATGACTGCCGTCGGATAACAGCCTGGATTGGCAATCAGCCGCGCCTCACCGACCTTGGCCCGATAGTATTCGGGCAAGCCATAACAGGCTTCGGCCAGCGCCTCGGGTGCGCGGTGGGCCATGCCGTACCACTGGGCAAAAACTTCTGCATCGGGCAATCGGAAATCAGCACCCAGATCGATAATCCGCACGCCTTTGGTCAGCAGTTTCGGAGCGCTGTCCATGGCCACTCCATGGGGTGTGGCAAAAAAAACGACGTCCAGGGTGCCGAGTATGGCGGGATCCGGGGCGGTATAAGACAGGTCGCAGTGGCCACGCAAATTGGGGAAGTACTCGTCCACCCGCTGCCCGGCCTCGGCGCGGGAAGTGATGGCCACCACCTCGACTTCCGGATGCGGCAGCAGCAGACGGAGCAACTCCACCCCAGTATAACCCGTACCCCCAACAATACCTGCGCGAATCATGTCCCCCTCCTGGATGCTAGTCCGTAACAGAAAAAGCCGCCCGAAGGCGGCTTGTTTCCCAGTTCGAAGCGTGGGTAATTAACGCTTGGAAAACTGGTGACTACGCCGGGCCTTATGTTTGCCCACCTTCTTCCGTTCCACTTCGCGAGCGTCACGGGTGACAAAACCCGCGCTACGCAAGGGGCGTCGCAAGGTTTCGTCGTAGGCCATGAGGGCGCGCGTGATGCCATGGCGGATCGCCCCGGCCTGACCACTGGCACCACCACCGTTGACATTCACCAGAATATCGAACTGGCCGCCATGACCGGTCAACTCCAAGGGCTGCATAACCACCATGCGTGAAGTCTCACGGCCAAAGTAGTCTTCCAGGGTGCGCTTGTTGATGACGATCTTGCCAGAGCCACGGCGCAAATACACGCGGGCAGTTGCACTCTTACGCCGACCGGTACCGTAATATTGTTCCATAAAGTCTTCGCCTTAAACGTTCAGGGGCTGCGGCTGCTGTGCCGAATGAGGATGCTCGGAGCCGGTATAGACCTTGAGCTTCTTGAACATCGCCCGACCCAGCGGGTTCTTAGGCAGCATGCCCTTGACCGCAAGTTCGATGATCCGCTCCGGGTGCGTCTCCTTCATCTTTTCGAAGGAAGCACTCTTCAGGTTGCCGACATAGCCGGTGTGATGGTAATAAATTTTATCTTTGGCCTTGTTGCCGGTGACCGCGATCTTGTCGGCATTGATGACGACAATGTAATCGCCAGTATCGGCATGAGGCGTATACTCGGGCTTATGCTTGCCACGCAAACGTTTAGCCAGCTCTACAGAGAGGCGGCCCAGGACTTTATCGGTGGCATCCACCACGAACCAGTCCCCTTGTACTTCATGAGACTTGGCAGAATAGGTCTTCATCACAAAACTCCGGCTTCGGATTTTTCACTGAGGTGCGGGAGATTAGCGACGATAAGGGCAGATGTCAAGGTATCGCGCGCTCTGTATTTGCGCGCTCCGGGACATCTACCCAATGGATTCGTAAGGGTCGACACCCTGCATCCACGCAGGAATATCGCGTTGACCGTGCAAAACGCACCAAACGTCGGCACGATCAGGGTGCTCTGGGTATATTACGAATTCCATAGGCCTTCCGAGGAAGGCGGCATGCGGCCGGTGTTCAGAGGTATATCCAGAGACGTTTTCACAAGAAAGGTGCGGCCACCGCCGTGCCCTTTTACACCACGCCCGAACGATCCGTGAAACAGCACTCAGAGGATCAGGATTTTGCGCGCGGCTTCGTCGAGCAGGTCTTGATGCCCAGCAGGGTATATAGTGCGCAGAAACCGGTAAGCCCGGTAATAAGCGGCACCAAGCCAACCAGTGCCCACCATTTCTCAGCGCCCGGCAGAAAAGCCGCCAACACTATAATAATGGCCAATCCCACGATCACGCGAAGAATCCGATCCGCAGTTCCTTCATTGACAGGCATTTTCAACTCTCCCGCAGGCGGTCACCTGCTCTGATGATGAGTTACCAGTATAGAGCAATTTCCTGCGACGATCTGCCCAGGACTCAAAAATGATCAAGATATACCAGATTCTCCATAGGTTCCCGGTTACTCGGCCAAGCATTACCTGTACCCTTGCCGACCGCCACCATATAGCCGATGGCAAAGTCTGCCGGCAGACGAATAATCTTTGCCACCGCGTCGAAATCAAACCCGTCCATGGGACAGGAGTCGTAACCCAGATCCTGTGCCACCAGCATCAGGGTCATGCCGAAGATACCCAGAGTGCGCATCGACTCATCCCTCGCTACTTCCGGCTTACCGCGATAGTATTCGTCCAGCTTCGGCAGCAAAAAATCCTGCACCGGCTGCGGCGATGTCGCCCAGTACCGCCGCGGGTCCTTCTGCCAAGCATTGAGGTCGGCACACAGCACATAGAGCGCTGAAGCGTCCGTCACCTGCGCCTGACCCCAGGCCACTTCACGGATGGCCGCCCGCTGCGCAGGGTCCCGCACATCCACGATCCGCCAATGCTGAATGTTGTATGCACTGGGTGCCAACACCGCTGTCTCCAGCAGCACCCGTCGTGTTTCATCGGACATTTTATAATTCGGATCAAAGGTTTTTACGGCGCGACGGTTTTTTACTGCAGTAACAACTTCCATACCGGTCTCCTAATATTTTCAGCATGACCCCAATCTAAGACCGACCGGTTGGTATTGTCAAGGAAGCGGGGGGATAGGTTGGCAGGATAGGATAGGGCGACAAGCCAAAAATTCTCTTTGAGAATGTACAACTATTCGCCATCATGGCAAAACACAAAGACGAGAAGAAGCCGATTTTTCTGAACCAGATTACCTGCAGCAAGGGATCCGAGATAAATGTTCGAGTGGTATCAGCAAGGCAATAAAGATCATGGGAATCAACCAAAATAAAAGCTGTGTCACACATTGAGTCCGCGGTGAACCGGTGAAGATGGATGTGCTGATCGTCGGCGCAGGCGCCGCCGGGCTCATGTGCGCGATCGCGGCCGGCCAGCGCGGACGGCGAGTTCTGGTGGTCGACCATGCTAACAAGGTTGGCAAGAAAATTCTGATGTCCGGCGGCGGCCATTGCAATTTCACGAATCTAGGGGTAACGCCAAGCCAGTACCTCTGCAGCAACCCCCATTTCCCCAAGTC
>DAIEIW010000235.1:0-10319 GCA_027351205.1 Acidithiobacillus sp.
CATCAACCGCCTGCTGGAACGGGTCAGGCTGCTGATGGGCCAACAACGTCGTTTTATCGCTGACGCCGCCCATGAGCTGCGGACACCTCTGACAGCACTCTCACTCCAGGCGCAGAATCTGGAACGGGCGGAATCCCTCGCTGAATGCAAACAGCGCCTGCTGCCTCTCAAAAGCGGTCTGGAGCGATCCCGTCATCTGCTCGATCAGTTGTTGAGTCTGGCCCGCCAGCAGGCGGCAGTGGCGGCACATCAGCCGGTGGACCTTGCCGCTATCGCCCGTCTGGTCGTGGAAGATCTTTATCCGCTGGCAGAGCAGAAAAACCTCGATTTTGGCCTGGAGTTGCAGGGCGAAGTATGGGTAGAGGGGGCGGAAGCGGCGCTGCACAGCCTGATACGCAACGCCGTCGACAACGCCCTGCGCTACAGCCCGGAAAACGGGGAGGTGACCATCCGAATCCGTAGCGATGGCGAAGAGGGTGTCGTGGAAGTCATCGACAGTGGTCCAGGCATTCCTCCGGAGGAATTGCATAGGGTATTTGATGCGTTTTACCGCCTGCCGGACAGTGCGGAAGGCGGTAGTGGTCTGGGTCTGACCATTGCCCGTCATATTGCCGATCAACTCGGCGGACGAATAACGCTCGGCGCGCGGAGCGGCCAGCAAGGACTGGTTTTTCTATATCGACAGCGCCTTGCCCCGCCTCCTTGAGCCATAAAGCAGTCTGTATCATACCCCTCACGGAGCGAAGGGATCATGTATTCGATTTTTGAGAGATCAGGCTGGTGGCGCCTTGCTGCGTATCACGGGCGCATTGCCTTTCTGCCGCTGCTGCTGACGGGCTGCGCCAGCTATCACGCACAGCCCTTGCGCGATCATCTGCCGGCTATGGCGAAGGTGGAGCGGCAAATGGCCGTCGCCCTGCGCCACGATCATCCCGCCAGCGCGCAACCGGTAAATCTGCGCGCGCCCCTGTCCGGCGAAGATCTTGGCGAAATCGCGGTGCTGCTCAATCCTGGCCTGCGGGCGATGCGGGCACAAATCGGCGTCGCCCAGGCGCAGGTCTTTGCTGCCGGCCTTTTACCAGACCCGCAGCTTGCCCTGAGCGCCGACCTGCCCAGTAATGTGGCTGCCGGCTACTATAACGCCTACAGCATGGGGCTGAACTGGAGCCTCGCCAGCCTGTTCACCCGCGCTGCGAATCTGCATATTGCCCGGGCGCAAGAACAATCGGTGCGGTATCAGGTGGCCTGGCAGGAGTGGATGGTGGCCAACCAGACACGGACACTGGCCCGGCAACTGTATTATCTGCAGAAGCAGGAGGCCGTATCGCAAACGGCGGCGACCACTACGGATCGCCTCTATCGGATCTCGGTTCAGAATCTCCGGCTGGGAGATGCCACCATCACCACCACTTCGTTGCGGCAAATCGCTTGGCTGGATAGCCAGGACCGCATGCTGGCGCTTCGTCGGCAGGTGACCGCCGTGCGGCAGGATATCCATAAAGTGATGGGGTTGCCGCCGAATATGCCGCTTTCCCTGCGGGCGCCGCGAATACTGCAGGATATCCCCGATGCCGCCCGTCTGGTTACCCTAGCGGATGCCCATCGGCTCGATTTGCTGGCGCTGCGCGCGGGCTACCGGGCTCAGGAAGCGCGGGTACGGCGCGCCATTCTCGGTCAGTATCCGGGTTTCAGCATCGGTATCACCAGGGCCGCCGATACCTCGAATATTCAGACCATCGGTCCCAGCGTCCATCTCGATATTCCGCTCTGGAACCGCAATCGCGGGGTTATCGCCGAGTCCGAGGCCACCCGTGCGCAATTACATGCGGCCTACACCGCCCGCCTCTTTCAGACCCGCGCCGATATCACCGCTCTGGTAGCCGATCTGCGCCGGTTGCGTCAGGAAATTGCTCCGCTGGAGCAGCAGGTGCCGCAATTGCAAAGCGCCGAGCAGCGACTGCGGGGTGCGGCAGCGGAGCACAATGTGACCCTGATCGATTATGAGGCGGTGCGCAGTCAGTCCCTCGCCAAGAGCCTGCAACTGCTGGCCCTCAAGCAGGCTTATGCCGAACAGCAGGCCGCCCTGGAAATGGCGGTGGGCCTGCCCTGGCAACAATGGAGATAACAGCGGTGATGCGACAGATACCGGGATGGCTGTGGGCTGTTTTAGGGCTGGGGCTCAGTGTGCCGGCACTGCCGGCGACGGCGGAGGTGTCGGCCCTGGTCCAGTTGACCCCCGCGCGGGTGATGCCGCTGGCAGAGCATTTGCAGGCTTACGGAACGGTGGAATTCGCGCCGGAGGAGGGGCGAACCTTGTCGCTGGAAGCCGAGAGTCTGGTCAGTCAGGTGCTGGTGGCCAATGGCCAGCGGGTACATCAAGGGGAAGCGTTGCTGCGGGTGGCGCCTTCCATCAATGACCAGCTCCAGTTGCAGCAGGCGCAGATCGGCGTGCGCTTCGCCCTCACCGACCAGCAGCGCCTGGAATCCCTGCGTACCCGGCAACTGGCGACCAATGCTGAGGTGCAGACCGCGCAGCAAACTCTCGCCAAAGCGCAAGCTACCCTCCACGATCTACAGGTGCGTCTCAAGGCCCTGCAAGCCGGTGTGGTGCGTTCGCCCATCGATGGCGTCGTCGAGACGGTATCCGTCCATCAGGGCGATCTGGTTGCCGCCGGACAACCCTTGCTGCGCCTCAGCACGGGCAGTGCGTTACGCATTTTGCTGGGTGTCGAACCGGAAGATCTGCCTCGCGTCAAAGTGGGCGACGCGGTGCGGCTCCGTCCCGTATACGGGGACCAGTTCCCGTTATCCGGTAAGATTCAGCAGATTTATTGGCAAGTCGATCCCAAAACACGCCTCGCCCAGGTCGTTGTCCCTATGGCCGCGACCGCCAGTTTGTTGCCGGGTGCGATGGTGCGCGCCCAAATCATCCTGGGACATCAGAAATCGTTGGCTATTCCCGATAACGCCGTTTTACAGCAAGGTGGCCGTTCCTATTGTTTTGTGGATGTGCATGGAAAAGCGCAGCAGCGCTGGATCGAGACAGGCTGGCGCGAAGCCGGCTGGATTGCGGTCAGTAAGGGGTTGCAGGCCGGAGAGATGGTGGTCAGCCTCGGCAATTATGAGTTGCGGGACGGCATGGCACTGCGTGTGGCGGGGAAATCCTGATGGGTGACTGGTTGCAGCGGCACCGCCGTTCCCTGTTGTTCATGCTGCTGGTATTGGTGTTGGCGGGCTTGCTGGTGGCGTTGAAAATGCCCGTGGCGCTGTTCCCGGATATCACCTTCCCGCGCATCGTAGTCTCCGCTGACTCGGGCAATATGCCTATCGGACAGACCCAGGTCGCCGTCACCCGCCCGCTGGAGCAGGCATTGCGGGCAGTGCCCGGGGTTCAGCGTATTCGCTCCACCACGGCACGGGGGGCGGCGGAGATTTCCGTGCAGTTTGCCTGGGGCACCGACATGACTTCGGCCTTGCTACAGGCGGAGTCGGCCGTCAACGGGGTACTTCCGAAGCTGCCGCCCGATACTCGCTTCAGCGCCCGGCGCATGGATCCGACAGTGTTCCCCATTCTCGGTCTTTCCCTGACTTCCGATCGCCTTGATCCGGTCGCCCTGCGCCATTATGCGTATTACGATTTGCGGCCCTTGCTGCTGGCTGTCCATGGGGTGGCTCAGGTGGATATTCAGGGCGGTGGGCAGGCTGAATACCAGGTGATTGTCGACCCCATGCGCCTGCAAAGCTACGGGCTCAGCCTCGTCGATGTCGAATCCGCTCTCGCCAACAGCAATATCATCACCGCCGTCGGCCGTCTCCAACGCCATTACCGCCTTTACCAGCTCCTCAGCGAAAGTCCCCTGAAAAATGCCAGGGATATCGGCCACACCATCCTCAAAACCGGCGCCGACGGCGTGGTGGATCTCCGTGATGTGGCGCAGATTCGCCCCGGCACCGTTCCCCAGTGGACCACCGTCACGGCCAACGGTAAGTCTGCAGTGCTGGTCAACATCAAGCAGCAGATCGGTGCCAACACGGTGGCGATGGATCACGCCATCCGCACCCTGCTGCGACGGGATGCCGGCAGCATCCCCGCCGGAGTGAAAATCAGCACCTGGTATGACCAGAGCCAGTTGATTACAGCGGCCGCATCCAGTGTTCGGGATGCCATTTTTATCGGGGCCGCACTGGCCGCACTGGTGCTTCTCGCTTTCCTCCGTAATCTGCGGCTGACCTTCATCGTTGCCATCGTTCTGCCCAGCGTATTGCTCGCCAGTGTGGTGATTCTGTATGTGTTCCATCAGAGTTTTAACATCATGACCCTCGGTGGTATGGCGGCAGCGGTGGGGTTGGTGGTGGACGACGCGGTGGTCATGCTGGAACATATCATGCGGCGCATTTCCGAGCATCCCGGAGAACGCGTTTCAGTGCTCCATTCCGCGCTGGAAATGAGCAAGCCGCTGGCGGGTTCTTCGGCGGCAACGATCATCATCTTCGCGCCCCTGGCCTTTCTATCCGGGGTGACCGGGGCTTTTTTCCAGGCACTGGCCATCTCCATCTCCGCCGCGCTGATCATTTCCTTTTTGGTCGCCTATCTGGCGGTGCCCCTTCTCGCGGACGCCCTGCTGACCAGCCGGGATGCCGAAAGGGCCGAGCGGCCAGGTCGTCTCCTGGGCTGGACCAGTTTGCATTATGGCCAGGTACTGGGGAAGCTCTTGCGACGCCCCATACTGCTAGTGCCTATTTTGTGCGCTTTTCTGGTCCTTGGGGGCTGGTCCTATACCCAGGTGGGCAGCGGTTTTATGCCCTCTATGGACGAGGGAGGCTTCGTTCTCGACTACAAGGCGGCCCCCGGCACTTCCCTCGCCGAAACCGACCGTTTGCTGGACCAGGTGCAGCAGATTCTGGCGAAGACACCGGAGGTGGCGAGCTATTCCCGGCGCACGGGCCTGCAACTGGGGGGCGGTATTACGGAGGCCAATACCGGAGACTTCTTTATCCGCTTGAGATCCCATCGCCGTCGCAATATCTGGCAGGTGATGCAGAGTGTTCGTGGTCAGATTCATACCCAGGTGCCCGGCCTGCGCGTAGAAACGGGACAACTGATGGAAGATCTGATCGGTGACCTTACCGCCGTACCACAACCCATAGAAATCAAAGTGTTCGGTGCGAATCCTCGGACGCTGGAAAAGGTCGCAGGACAGGTGGCGCGCCGTATCGGAAAAGTATCGGGTGTGGCGGAGGTCTTTGACGGTGTGACCATTGCTGGGGACGCGGTGGATATTCATGTAGATCCGGTTAAGGCCGCGCTGGCGGGAATGACGCCGGGTCAGGTAACCGCGCAGTTGCAGGGCCTGATGGAAGGCAGGGTAGTCAGCCTGATTCCCCAGGGGCAGGAGATGGTCGGGGTGCGGGTGCGTGCGCCCCATGATCTCTGGAATGAAATTCGCCGCCTGCAGCAATTACCCATCGTTGCGCCGGATGGCCATTATCTGGCCCTGGGACAGGTTGCGCGGATTCAGATCAAGGCCGGGCAGGCGGAATTACAAGCCGAAAATCTGAAACCGATGGTTGCCGTCACGGCACGCATCGAGGGGCGAGCCATGAGTACGGTTATGGGCGAGGTGGAAGCCCGGCTGGCCCACCTGTCCCTGCCGCAGGGTGTGTATCTGCAATACGGCGGCCTCTACCGGGAACAGCAGAAGGCCATGCACGAACTGGCACTGGTCCTGCTCGCTGCCATTTTGCTGGTGGCGGTTCTGCTGCTCTTTCTCTATGAGCGCTTCACCATCGTACTCAGCATTCTGGCGACGGCGTTGCTCGCCCTCGGTAGTGTCTTTATCGGGCTCTGGATCACGGGAACGCAACGCAACATCACGGCGATGATCGGTATCACCATGATTGTCGGAATCGTAACCGAAACCGCTATTTTCTTCTTTGCCGAGGCGCAGAATAGCGACGTCTCCGAACTCGTCAGGGCGGGGAGGGCGCGTCTGCGACCGGTTCTGATGACGGCCATTATCGCCATACTGGCCCTGATGCCCCTGGCGATGGGTCTGGGCGCCGGGGCGGAGATGCAGGCCCCACTGGCCATCGCCATCATCTCCGGATTGCTGGCGGAGTTGCCCCTGGTGTTGGTGGTGATGCCAAGCATTTACGCGGTGCTGGAGGGCTTCAGCCGGCGCATGGCGCGCTCGTCCGTAGAAAAGTCATGAGTTGCCGCCAAAGGGAGGGCCACTGGAAACCGTGCGGGGTGGTTCCCCTTGCGGGATGTCTGCGGGACTGCCCATCCGTCCCTTTCAGCTTTATGATAGGAGGAGGCAGAAGGAAATCACCATTTGAGCTATAGCGCCGAACAATTCACCGTCCTCAAGGGACTCGAACCGGTCAAGTTGCGTCCGGGCATGTATACCCGTACGACTTGCCCTACCCACATCATTCAGGAGGTGATCGACAACGCCGCCGATGAAGCGCTGGCCGGCCAGGCGACGCGCATCGACGTGACGGTCCGTGACGACGGTTCGGTGATCGTCGAGGACAATGGCCGCGGCATCCCGGTCGGCATCCCACCCGGCGAGTCTCGCCCGGCGGCCGAGTTGGCCTTCACGACCCTGCATGCGGGCGGCAAGTTTGATAAGTCGGACATGGAGTCGGCCTACCGCTTTTCCGGCGGTTTGCACGGGGTGGGAGTGGCTGTCACCAATGCCCTGTCCCTGCGGGTGGAGGTCGAGATCAAGACCCGCGACCCCCAGGGTTCGGGGAATGGTCGCTATCGCCTGGTATTTGCGCAGGGGGACGTACGCGAAGCGCTGACCCGGCTGGAAGATTGCGGCCCGCGCAGCCATGGCACGCGGGTTCAGGTATGGCCGGACGGGCAGTATTTCGACTCGGACAGAATCAATATCCGCGAGCTCACTCATCTCCTGCGCGCCAAGGCCATTCTCCTCCCTGGCCTGCAAGTGAGCCTCGCCTTACCGGAGCAGGAGCCCGTCGTCTGGAAATATAGCGAAGGTCTGGCGGAATACCTCGCGGAAATCGTCGCTGATTTCGAACTGGCCACGCCGATTTTTGCGGGAGCCTCCTATCAGGACGGGGACAGTAACGGCTTTGCGAAAGGGGAGGGCGCGGGCTGGGCGCTCTGCTGGATCAACGGTGCTGCGCCCGGTCCGGAAACTTACGTCAACCTGATCCCGACGCTGGACGGCGGTACCCACGAGTCGGGCTTTCGGGCCGGGGTTTTTGAGGCGGTGCGCAGTTTCATGGAGCACCACAGCCTCGTCCCCGCCAAGCTCAAACTGGTACAGGATGATGTTACCGGGAAGATGGCGCTGGTGCTGTCGGCGCGCGTGCTGGATCCGCAGTTTCAGGGGCAGACCAAAGACAAGCTCACCAGCCGCGACGCCCATAAGCTGATGGCGCAGACCGTGCGTGATCCGCTGGAACTCTGGCTCAACAGCCATCCGGATGCGGGGAAGGCGATCGCAGATCTCGCGATCCAGAATGCCCAGGCCCGCACCCGCGCCGCGCAAAAAATCGAGCGTAAGAAGGGCTCGGGGCTGGCGACACTTCCCGGCAAACTGACGGATTGTGAAAGTGAGGATATTCAGCGCAATGAGTTGTTTCTGGTCGAAGGGGACTCTGCCGGCGGTTCCGCCAAGGCGGCGCGCGATAAGGAATATCAGGCCTTGCTGCCGTTGCGGGGCAAGGTGCTCAACACCTGGGAAGTAGATGCGGACCAGATCTTCAAGAACCAGGAAGTCCACAATATGGCGGTGGCCCTGGGCATTGAGGCACATGGTTTCCAGGCAGACCCGGACCGGGTGCTGGCCGGGCTGCGCTATGGCAAGATCATGATCCTGTCCGATGCCGATGTAGACGGCAGCCATATTCAGGTACTGATTCTGACCCTGTTTCTGCGGCACTTCCCGGCGCTGTTGCAGCGCGGCCATGTGTTCGTGGTCAAGCCGCCTTTATACCGGGTGGATACCACCTGGCGCGGCAAGGCCCGTAAAATCTACTGCGAGGCAGAGGCGGAGCGGGACGCGGCGATAGATCGCCTGCGCACCGAAGGCGTCAAGGAAAGTGCCATCTCGGTACAGCGTTTCAAGGGTCTGGGTGAGATGAACCCGGATCAGCTCTGGGAAACCTCCATGTGCCCCGACACCCGTTCCCTCGTCCCGTTGTCCATGACGGCGTCCGATCAGTCGGTGCTGCATACCCGCTTCAGCCTGCTGATGGCCAAGCAGTCCGCCGGCGGGCGTCGCGAATGGATGGAGCGGGATGGCTGGACGGCGGACATCGATATTTGAGGCGAGGAGTTTCAGGCATGGATAACACCCGGGATCTTTTTGATCTCATCGGTAATGCGCACTCCCCGGAAACCGGGATGGTCACCGACAATATGCCTGCTCCGGTGTCAGCCGAAGCGGTGCAGGAAGTCGCTGCATTATCCGCTGCCTCGCCAGCATCACCGCCTCCGCCATCCGGGGATGCTGCCCCGGACTCTGGCGAACCTGGGGAGCCGCCGCTCGCGGAATATGCCGCGCGTGCTTACCTTGCCTACGCCATGAGTGTGGTAACCGGGCGGGCGATTCCGGCGCTGGCCGACGGCCAGAAACCGGTGCAGCGGCGGATTCTCTATGCCATGCGCGACATGGGGCTGCAACGCTCCCCACAGCATGTCAAGTCTGCCCGGGTGGTGGGCGAGGTGATCGGCAAGTGGCATCCCCACGGCGACACTTCGGTATATGACGCCATGGTGCGTATGGCCCAGCACTTCACCCTGCGCTATCCGGTGGTGGATGGACAGGGCAACTTCGGGTCTCTGGACGGCGACTCGGCAGCCGCCATGCGTTACACCGAAGCCAATCTGACCCCCATTTCCGAGCTGTTGCTGGCGGAAATGGACGAAGGTACGGTCGACTTCCGCAGCAACTATGACGGTACGCTGGAAGAACCCATCACCTTGCCGGCCCGCTTGCCTTTCCTGCTGATGAACGGCGCCTCCGGCATCGCGGTCGGCATGGCTACGGAGATTCCGCCCCACAATTTGCGCGAACTGGGGCAGGTCTGTGCGGAGTTGGTCTTGCGCCCCGACATGGCCGATGATGAAATGCTGCAGCAGATTCCCGGCCCCGACTTCCCCGGCGGTGGCCAGATTATTTCCACACCCGGGCAAATCCGCGAGGCCTATCTGTCGGGGCGCGGCAGCATCCGGGTGCGTGCCCGCTGGGAGGTCGAAAAGCTGGCGCGCGGGGAGTGGCGTATTGCGGTACAGCAACTGCCGCCGGGGGTGTCCACCGCACAGATCCTTTCGGAGATAGAAACCCTTTCCAACCCGCAAGCCAAAGGGGAGGGCAAGAAAAAGGCGCTCACCCCGGAGCAGCAGGCCACGAAAAACGCCATGCTGTCCCAGATCGATACCGTGCGCGACGAGTCGGGCAAGGCCCACGCCGTGCGTATCGTCGTCGAGCCGCGCTCGCGCAATCAGGACCCGCAGAGCCTGATGACCTACCTGTTGGCCCGCACCTCGCTGGAGTCCAACCTGTCGGTGAATCTCACGGTGCTGGATCTGGATGGCAAAGCACCGTGTATGCCGCTCACCCGGATATTACGGCAGTGGGTGCGCTATCGGGTGACGACCGTACGGCGGCGTAGCCAGTTTCGCCTCGACAAGGCCCTGGCGCGCATCCATATTCTCGAAGGCCGTTTGCGGGTGCTGCTGGATATCGACGCGGTAATCCGTGTGATCCGCGAGTCCGATGACCCCAGGGCCGACCTCATGGCCCATTTCGATCTCAGCGAGATTCAGGCGGAGGACATTCTGGAGATTCGCCTGCGGCAACTGGCCCGCCTGGCCGGTATCGAACTGGAAAAGGAACTGGCTGACAAGCGGGAAACGGCCGCGTATCTGAGCGCGCTCCTGCAGGATGAGTCCCGACTGCGGGCATTGATTGCCGAAGAAATCCGGGCCGACGCCAAAAAATTTGGTGATGATCGTCGCACCCTGCTGGAAGCCGATAACGCCATCACCAACAAATCCATTCAGACCATTGCCGCTGCCATTACGGATGAACCCGTTACGGCGATTGTCTCGCAAAAAGGCTGGCTGCGTACCCGCTCCGGCCACGGGCTGGATACGGCGACCCTGGGTTTCAAGGAAGGCGATGCCTTGTTGCAATCCTTCGAGGTGCGATCCGTAGATACTCTGGTCCTGCTGGATCATTCGGGGCGTGCCTACTCCATAGCCGTGGCGCAAATACCGGGCGGGCGGGGCGACGGCATCCCGGTGTCGAGCCAGGTGGATTTTCAGCCGGGCGGCG
>DAIEIW010000023.1:0-9589 GCA_027351205.1 Acidithiobacillus sp.
ACCGCTGGCATGGCCACGGGGATGGAGGCCACCGTAAGAATCAAGGCGAACTGTAACAGGGAGAGGAAAGACTGCCCGCGGAATAGTTCGACCGTGATCAGCACAGCCACTAATCCTAAAGCAATATAGATGAGGTAGTCACCGATACGCAGGACCGCCTTTTGGAAGTGCGATACAGCCCCAGCCTTTTGCACCAGGCCCGCCGTTTTGCCGAAAAAGGTGTGCATACCGGTGGCAGTGATGACTGCCACCATCTCGCCTTGCTTGGCGATGGTACCCGAATAGGCCACGTCGCCTGCTTTCTTGCTGACCGGCAGGGATTCTCCCGTCAGGGCCGACTGATCGACACTCAGATAATCGCCCTCCAGCAATTGCACATCCGCCGGAATGATATCGCCCAGCCGGATCCGGATGACGTCACCGGGTACCAGATCCGCCGCCAGGATCTCCTGCCATTGACCGTCCCGCAGCACACGGGCTTTGAGGGCCAACTGGCTCTTGAGCGCCTCCAGGGCGCTGCTGGCTTTGTTTTCCTGCCAAAAGCCAATGTCCGCGTTGAAGAGCAGCAGCAACGAAATAATGGTCAGATCAGCCCAATGCGCCACAACGGCCGACAAGATGGCCGCCACTTCGATCATCCAGGGAATGGGTCCCCAAAAGTAACGTAGAAAGCGCGTGAGAGGACTAACCTCTTTTTCCTGCAAGGCATTCGCACCATATTGTTGCAAGCGCTGCTGGGCATCACCATGTGTCAGGCCGGCTGGACTGGCGTGCAAATCTGCCAAGGTCTTTTCAAGAGGCGGTGTTTTATTGGATTCTGTCAAGGAAACCTCCTGCAACGACTAATGCGTATATCCACGAAATGCGCTCGATACTCGGCGGTAGTGTTCCTGCCATGCAACATCAGAAACAAAACCTCTGAACAGATACAACGTTCGCAATTCGTCTAATACAGCCAACAAGTCCGACAACGACCTGGTTACAAATATCTTGCACCTTCTACTGAACTATGGTCAGTGAGCATCTATCCCCACTACATAAAGGCATTCCAGGAAGAGTGCCAAGGATTGGTATCGTCTGATTCCCATTTATCGAATCACGCCTTGTTGTCAACCCTGCGTTCTGGTGCTTATTTACCGTTTGACGGTTAGGATAACCGTAGGAATTTCTCTGACCATAAGAGTACGCGATATAGTTTGATGTTATACTTGCCTGAGGAGGAATGTCTCCTCGATACAAGCCTCCGTGGTGAGTGGCAATCAGACCGCCCAGACGCAGTGATGATATTAGATGAAGAAGCTTAACATACTTCGCATCACCTGAGCAAAGGACATTGACCTTATCATTGTGGGGACCCACCTTCGCTACAAAAACAAGTCCAGAGTTGTTCCGATTCGAGGCGTTAGGAATTTTGTGAATTTCACAAAAAGGTGTAATTAGTGACGTTAAGTTGTTCGGCCAGATATTCAACGAACAGTGCGACTGGAGTCTCTGCGCAAATCTCATGTGGGACGGTCCAAACGCTTGCCGAGGAACAATCCGCGGCAACTGTTGAGCACTTTGGTGCCTGTCACCTGAGATCCAATGGTCCATATCCCAATGGGAAATCATAACCGGTGGATTGAGAGTAAAGCAGGGCTGAATGTTGACGGGATATGTCCGAGCATTTATTCCACATCCACCGCCTAGATCGAAGTAGATGGCAGGCTGAAGGCTATTTGCAAGAACCGCCGGCCATGCCCCATGGCCAACATTATAAACCGCTAGGTAGTTATCTTCTTGTTTATAAATTTTATGGTTTAATAATGCTTCAATGGTATCTTGCGTGGCATCTTGCAAGCCATCGAGTGACACTAACTGCCTGAGACTGCGGCTTACCCTTCCTCTTCCATCCAGAGGCTCTATATTCTCAATTAAAACATCCTCTGTGTTTTCGGCATCACTTGGGGAGCGATATATTTGTGCCGTCAAGCTCTCAGGACCAGACTCAGTAGCGATATTAAATCGGCACCAATGATCCACACGTAGGTTGTGAGAATTTTTTGAGGAGTCATGGGCCGCCACGATCACAGGCTGCAATTGTTCAGCACGGGTTTCAAAAATGTCGGCTTGGTGAAGTCGTTCTAGGCTCTCTGTGGGTATCGCATCGATACGTACAGCAATACCCTCCCGCGTGCGTTCAATAGAATCTACATAAGAAAAATATGACTTATTTGAATGCATCTCCCAGATCCTGATCCAGTATTATATAATGAATATTACTCTGCTACTGAGCAAATATCAGCAGACAGTGGACGAATCTTTGTGGCTGGCAATCCTCGTGATACGAACGACCGCTTCCAGTCTGTTGCTGTCCAACAGGCTTTGACCGCGGCAGGGCGTCAAATGGCGACAAGGAGTGCTTCATGCATAGAGCAACCGCCCCCGTGGCTCTGGTATGGAGCGCCCCAGATCCGTTGCCGCCTCGATCCATTCACCAATCACCCGTTCCGCATTGGCTACCGCCTCTTGATAAGTGGCGCCATCGGCCATGCAGCCAGGGAGCTCAGGAACTTCCACGATAAAAGCGTTGTCTTCGTTACTCCAATAAATGACCAGTTCATACTTACTCATCGTTATTAATCCCCAGGTGATACTTGGTGAGTATGCCG
The DNA here is from genome assembly GCA_027351205.1 of Acidithiobacillus sp. Lineage (GTDB taxonomy): Bacteria > Pseudomonadota > Gammaproteobacteria > Acidithiobacillales > Acidithiobacillaceae > Acidithiobacillus. The sequence continues at coordinate 2,652 of DAIEIW010000023.1, forward strand.
CGCACTTGCTTCACTTGGTAGGGCTTCGCCATGCGTCCTATGGGTTGGAGATTGATGATCTCGGCCACCCCTTCTTTGGTAAGGATATGATGGTCTCCCTTCACGCGAAGCATAAATCCAAGCCCATCTAACAAAGACAAAAGGCCAGCAAAAGCTATGTTGGCATCGCTCCGACCGCTGAGAACGGCGGTCTGGATCTTTTCGTGTTTACCCAAGAATTACACCAGGCCTGAACGCTTCATTCGTTTGCTTCATGGCTTGGTCTCCTTCTGGAGTAAACGATTCTCGCTTTGTAAGCCTAACCCAATCAAACGACTGCTTCCAGTCTGATACCGCCATATCCGGCAGCGGTGAGAGAATGGTCTCCTACCAGCCTCACAAGGAAGATTGTGTCATGCAAGCCAAAGACCGTTCAACCTCTCCGTCCTCCGCACCCTGGAACAAGGGCAAGATCGTCGGCCAAAAACGCCCCTTCAAGCTGCAAAAGGTCTGGGCCATCCGGATTCGTCTACAGTTGGCGTCCCATGAAGGGCGATGCGGCGGCATCCAAAGGATAGTCCGCTACTAGGATGTGGGGAAACATTCTTTCAAAACCCAGCGGACACTAGGTTCACGATAGCGCCGCCCTACATAAGGGGGATGCAAAAATGTTCAACAGTAACTCGGAGCATGGTGACCTGCTCAACAAACTAAATGATCTGATTACGGGACTCCACCAGCACATGCAAGAGACGCACAAGACCATGCTGGATCGACGGAGTAGGGCGCCGCTCGCGGGAGAGGTCATCAAGCAGGCCATAGATGCGGCCGGAAGCTGGGAACAGTTCGCCAAGGAAGGGATGGAACTGGCGGCACAGTTCGCCAACTATGGCATGGACCTTGGCTTCATTTTCGCCTAATCACGGCATGGATCTAGGGTATGAATTCGCCTCCAAAGGCGAAGCGGTGGGCCCCATGGCGAACCGGGTTCTGTTCATGGCCGTGCAGATCGGAGTGATGGCGGACCGCATTGGGGAAATGTCCGACCGCATCCTGCTCATGGCCAATAAGATCGGAAAGTTTGGGGACAAGATCCTCTACGAGTCACAGCTTATTGTCTATACTGAACAATTGATCATCAACGAGAGCGTGCTGATAGAGAATACCATCCGGATGCTCTCAGAGATGATCCTGGATCTTGCCGCCATAATCACGGGGAATAGCACCTATTTCGACTACAAGAAGGTAACCACGAACGTATCCAATGACGTCTATCCGCATATCTATGAGAACATGAATCTCATGCTCAGGAATATGCATGAATATTCCCTGGCCATGTTGAAAAAAGAAGAGGAGGACCGGGAGATGGAAATTAGAACCAGGGAACTGGAGATCAAGCTACGGGAAGCCACCATGAGCGCCAATCAATGTTATTGCCCGTGCTTTTGTGTAGACAAGGAACACTTTGCTCCGCCCACCGGAGAGGCGCCAATTCCTCCAGAGCCGTCGGTTCCAAAATCAGAGCCTCTGATCCCCCATGTTTAAACGATCAGGAACATAGGAAGTGAAAGACGAGGTAGGAGCACCGTTTCTAGCAATAGATCCGCCCCCCATTATCCGCTAACGGATTCATTCTGCAGCGGCGCTGCGTGGACAACTAGCAGCGGAAGCAGCCATTCGCAGCTTTAAATATTTTTTGCTTATTGAACAAATTAATATCGAATCATGAACACAAGATAATTCTAAACTTTAGTCATTGGGGTTCAGAACTCCAGTGTTCAGAAATATTTTTTAAGAACTCTTGGCAATGGTCTGCAGTCTGGTCAGCAAAGCCGGGCTAATGCCCAGGTTATCCATGAGCGTGGTATTATATTTTCGATCAATGAGATATTGGCAAAAATCGAGAAGGCGCAATAAAGAGGCCACTGCTTTCCCGGATTCTTCTATATCGGTGATGCGTTGGGCCACAATACTTGGGAAAGCGGACCGAAGAAAACTCATGCTGGCCGCTACGAACAAAGGCGGAATCTTGACTTTTACATGGACATCACCAATACGCTCCTGGCGCTGAATAAAATCTGGTCCGTAGTCTCCTCTGAACAGCTCGTTCATCCATGCAATGTGCGTTTCCTTGAGCTTGTCTACACGTTCTTCCACATAAGGCGCGGTTTGCGGATCCTTTTGGAGGACCGCATAGAAAGCTTCTGTCAACACCGGAATATACGGCACTATCTGAGGACCAACCTTGGCGAGGACATCTTGATCTTCGCTGCAGAGGCCCCCGACATGACAAAATGTTTGCAGATTACTATCGCTCTCGTGAATATCCATATCCCATCCTATCCTTTTAAATAAATTCCGAAACAGCTTCGACAGGCATGTCCTGTCCTGAAAAGCCAATAAAAACTGTGCATTCTGGTTGGCGACCATTGTCAAAACGGCGTCCTTCCTGACGTGTATGAGCAGCACCTAGCCCTGATCCCCTTGAACATAAACTGTTCCAGGGTTTGCCTCGCCAATTCGGCAGCGGTGCGATCACCAGGGAGAGCATGGCCGCATACATTACACCGACGCGGTATTCGCCCATATCCTTAGGAAGAGCAGAAGCTCTGGTGAGGCCATCTATGGAGATGATTGCGGATGCTTCTACTTCCGAAGATCCCCCGTTCAGATCAGAGAGGATCAATTGCAACGCGGTTTCTTTCATTTCTCCACGAGAACAGATCCATTATATTTTATAATAATAAATTACATTTTAATGTATAGGGATAGCCACCTCTGCCTGGACGATCCCTTAGGATATGGGGCCCACGCTGAAACCTGGCTTGTTGTGCGGCCAACCTTACGCACGGACTAGGCCCTACAACAAGCACTTGGCAATCAACCCTGGTTTTTTGCGAACAAGCTTCTTTTACCATGTCTCACGACATGTTATCCCGTCGTCCTCATATAATGACTTAAACATCTTCGACTTTCTATCATGCTCAGCCCGATTGTCTCTGACCATGTCCGGGAGAGACTACTATAGCTCAACATCCGCTTCCCAGTCTATTTCTGCCCTTCAGTTAGGAAAACATCTACTGTACACAAAGGCTTTTGCCTTCAGGAAAACCCCAGCATCAGAACCGACCATTAGGAACGGTGCTCCACAGCGATGCCATCCGTAATAGATGACAGTCCATCGTCCCACTGCAGCCAATGCTGCCGGCACTTCTAGCCGTTCGTCGGCAGACGTTTCCTGGTCCAGACATCCCTATCCAACAAGCCCTCATATTTTAACCATAGCGCATTCCCAAACATAGGGTGTATAGCGTCCCACGAGTGCCCTACGAATCACTTCCCGTGATGCTCCACCGGATAACCGCATTACTGCGACGAACACGTTGGTATCCAGCACTAGATTAACCATATTTGACAGCATGATTGCTGTCCATCGGGCCGCGCAAGGAATTCTTGCAAACCAGGGGCAATGTTCCTGCACTGAAGGGCAGAGCGTAGGTTCCATATGCATCCAGTGAACGGAAAGAAAATACACCGGTTATCTCATAATCACCGACAACGTTGCCGCAAGGGCATCCAACATGGTACCCGGTCCTCCGTGCAAATACGCCCGTCAAACCATGGATCAAGATAGGCGACTGTCATCACCGCCCTGCCACTCCGAATCCTTTTGGCCCAATGCCGGTGCTGGCAGAAAAATCCAACAGGTGCGCGGCCTTCACCATGCCCTGGTCCAATGACAACAATGGGGGACGACGGTGATTGTGGATGACGCCCAAATGAAGCGCGTCTCCTGCCCGCAATCCCGTAGCCGGGTCATGGAGCAATTGCACCGCTACTGCGCAATCCGCGGAACTGAGCGCCAGTATTTGAAAAGAACTCAATAGGGTGGCCTCAAAGACCTCGCGGATTGCATCAGCCTGCGCGATGTCCAACTCTTTCATCCGCACACTGCGCGCCAACAGACTGGCAAACTCTACGCGCGTCCAGTCTGACGTGGCCAGAGTACCATCGAGATGCCGCAGATGGCTTTCGACTGCGTCGCTGGTGTCTTCCGCAATGAATAGCGGTGCAATGAAGCTGGTATCCAGATAGACCATCAATAGCCTTCATCGCGGATTGCACGGATCATTTCGGTGCTGGAACGCCGCATTTTGGGGAACTGTGCCCGAAATGCGGCCAGAAACGGCAGGGGAATCACCGGCGGCTGCATAGGAACGACACGGGCTACCGGTTTGCCGCGCCGGGTGATCACCAACTCCTCGCCCGCCTCCACCCGATCAAGGACCTGGCTCAGGTGCGCCTTGGCTTCGGCCAGTGCGATAGATGCGACAGCTTCCATATGGCACCACCTTATCTGCCAATACGCCGCGCCAAAGGGTATTATCCAGGTCGGTAATGATCAGCTTTTGGAAAGCCAGCGCGGAAGAACGGGAGATATACCATGAGTGGCTTGAAAACGACTTCACAGACTGATTTGGCACGGCTCCGTGCCACCGGCGACTTCGCTTGGGACGGAACCGACGAAGACGACCGCCCGCTTTCGCGAAAAGAGATGCAGGCTGGCAGACCCGCATGAATGCCGCCTTGCACGACTGGCTCAAAAGCCATTCTCCGACGCGGAGCTCCTGATCATGTCATCGGCTGAGTATGGCTTGATCGTACTATGCGCCACGATCAAGGTGATGGTGAAGCGTATGCTTAAAAAGCGTGGCATCCCGCCGGATTTACAGGAAAAGGCGACCCAAACCGTGCTGGCCCAGGCGGAGTTGCTGTCGGCGATCTGGGCGGCGGCGTGAGGTTTTGCCGGACCAGCGGTGACGGCATAAACACCAGCGAACTCTGGGGCCATGCCGTAGCCAATATCACGCCGTCGGCCATGCCGGCCGTCACGATTTCTCTAGTGGCCATACACGGCGGCCCTTTTACCTGGCTGGCCTATGCCCTCATCGGTGTGCTGATGACCCTGGTGGCCTTGCAGGTGGGCATTCTGGCCAGACATTTTCCCTCCCCCGGCTCGCTGTTCTTTTACCTGAGCAAGGCCCTGCATCCGATTTCCGGCATGGTCGCGGGCTTCACCATGATGGCCGGATATTTTGGCGCCTTGGCGGCGGCCCCGCTGCTGGGCGGGCTTTTTGTCGAGCAGGCACTGCGGTTCTTCTGGCCGGTTTCCGGGGTGGGCTGGATTGCGGGGATTGCGGTGCTCTATCTGCTGGTGGCATGGCGACTGGCCTTGCGCGGCATCGAAATTTCCGCACGCTGGGGGCTCTGGGTAGAAATCTTCTCCATCTTCTGCATCGTCTTCATTGCGGCGGCGACGCTCTGGCATTTTGGCTGGCGCGATCCAGCCCAGTGGAACTTCCAGCGTTTGCACACGGCACCACTGGCGCAGGCGTTGATTCTCTCGCTGCTGGCATACGGCGGCTTTGAGACGGCGGGTAATCTGGCGGGTGAAACCAGCACGGCGCGCACCGCCATCCCGCGCGTCATGGTGCTTTCCGTGCTGATGGTCGGCGGATTTTTCGTCGCCATGGCCTATATCGAGGTGCTGGCCTTTGCCCACATTTCCACCCCTCTGGGCGACAGTGCGGCCCCGCTCAATGCCATCGCCAAGGCCATCGGGCATCCCTGGCTCGGCATTTTTTCCGATCTCGCCATGGCGGCGGCGGCATTTTCCGCCACCATCGCCACCCTCAACAGCATCTCGCGGATTCTTTACAGTATGGCCGGACACGGGGTCATCCCGCGTTTCTTCCATCACCGGGACGTACGCCACGGCACCCCGGCGCGAGGGTTGCGGGTCCTCGCCATCATCGTGCTCCTGAGTGTGGCGGTGGTCGCTTTGTGGAGAATTCCCATATTATCGGTGGTCGGCACCTTCGGTACGTTTACCGGGCTGGCCTTTTTGCTGATATATGGACTGGCCAACATCGCCACGCCTTGGTTCCTGTTCCGCCAGCGTCATGCCTGGCGCTGGATCAGTCTGATCATCGCCGGCGTCAGCCTGCCGCTCCTGATCAAAGTGATGGCGGTCAGCCTCTGGCCCTTGCCCGCCGGGGGAGAAGGCGCGGCCACCCTGCTTTTTGTCGCGCTGGTGATGGTTGTTTTTTTCTGGGGACTCTACTGGGCGGCGTTTCGGCCGGAGCGTTTGCGGCATATCCTTCTTGCCGTGGATGAACCATAAACCTGCCAATCCCTACTCCTCCGAGCAGGCCAATATTGCCGACATCAAAGAGCCTCTGCCCTGAGCCGCTTTCAAGCCTTCGGCAGGGTTACGCCACTCTGGCCCTGATACTTGCCGCCGCGGTCGGCATAAGATACTTCGCAGACCTCGTCTGATTCTAAAAACAGCACCTGAGCCACGCCTTCATTAGCGTATATTTTGGCGGGTAAGGGCGTCGTATTGGAGAATTCCAGGGTCACATAGCCCTCCCACTCCGGCTCAAAAGGCGTGACATTAACGATGATGCCGCAGCGGGCATAGGTAGATTTACCCAGACAAATGGTCAGCACATTGCGCGGGATACGGAAGTATTCCAGCGTGCGCGCCAGGGCAAAAGAATTCGGCGGGATAATGCAGGTATCCCCGGTAAAATCGACAAAAGAATCTTCGCTGAAATTCTTTGGATCAACAATTACACTGCGGACATTGGTGAAGACTTTGAACTCCCCGGCGCAACGGATATCGTAACCATAGGAAGACAATCCGTAGGAGATAATGGAATTTCCCTCGACGTGCCGCACCTGTCGCGGTGAAAATGGTTCGATCATCCCGTGTTCTTCCGCCATGTGACGGATCCAGCGATCGGATTTGATGCTCATGGCGGAGACTTCCTGTAGTCGGCTGCGAATCAGCGGTTCTGGACGACGATGTTGGGGAACTTGTGACTGTGATCGACGGCCTGAACAGCTACCCGCCCCGCCACATGCCGCGCCAGTTCCAGATAGATTTTGGCAAG
>DAIEIW010000033.1:0-9883 GCA_027351205.1 Acidithiobacillus sp.
CCCGGCGGGTTGGATACCCCCGCCCCATTAAAGGCCGCCTGGCCCGCGGCCACGTTGGCATAGCTCGCCTGCAAAAAGATGGAAAACTGTGATACGCGCATCAGCAGAAGTGCGGTGCTTTTTCCAAACTTTGCTTCCAGCTTCTGCTGCCGCTGAACATTATTACTGGTATATCCCAGCAGCTTGAACATACGACCCATGGGGGTGAGCTGAGGATATGATGTATGGCACGTTGCGCACGACCAGCCGGTCTGACGGGCAAATGTCGGCAATGCCAGCGCATTGCCCGAAAATACGGCCGTCCCAACCATAAATGTAGCGCATGTAGCCCAACGAATTTTGTGCTTCCACTGCATGCTGCTCCGCGACTCAATTTTCATGTTTGATCTCCCTTTTTTGATGTTTCTTCCTTTCCTGGGCTGAAAACCCACACCTGCCTTTGTTGCCACTTCGTTAACCATTCGCGCCGAAGGACAAATCCCCGACATCGAAACATCCCAAACGTTACGAACCGCCACTTGCCTTGTTAGTATTCATAAACATGGTGATTAACTGATACATATTCACAAAAGAACCACGGCCGTCGCGCTGATCGCCTTTGACCGGAATACGCAGTCCTGCGACCACCGCACAGACACTCCCCCTGATTGGGGTCCGGAGCGTACGGGAAACCCACTCCATCACCACTTGATGCCGAACAAGACGCACGTAACAAATATGTTAACATGCGTTTATCGTTTTGTACGATACAGATTTAATTCTTTTTCGGCCGAATGTCAACTAATCGACAGGGCATATCCGCGGCAGATTCGCCATGCTATTAAAAAATATAATAATCAATTAGATAAATGATCAATAAATTATTCTATGTGCGCATTATTTGATATTGGGGGTCGTGCTTGGGCGTCAACTCGGAAAACCGTTAAGTACCCTGTACATCGATGATTACGAACAAATAGGTCTGGCGCAGACCTGTCGCAGCCAGAGCTACGCCGGGGCGGTCTGCGGACAATATCCATCATGCGGAAATCAGGGCGCTGGAGGTGTCATGTACTAACAATGATGAGGACTGGGTGGAGAACTGCACGGTACACTTTGCGTATCTAGATGGTCATCTGAAACTGGTGCGATGAGGGGCGGATGATTTGCCCGCGGGGTTCGAATTAGACTTGCCGCCCGCGACGGCAACAGCGTAAAACGCCTGCAGACGTTCAGCCATGGCCGGTTCGGCCCATTGGGTCGCCAGTTGTCTGGCTTCCTGCGCCATCCGCGCGCGCAGCATATCATTGGATAAAATGCCGGCACAGACCTCGGCAAAACCGGACGCCTGCGCCGGTGCGGGTCGTGTGCCGCGGCCGCTGGTCACAAAGTCCGCCGCACCCATGGCCGCAATGGCGACGAGAGGTAGCCCCGCCGCCAGGGCTTCAAGCAATACCATGCCCTGCGTCTCGGTTTCCGAGGCGAATACCAGAAGATCGGCGGCGGCATAGGCATCCCGCAAGGCCGTGTCATGGTCCAGATAGCCGAGAAAGCGGACCTGCTCCGTCAGATCCTTTTCGACGACCTGCTGTTCCAGGGATTCCCTGAAAGGGCCGTCGCCGGCCAGCAGCAAAAGGATATCCGGAAAAATCGCGCGCAGGTACCCGACCACTTCCACCAGCAGAGCGATGTTCTTTTCGGGAGCGATCCGCCCGGCATAAAGCAGCACCAACCGGTCTGCCGCGATGCCGTGGCGATCGCGAAAGGCGGACCGGTCACCCTTTGTCCGCGCGCTCAGATCAATGCCGGTGGGGATGACCCGGATCGGGGTATTGACGCCGTAGCCCCAAAGCACAGTCGCCATGACCATGGAGGGCACGATCACGCCGTCCACCGCCTGGCACTGCTGACGTGAGGGGATCCGGGCCATGGCTAGGCGCAGGATTTTGGGTATGCCCGCATAATAGTGACCAATGTAGGCCTCAAAATAGGTGTGGTAGGAACTCAGAACCGGTATCTCCAGCCTACGGGCGAGATGGGTGCCCATATAATGGGCGGCAAAGGGGGTTTGGATATGCAGCAGGTCATAGCGACGGGAGGCCAGCTCACGCGTCATGCGCAGGAGTGCCCAAGGCCACATCAATCGCTCTTCGGGATAAAAACCCGTTTTCCAGGCTGGCACACGTATGATGCCGGAATCATCGCTCGGCACGGAAGATCCATAATCGGGGACCAGCAGATCCACCGTGTGTCCAAGTCCCTGCAGCCCGCTACGAAAGCTGCGAATCGAGGTGGCAACGCCGCTGATGCGGGGGAAATAGGTATCGGAGAGCATCAGTATGCGCATCGGTGTGTCCTTGCGAAAGTGATTCAAGCGTCATCACGGCGGAGCAAGTTCGGGTCCCAGTTGTTCGCGATAGGCGGCTTCGAGCACGTCGAAACTGTGCATCCAGCTCTGGGATTCGGCCCGCAGGCGACCGGCCGCACCGAACTTTTTGCGGAGACCGGAATCCTTGCTGAGGAGTTGTAACATGGGGGCCCAGTCACCGCCCGGAGGCAGGAGCAATCCATGAACAGCATCATCCACCTGCTCGTTCACCCCAGGGCAATCATAAGCGAGGATCGGCAGACCGCTGGCTTCGGCTTCGAGCACCACGTTCCCGAAGGTTTCACTGCAGGAGGGGAAGCAGAATAGATCGGCGCTGGCATACCAGCGCGCCAGATCCATGCCCTGCTGCATGCCGACACAGAGAATGCCTTCATGGGAAAGGCGGCTGAACCCTGGGCGCAAGGGACCGTCGCCCACCAGCACGAGCACCGCGGTGAGACCGCTCCTGCGCAGCGTGCGAAAGGCGGTGATGAGCGGTGTGAGATTCTTTTCGGGAGCCAGTCGCCCCACATACAGCAAGAGTCGGCCCTCCGGCCCCAGGCCCAAACTTTCCCGCAGCGTATCGTCCCGCCACTGGGGATGAAAACGCACGGTATCCACGCCTCTACCCCAACGGCGTAATTGCTGAAATCCTTGCGCCCGCAGACGATCCAAGGTGCTCTGGCTGGGAACCAGCGTGAGTTTGCCCGCATTATGAAAGGCGCGCAGATAAATTCTCGCCCCGTGGCCCAGCAGGGGTAACCCGTAATGTGCGGCATACTGATCAAAATTGGTGTGGAAGCTGGTTACCGCGGGAATGTGCAGATGCCGTGCAGCGATGAGGGCGGCGAGCCCCAAAGGACCTTCGGTGGCGATATGGACGATCTCGCTGCCCCAACCCCGCAACCAGCGCTGCAGGGTGGCAGGGGTGGCATACCCGAGGCGCACCTGGCGGTAGAAAAAGAGGGGCAGTGCGGACATGAGGCCCGGACTCGGGGATTCCCCCGCCTGTCGTGGACGGATGAGGGTGACCTCGTGACCTCTGGCCCGCAAGGCCTCGACGGCGCGCCCCAGGGTGATGGCCACCCCATTGATCTCGGGCGGGTAGGTCTCTGTAACCAGGGTGATCCGCATCGCGGTTTCCGTCATGCGCCACTGGTCGCGGGCGGGAACCGGATAGCCGCGATCCGCGTGCCCACCAGGATCTCCAACAGAGCCGCCATGCCGAACAGCTCCCGCCACTCCTGCGGCACGGCCATATTCAGTACCTGCCCATACCAGCGCAAGGTATGACCCCCCAAGCCACTGCGAGCAAAATTTTCTGCCCATGGACGGGTGCGGTTGAGCATTACCACCCTACTGCTCTGCGGCAAGCCCTTCCCGGTCTATGTCCTGTTCGGCGGCGAACCAACAGGCTTCCGCCTGGCCGGCCGGAAATCCTTTCTGTTCCGCCAGAAAATAGGCGGCCTCGGCGATCCGGTGATGCCGTAGCTCAGGGTCACTCACCATCGGTGCGGCTACGGAAGCAAGCGTTTCGGTGAGCGGGACGGGACTGAACGGGACTTGTTCATGGCTATCCGGTGTTTCATGTACGGAGGTCATGGCATTCTCCTGAATATCCGTGGATGGGCGATACCAAAGTGTCATCGTGAATCATACAGATCGAATATGACAGTTTCGTGAACGTCTGCCGGAATGCCTGACCTGCGCATAGGCATGAGCTATTCAGAAAAGCTGGGGCGAATGATCCACCTCGGTCATAAGCGCCCAGATTGTGCTGCGCGCGCGCCGTAATGATGGAGAACGGCGTCGGCTGCGAAGGCGCTGGCACCACTGGCAGACAGGACCACTATTCTTGGCGTTCCGTCACCTCCATGTCGTTCTTATGAGCATGCCCACCCCAATCTCCTCCTCGCCGCTCTGAACCTGAAGTCAAGAAAGGGTTTCCGCTGGTCTGATGTCGACCTAGTGCATGCTTTCCCAAGTTTGCGGCTATACTACCGTGGCAAAAAATCCTCAACCTCGACCTGACCAGGGGAGTCCCATGTCGCCGCACACTGCGCCGAAGAATGCTGAAGAGCCGCTCGGTGTCTCCTGCCGCGCCATTTTTATTTCCGATCTTCATTTGGGCACTCGAGGCTGCCAAGCGGAGGCTTTGCTCTCCTTTCTGCGTCATTATCACTGCGAATACCTGTATCTGGTGGGAGACATCCTCGACCTCTGGCAACTCAAGCGCCGCTGGTACTGGCCGCCCGCGCACAATACCGTGGTGCAAAAGATCCTTCGTCTCGCCCGGCATGGGGTGCAGGTACGCTATGTACGGGGCAACCATGACCCGGTTTTTGAAATGCTTTCCGATCTCGTCCCTGTAGAGGGGGAGCGTATCCTGCTGGGAGATATCCAGATCGTGGACAGCTACGTCCACGAGACCGCCGACGGCCGCCGCCTATGGGTGATCCATGGGGATCAATTCGATGTGACGATGCGGTATGCCCCCTGGCTTACCAGGCTCGGGGATCACGGCTATACGCTGCTCCTTTTCATCAATCGCCGGTATCAATGGGCAGTACGCCGCATCGGTCTGCATAGCCGCTGGTCCCTGAGCGCGACCATCAAACGCCGCGTCAAACAGGCTGTGCAGTTCATTGGCGACTATGAACAGGTCTTGGCGCAAGCATGCCGCCGGGAAGGCTACGAGGGGGTCATCTGCGGCCATATTCATCACGCGGAGATCAAGGAAATCGAAGGCATCCTGTATCACAACGACGGCGACTGGGTGGAGAGTTGCACGGCGCTCGTGGAACACGCAACGGGGCGCCTGGAACTGGTGCACTGGGATGGGGAATCCCAGGTCTCCCTGCGTTGAGGTATCCTTCCAACACGTTACGGTCGTTGAGCTTCAAAAAAGTATCCAGTTTCTCAGCCCAATCCTTGAGGAATACTTCCTTCCGTCCAAAGTCCATGCGCATCGTGACGATGCGATTGAGCTCGCCGATCTCGGGTGCATGCAGATAGTTCTTGGGCACGGTCACGTCAGCCTTCTGGACGCTGCCCGGCTTCCAGGTGGTCAGGCCCATGTTCGGTCGGCTGCTGTCAGCGCGCTCGGCAATCAGTTCGGCGACGGTCTTGCCGGTGACGGCGAAGTGCGGCTTGTTCTGGATGAACCGGAAGAACCGGATGGTTTCCGGCAGCGAGAGAGAGAGTAGTCGGCCGCCATCGCGAAAATCTCCCGCAGCCGCAGGTACATCCGCCGCTCGCTGGCCCAGATGTCGCGGATACGTTCCAGCAACTCGTCGAAGCGGTCAGGCACGGCCGAACCGGCGACAGGCGGTTCTTCAGGCGCTCGTCGTCCAGGGTGAAAACCTTGACCAGATACTCACGAAGGCGCTCAGTGGCCCAGCGTCGGAATTGAGTGCCACGTGGCGAACGCACCCGATAGCCAACGGCTAGGATGGCATCTAGGTTGTAAAACTTGACGAAGCGCCGAACCTGCCAATCCCCCTCAGACCGAACTTGTAAGTAGCTCTTACAGGTTGCCTCCGGCACGATTTCCCCTTCCGAGTAGGGCGCCTTGAAGTGCAGCGGTGCTTGGAGATCGGTCATGTCAGAGCCGCCTCTTGGAGTTGGTTGCTGAGTTCATGGGGCACTTTCTGGGTGGGTGATCTCGCCCAACGCCAAAATGCGAGATGGCGTGACCGGCCATCTCAAACTCCGCGATCGACGTGACAACAAATGGGGTTGTCTCTGTTAAGCTACGCGACAGGTGAGAAGTCTCGAGCGTGCGCTGCACGCACCCAATGAGATAGTTGACCACGTGAGGCGTCGAAAGATACTAATGACAGGCATGCCGTATATTTTATGTGGCACAACGGCTGCCCGGAAGGTGGTGCCAATGCCAGAGCCAACCAGGAGGCGGTCCTTATGACAATCAATCCTGACCCGACAAACGCCCCCGCTATTCCGGAGGTCCTCCGGCAATTGCAGAGCGATCCCCGGCGCGGCTTGTCGGCGGCGGAGGCCGCCCGCCGCCTGGCCCAGTATGGGGCGAACGCCATCCCCGAAAAACACCTCAGCCCGATCCGGCAGTTTCTGGGCTATTTCTGGGGCCCCATTCCCTGGATGATCGAAATCGCCGCGGTGCTTTCCGCCGTGGTGGCACATTGGGCGGACTTCGCCATCATCATGACCCTCCTGCTGGTAAACGCCGGCGTGGGCTTTTGGCAGGAACACAAGGCCGGCAATGCCATCGCCATGCTCAAGCGCAAACTGGCGCTGCGGGCGCGCGTCCTGCGCGACGGCCTGTGGCAGGAGATCGCCGCCCAGGATCTGGTGCCCGGCGACATCATCCTGCTGAAACTGGGAAACATCATTCCCGCCGATGTGCTGCTGCTGAGCGGCGAGTACCTCAGCGTCGATCAGTCGGTCCTGACGGGGGAATCCCTGCCGGTGGACAAGGGCCGGGGGGATAGCGCCTATTCCGGTTCCATCGTGGGCAAGGGCGAGATGCAGGGCGTGGTGACGGCGACGGGCCTGCAGACCTTTTTCGGCAAGACCGCGCAACTGGTGGAGCGGGCGGAAAGCATCTCCCACTTCCGCAAGGCTGTGCTCGCCATCGGCAATTTTCTGATCGTTTCGGCGCTGGTTCTCATCGCGGTGATCCTCGTCGTGGCCCTGGCGATCCGCCAGGAGCCCGTGATCCGGACGATCCTCTTTGCCCTGATCCTGACCGTGGCCGCCATCCCCGTCGCCCTGCCCGCCGTATTGTCGGTGACCATGGCCGTCGGGGCGGAGCGGCTGGCGCGGCTGAAGGCCATCGTCTCGCGTCTGGTGGCCATCGAGGAGATGGCCGGCATGGACGTGCTCTGCGCCGACAAGACCGGCACCCTCACCCAGAACCGTCTCACCCTGGGCGAGCCCGTGCTGACCGGCGCCCGTGATGCCGAGGAACTGATCCTCGCCGCCGCCCTGGCCTCCGAGCGGGATACGGGCGATCCCATCGACACCGCCGTGCTGGGCGGTTTGCGGGCGTCCGACGAGTTGCATCGCTATTCCGTCCTGAAGTACCAGCCCTTTGACCCCGTGAGCAAGCGCAGCGAGGCGGAAGTGGCGGCAGGCACCGAGCGTTTCCGCATCAGCAAGGGCGCCCCGCAGGTCATCCTGGACCTGGCCCAACCCGATGCCGGCACCAGGCAGGCGGTCACCCGCCAGATCGATGCCTTGGCGGAAAAAGGCTACCGCACCCTAGGGGTGGCACGGACGGAAGCGGACGGCGCCTGGCGCTTCCTTGGCCTCTTGCCGTTGTTTGACCCGCCGCGGGAGGATTCGGCGCAAACCATCGCGGCCGGCCAGCGGATGGGGATCGACATCAAGATGGTCACCGGCGATCACCTAGCCATCGCCAAGCAGGTCTCCACGCTGCTGCATCTGGGGCAAAACATCGTTCCCGCCGAAGCCCTCTCCACCGATGTCCAGGCCGCGCAGACCCAGGCCGAAGAGGCCGACGGTTTCGCCCAGGTCTTTCCGGAGCATAAGTTCGCCATCGTCAAGGCGCTGCAGGCCAGGGACCATATCGTCGGCATGACCGGCGACGGCGTCAACGACGCCCCTGCGTTGAAGCAGGCCGATGTCGGCATCGCCGTCAGCGGCGCCACCGACGCCGCCCGCGCCGCGGCCGACCTGGTGCTCACGGCACCCGGCCTGACGGTCATCGTCGACGCCGTCGCGGAGGCGCGCCGAATCTTCGCGCGCATGAACAGCTACGCCATCTATCGGATCGCCGAAACGATCCGGGTCCTGCTCTTCATGACCCTGTCCATCCTGGTGTTCAACTTCTACCCGGTCACGGCGGTGATGATCGTCATGATCGCCCTGCTCAACGACTTCCCCATCATGATGATCGCCTACGACAACGCCCCCACGGCGCCACGGCCGGTGCGCTGGGACATGACGCGGGTGCTGACCATCTCCATCCTTCTCGGCGTGCTGGGCGTCGTCTCTTCCTTCTCCCTGTTCTGGATTGCGGAAACCTACCTGCATTTGCCGGCGGACGTCATCCGCACCCTGATCTTCCTGAAGCTGCTGGTGGCCGGCCACCTGACCATCTTCCTGACCCGCAACACCGGCGCCATCTGGCAGCGGCCCTGGCCGAGCTGGAGCTTTTTCAATGTCACCATTGCCACCAAGATCATCGGCACCTTCGCCGCCGTCTACGGCTGGCTCATTCCCCCCATCGGCTGGGGTTATGCGCTGCTGGTATGGACCTACGCCCTGGTATGGTTCTTTTTCAACAGCGGCGCTAAGATCATCGCGTATCGGACGCTGGAGGCCTATCGCAAGTCGTCAACGCGTTGAAACCGATGGCTATCTGGTGGGCATGACCGGAGGCGGCGCCAACGATGCCACGGCGCTCAAGCAAGCGGACGTGGGTATCGCTGTATCCGGCGCCACGGATGCCGCCGGGGCTGCGGCCGCTCTGGTGCTGATGGCACCCGGCCTAAATGTCATCATCAGCGCTGTTAAGAAGGCGCGCCGCATCTTCGAGCGCATGAACAGCTATGCGACTTACCGTATCGTCGAAACCATCCGCATCATAGTCTTCGTCGTGCTGGCCATGCTGGTTTTCGATTTTTATCCCATCACCGTCATCATGATCATCCTGCTGGCGTTCTTTAATGAAGTGCCGATCATGGTCATTGCCACCAACAACACTTGGCTGTATCCCAAATCTGTACATTGGGACATGCATCGTGTCATCACGGTGTCCATCGTATTGGGGCTTATCGGAACGCTGTAGAGCCCATAAGGTCCAAAAAAACCAACAAGGCGCGGGAACGCCTCGCCGGATTGGGAACAGCCATAAAGCCCCTCCAAATTAGTTGAGAGGATGAGATAGGCTTATACAGCAGATCCCAATCCGGTCTCTGTTCAAAAACCGTATGGGTCATAAAGCCTATTCCCAAACCAGCCTTTACCATGGCCCCTACGGATTCCACGTCGGCCACCTCAATGAAATGCGCGGGCACAATGTTTTTTTGTCTGAACGCCTTCTCCAGTCTCCTTCGAACTCCGGAAGAAGGTTCTCGCCATACCACAGGAAAAGGTTGTATGTCTTCCAATCTCAGCACCGACACTGATGCCAGGGGATGGGTTTTAGGCATGACCGCGATGATTTCGCCGGTCAACCACGGTTGTATTTCATAACTATCGGGTAGATGCGGTATATCCATCTCTCCTTCAAAAAAGAAGACGTCCAGTTCGGAAAGATTGATGTCTCCCCAATAGGTCACACCGCTCTTTATGTAGAGATTGACCCCTGGATGCTGGCTTTGAAAACTTTGCAAATAGTGCGGTAGTAAATAATTGGCAATCAGGCTGGTAGAGGCGATGCGCAGTTCTCCCGCTTGCAAGGATTTTTGGCGCATGAGCAGATTCTCAATGTCTTGTAACTTGGCGCGCAACTGCCGGATATCGGGAATTAATGCTTGGCCGACGGGCGTCAGTTGAATGCCACCGCCCTCGCGGACATATAAAGGCTCG
>DAIEIW010000034.1:0-10065 GCA_027351205.1 Acidithiobacillus sp.
AGGGTAGCGACAGAGGCCATCCAACGCCATCTTGCCGCCGACGAAATCATCCTGCTCTCCCCCATTGGCGTCTCGCCGACGGGTACCCTGTTCAACATCCGCGCAGAGGAAGTGGCCGTAGCGGCGGCCATGGCCTTGCACGCCGCCAAGCTGGTATTTTTCATGGATGAGGATGGTGTGACCGATGCACAGGGGCAACTGATACGCCAGATCACCCTCTCCGAACTACCGCAATTACTGGAGCGGGAGGATATTCAGGGCGGCCTGCGCGAGCATCTGCACAGTGCGGCAATCGCCTGCACGGGAAACGTAGACCGCGTCCATCTGATATCCCGGCATGTGGATGGCGCCCTGCTGCGCGAACTCTTCACCCGCGATGGCCTAGGTACCCTCATTTCCCAGGATCCTTTCGAGCATCTGCGGACGGCCACGGTCGCCGATATTCCCGGCATCCTCGATCTGATTCGCCCCATGGAAGAACGCGGCGTGCTGGTACGGCGCAGCCGGGAACGCCTCGAAATGGAAGCGGATCACTTCGTGGTCATGGAACGGGACGGCAAGATCATCGGCTGCGCGGCCATGTATCCCTACCCTGATCAGGGAATGGCCGAAGTCGCCTGTCTCGCCGTAGATAGCCGCTATCGTCGTCAGGGGCGCGGTGAGCGGCTGCTCGACTACTGTCAGGAACGCGCGCGGGAGCAGGCGCTGGAGCGGATCTTTGTGCTCAGCACCCAGACGACCCACTGGTTTCTGGAGCGCAACTTTCGCCACGGCGCCCTGGAGGATTTACCGGTGCCACGGCAGCACCTCTACAACTTCCAGCGCCGCAGTCAGGTATTTTTTCGCAACCTGTAGAGACCGAAGCGGCGTCAGGAGGGTTCGGCGGCGACCGCCTCATGCTCCTCGGCTTCGTCCTGCGGGGCGAACCCCGCCTCTTCCCCCCGTTCCGTGGTGGAGATGCGGTCGGGCTGCTTCGACAAGCCCCCGGTGCGGCCATCATAGCGATTGACCACCGTGCAGCGGCGGGCGATGAAACCGCCCTTTTCCGTCTCACTGGACTCGAGATCAAACTCCAGAATGATATCCCGGCTCGGGAGATCATCCGTGTCCAGTTCGCGCGGCAGGTCAGAAATGTGGACAAAGGCCGACTCGTAAGGAGAGTCGTCCTGCCGGGTATCGGTCACCCACAACCGTGCGGAAATACCGGTCAAAAAACGGACGAAGCCGAAGCCGCGGTCCGCCTCCCAGCGGATGCAGATACCGCGGATGCGTGATCCCATCTCCCCCCACGGCACCCGCATGTCGCCGCGGGTGGGAACCAGCCCAGGCACCAGATAACCGGAATAGAAAGCATCCGCTTCATACTGCAATTCTCTGGAGACATTCCTGAACGCCAGCACCTCGACCCGGCATCCCTTATTCTGCAACGCGCGGACCACCTGCAGGAAATCCCCGTCTCCCGTAACCAGCAGCACCTGATCCAGGCGCTCGGATTGCAGCATCACATCCACCGCCAGATCCAGATCGGCATTGGCCTTGGACATGCTGTTGCCTTCTTCGTCCACGAACCAGCGCACCGGCTTTTCGATGATTTTCCAACCGAGATCGCGCACCGCCTGCTGATAACCGCGAATCCGTTCCCGGTACTCACGGTCACGCTTCATGCGCTCGCCATCCACCGCCATATAGGTATTCAGGCGCAGTAGTCGCGCGCCCTCTTCCCGCCCGGCGAAGCGCCGCAGTACGTCATAACGCATGGCATAACCACCGTTATAACGAATATTTTCGGCATCCACATAGACACCGATATGCAGCTCACCATTACTCATGAATGCTCAGGACTCCAGGATCGCGCCGTTGGCGGCATTGGTCACCAGCTTACGATAACGACGCAACCACGGTGACTTCAGGGGCTTTTCTATCGGCACCCAATGTTTGCGGCGTTCGGCCAATTCCTCGTCGCTCAGATCGACATGGATTTTGCCGTTGTCGAGGTCAAGAGAAATCATATCACCATCCTTCAACAGACCGATGGGGCCTCCCTCCGCCGCCTCCGGGGAGATGTGACCGATACAGGCCCCGCGGGTTGCTCCACTGAAACGGCCGTCGGTAATCAATGCCACACTTTCACCCAGACCCATGCCCATGATGTTGGCGGTAGGCGTCAGCATCTCCGGCATTCCTGGGCCACCCTTCGGGCCTTCGTAACGGATCACCACCACATTACCGGCCTTGACGTCACCGGCAAGAATACCGTCTGCCGCCGTTTCCATACTCTCAAAAATCTTCGCTGGTCCAGAGAACTTGCGCATCCCAGGCAATACCGCGCCGATTTTGACGATACCGCCTTCCGGCGCGAGATTGCCAAAGACCACCCGCAAGCCGCCGGTGGGTGAAATGGGATCGCTGGCCAGATGGATGATTCTGCTGTCCTTGACCGCCGCCGCTGAGACGATCTCGCGCAGGCTCTGGCCGCTCACTGTCGGCTTATCCAGATGTAGCACATCGGGGTTGCGCTTGTGGACCTCATGGAGGATGGCCGGGATACCACCGGCGCGGCCGATGTCCTCGATATGCACCGTAGACAGGGCGGGCGACACCTTGGCAAGGTAGGCCACCTTCTGCGCCAGATCGTTCAGCCGCGCCAAGGGATAATCCAGACCGGCCTCCCGGGCGATGGCCAGGGTGTGCAGCACCGTGTTGGTGGACCCGCCCATGGCCATGTCCAGTATAAATGCGTTATCGATGGCATCGAAATCTACCAGTTGCCGCATGGTCGGCCCGCCCGCCATGGCCAGCGCCACCACGCGATCCGCAGCCTGCCGCACCAGGTCGCGGCGCGCCGCCGCCGTCGCCAGAATGGTGCCGTTGCCCGGCAGCGCGATACCGAGAACCTCCATCAGGCAGTTCATGCTGTTGGCCGTGAACATGCCGGAGCAGGAGCCGCAAGTCGGACAGGCCTTGTCCTCGATCTCTTTGAGACGAATTTGGGTGATCTGCCCGCGCTTGAACTGTCCGACCGCCTCAAAGGCCGTTACCAGATCGACCGCCGTCCCGTCAGACAGATGACCGGCCTCCATAGGGCCGCCGGAGACGAATACCGTGGGGACGTCACAGCGCAGCGCACCCATGATCATACCGGGCACGATCTTGTCGCAGTTGGGGATACAGATGAGCGCGTCCAGATGATGGGCCTGCACCACCGTCTCGATGGAGTCCGCAATCAGCTCACGGCTCGGGAGCGAGTAACGCATACCGTCGTGACCCATGATGATACCGTCATCCACGCCGATGGTATTGAACTCGAAGGGCACGCCCCCTGCCGCACGGATATTCTCCTTGACGATGCGTCCGAATTCCTGCAAATGCACATGGCCGGGAATAATGTCGATGAACGAGTTGGCCACTCCGATGAAAGGCTTATCCATATCCCGGTCGGTGACACCGCAGGCCTTGAGCAGGGCGCGGTGAGGAGTGCGTTCAAAACCTTTTTTGATCATATCGGAGCGCATGAGGTCCTCGTGGCAAGTTCAGCAGGGGATGCATCGCGTGGATGCCACCCCGATGGCAGCGTGGCAGGGTGCCGAGTAAAAGCACACTGACCGTCTGGTTAGTATCCGCAGTATAGGGCCTAGCGCGAGACAGGCCAAGAAGTAGACGCTCTCCGGGCTGCAAATCCGCTGGGTTTTTCTCCTCCGCTGACAGATCAACGGTATTTTTGGGCAGATGCTCATATACATTTATCTGGCTAACCACTGACTGCCTGCATAGAGCGGACATTCAACCCTGCGGCGCAGCAGGCGCTGGCTGCAACCACTCATTCCAGATCGCCAACAGCACGGCCAGCAGCACCGGCCCCAGAAACAAACCGAGGAAGCCGAAGGCGAGAATGCCGCCCAGCACCCCGAATAGAACCAGCAGAAATGGAATCCGTACCGCGTTGGAAATCACCAGCGGGCGGATCAGGTTATCGATCCAGCTCACCACCAGCGCGCCCCACAGGGCTAGGCCCACTCCCGCCCAAATCTCGCCCTGAAATAGCAACCAGATGCTCGCAGCCCCCCAGACCAGCGGGGTACCGAAGGGGATAAAGGAAAACAGCAGGGTGACGATGGCCAGCAGTACGGGTGCGGGCAGTCCCGCCACCCAGTAACCCAGTCCCGCCAGCGCCCCCTGCGCCACCGCGGTCGCTAGAATGCCATAAGTCACCGCACGGATGGTGCTGGCCACCGTCCGCAGATAAGCATCGCCCCGCTGTCCCAGCACCTGGCCGACAAAACGGCGCAACTGGTCCACCAGCACTTCACCATGCCGGTAGAAGAAAAAGGCGGTGATGAGAACAAGTACAAGCAAAGTGCCAAAACGACCGATCCCACCCGCAACACTACCCAGCCGCCCCGCCCAGGCGGACAGGTCGGGGGTCAGGGCACCGGGCATCAGTTTCTTCTTCCAGCCTGCAGGAATCTGCGCGAGCAGATCATGCAGCCAAGGTATCTGATTCAGACTTGCTTCCAGAGTCGTGTGTGCATCCACGCTACCGAGATCGGTCAGTACATGGCGCAACTCCGTCCCCAGGCTGATGCTCAGGAAAAGTACGGGAAGAATAAAAATCAGCGCCAACGTGAGCGTGGCGCCTGCTGCTGCCCGCACGGGCGGCCAATGTCGGCGCATGGGACCAGCCAGCGGCCAAGTCGCATAAACGAGAATAGCGGCCCAGCCAAGGGCTGGCAAAAAGGGGGAAAGAATTTTCCAGACAAGGGCAAAAAACAAAGCGGCGGCGAGCAGTTGGCCGAAGGCGAATCGCAGATCGCGAACCGTCAGATCCGCGAGACGCATCGTGATTCAGCGCCGCGCGACGCCGCTTTCCCGGGCGGCAGCGGTTACCGCGCCAGAGACCCACGGCCGTAGGCGGGGATCCAGAGGTTTAGGGATAATGTACTCGGGGCCAAAGGTCAGACCTTGCGGTGCAGTCAGCCCGTAAACGGCCTGCACAGCGTCCGGCACCGGCTCCCGCGCCAGCTTCGACAAAGCATCCACGGCCGCCAGCAGCATGGGCTGGTTGATCTGCCGAGCCCGGCAATCCAGCGCACCGCGGAAGAGGAAGGGAAAGCCCAACACATTGTTGACCTGATTGGGCATATCCGAACGACCCGTGGCGATGATGGCGTCAGGACGCAGGCGCCGCGCTAGGGCGGGGTCCACTTCAGGATCGGGATTGGCAAGCGCAAAAATTACCGGCTTGGGCGCCAGTGTTGGCAACGCCGCTTCTGGAATGGCGCCGCGCACAGAGACACCGATGACTACATCGGCACCGCGCAACATCGCCGCCAGATCCCAGCCCCGGGGTGCCACGGCAAAGGGTTTATGCCATTCGGTGAGGTCCGTACGTTCGCTGTGCAGCACGCCATGCAAATCGCTCAGGAAGATATCCGCTACCCCCAGCGCCCGCAACATACGTGCAATGGCAATTCCAGCGGCACCAGCACCAACAATAGCGACCTTGGCGCGGCCCAACTCCTTACCCTGCAATTCCAGTGCATTTTGCAACGCCGCAGCCACAATCACTGCCGTACCATGCTGATCATCGTGGAATACCGGAATATCCAGCATGGCCTGCAAGGCTTCTTCCACCTGAAAACATACGGGCGCAGCGATGTCCTCCAGGTTGATGCCCCCAAAACCTGGGGCGATGGCCGCCACTACGTCGATGAGATGCTCGGCGTCGCGCGTCTGCACTTCGATATCAAACGCGTCGATATCCGCGAAGCGCTTGAAAAGCAGCGCCTTGCCTTCCATGACGGGCTTACCCGCCAACGGCCCGACATTGCCCAGGCCGAGCACCGCCGTACCGTTGCTGATAACGGCCACCAGGTTACCCTTGGCCGTATAGTCGTAAGCCTTATCCGGGTCGGCGACAATCTCCCGCACAGGAGCCGCCACTCCTGGCGTGTAGGCCAGAGACAGATCCTCGGGACTGGCGCAGGGCTTGCTTGGCACGACGGAAAGCTTGCCTGCCGGCATACGGGCGTGATAGTCCAGCGACCGACGCCGCAAATCCGCCTGAGGATCGGCCTTCACCATCCCGATTTACTGCCCGCCGCCGTAACGCTTGCGGAATTTCTCTACCTGGCCCGCAGCGGAAACCGCACGCTGTTTACCGGTGTAAAAAGGATGGCATTCGGAGCAGAGATCGATATGCAGGTCGCGGTTCGCAGTCGAGCGCGTCTTAAAAACGTTGCCGCAACTACAGGTGACGGTGATCTCTTCGTACTTGGGGTGAATATTGCTTTTCATGTTAGCTACTCTCGGGCCTTGATACAAAGAGGCGAATTATAGGGACGGAGGGGGCGGGCGTCCAGCAGGCCCGCTTAACGGTTCATGGAGTCAAAGAACTCTGCGTTATTTTTGGTGCTGCGCACCTTGTCGAGCAGAAACTCCATGGATTCCACCGGATCCATGGGCGCGAGCAATTTGCGCAATACCCACATTTTGCTGAGCATCTCGGCCGGGACCAGCAGTTCTTCACGACGGGTGCCGGATTTATTTAGGTTGATGGCCGGGTAAGTACGTTTCTCGGCTAGACGACGGTCGAGATGTACTTCCATATTGCCCGTACCCTTGAACTCTTCGAAGATGACTTCGTCCATCTTGGAACCGGTTTCCACCAGCGCCGTGGCGATGATGGTGAGGCTGCCACCCTCTTCGATGTTGCGTGCGGCGCCAAAGAAGCGCTTGGGCTTCTGCAGCGCATTGGCATCCACGCCGCCGGTCAGTACCTTGCCGGAAGACGGCACCACGGTGTTGAAGGCGCGCGCCAGGCGGGTGATAGAGTCGAGCAGGATGACCACATCGTGCTTGTGCTCCACTAGGCGCTTGGCCTTTTCCAGGACGATTTCCGCAACCTGGGTATGGCGCGTCGCCGGTTCGTCAAAGGTGGAAGAGACCACTTCGCCCTTCACCGAGCGCTGCATCTCCGTCACTTCTTCTGGACGCTCGTCGATCAGCAACACGATCAGATAGCATTCCGGATGGTTGGCGGTAATGGCGTGGGCAATCTGCTGCAACAACACCGTCTTGCCGGTTTTGGGCGGGGCGACGATCAGACCGCGCTGGCCCTTGCCGATGGGTGATACCAGATCGATGATCCGCGGTGCCATTTCGCCATAAGGTACCGCGTCGTACTCCAGGCGCAAACGCTCATCCGGAAACAAAGGCGTCAAATCGTCAAAATTGACCTTGTTGCGGGTTGCTTCCGGCGCTTCGAAATTGATGCTCTCCACCTTGAGCAGCGCGAAATAGCGTTCACCTTCTTTGGGAGGGCGAATCTGGCCGGAAACCGTGTCTCCGGTCTGCAGGTGAAAGCGCCGTACCTGCGAGGGCGAGACATAGATGTCATCCGGCCCCGCCATATAAGACCCGGAAGCGGCACGCAGGAAGCCAAAACCATCCTGCAGAATTTCCAGCACGCCCTCACCGTAAATGGCGTCGCCATTGCGCGCGTGCGCCTTGAGGATATTGAAAATGATTTCCTGTTTCTTCTGACGGGCAGTGCCCTCCAACCCCATGTCCTGGCAGATCACCGCCAGATCAGCGGCTGTTTTGCGTTTGAGGTCGGTCAGATTCATCGCCGCAACGCCAGGTGCCGGACAAAGCGCGTTCTCGTCTTCGTCGTCTACCAGAATATCTTGGTTGGGGAAGGACTTGGGCGTCCGGGGAGCTTTACGGCGGGGACGTGGTGTATTCAAAGTTGACTATCCAGGAATGCGGTCAGTTGGGCTTTGCTCAGGGCACCCACTTTGGTCGCTTCAAGTTTGCCCGCCTTGAAAAGAAGCAGTGTGGGAATACCGCGAATGCCGTACTGAGGGGGAGTATTGGGATTTTCGTCGATGTTGAATTTGGCAACCCGCAGACGGTCGGCATATTCGCCAGCAATCTCTTCCAGGATGGGAGCAATCATCTTGCAAGGTCCGCACCATTCGGCCCAGAAATCGACCAATACCGGTTTAGAGGACTTCAATACATCCGTTTCAAAACTGTCATCAGACACATAAAGAATGGCGTCACTCATTGGAGAGAGCTCCTCGGTCAGTTGGGTACAACGCTTCGGTGGATATTCATGAGATTTTTATCATTCGAGGGATTTAACCCGAGACCACATGCGCCGGATGGCGCCCGCAGATAGGTACTTCTTTCAGTCCATAAGATGATTGAAGGATAGCACGATACAACAGGGATGCAAGAGCGATGGATGGTCACTTTCGTTAAGATTTTAAGCCAGTAAGGGGTGGCGGAGAGAGAGGGATTCGAACCCTCGATGGAGTGTTTAGCCCCATACTCCCTTAGCAGGGGAGCGCCTTCAGCCACTCGGCCATCTCTCCGATTGGGGAATTCTAACCTGTCGCGCGGGCTCAGGTCAAAACCCGATGCACCGCCCATGTCCTGGAGACCGGTATAGTCGCCGTTGCGGGCTTGGCGTATGGTAAACCATCTGCGTTTGGCAAAGCTTGGAAAGGATGGCGTGACTGCACTTCTGGTTCTGAACAATCTGGCAAAACGGCTTCCGGGAGACCCTCAGCGTTGGTTATTCCGCAATGCGAGCCTCAACATAGCACCAGCAGACTTTGTAGCCATCATGGGGGAAAGCGGCGTTGGCAAAAGCACCCTGCTCAATATTATTGCCGGCCTGGATCACCCCGATGCGGGACACATGACTTTCAAGGGTCAACCGCTCGACACCCTGGATGACGATGCGCGTACGCTCCTGCGGCGGCAGCACATGGGTTTTGTGTTTCAGGCCTTTCATCTGATCCCGCAATTGACCGTAGAGGAAAACATCGCCCTGCCCTGGCGACTGAACGGCCTCTCCTGGCGCGACATGAATCAGCGGGTTAAAACTCTGGCGGAACGGCTCGGCATCGGCGGTCACCTGAATGCCTGGCCACGGGAGCTTTCCGGCGGCGAGATGCAGCGGGTTGCGGTAGCGCGGGCGGTAGTACATCGCCCGTCGCTGATCCTGGCGGACGAGCCGACGGGGAGCCTCGACGCCGAATCTGCGGAAACCGTGCTCAGCCTCCTGCGTGAGGCGGGAGAAGCAGAGGCGGCGGCTATTGTGCTGGTGACCCATTCGGCGACAGCGGCAGATCGGGCGCAACGCCGCCTGCGTTTCGACGCGCAGGGCTTCCATCCACTGTGATTACCCGGATTCCATGGCAGGCAGCCGTATGGCGCCCCCTCCGCCAGAGGCCTGGGGCGAGCGTGCTGGCGATCATCGGCATTGCGCTGGGGGTCGCGCTGGGGCTGGCCATCGCCCTCATCAACATCCAGGCCGTAAGCGATTTTTCTGCCGGGCTGCGGCGTTTGTCGGGGCAGGCCGACCTGACCCTGACGGCGCCGGGGCAGGGCTTTTCCGAACAATGGTATGTGCGCCTGAGTATGGCCAGAGATGTGGCCGTGGCCACTCCGGAAATCCGCATGCAGGTGCAGGTACTGCATCCTGCCCGGAAGGGCACGCTCCCCATTCTCGGCATTGACGCCTTCCAGGCGGCGCGCATGGGACAACCGCTACTGCCTTTCAATCTGCATAGCCCGCTTGCCCTGCTGACCCCCGACCACATTGCCCTGAGCCCGGCGGCGCTGACACATCTCGGCCTGCGGGTAGGGGATACGCTGACGGTCGACGCGAACGGACAGCCACGCGCACTGCGAATCATCGGCGAACTGCCGGGTGTGGGCAGCAGCGAAGCATTCGGCGTCATGGACATTGCGGCAGTACAGTGGCTGTGGGGAAGGATCGGCACCATCAATCAGGTCGACCTACGTCTGCGCCCCGGAATACCCATCACGCATTTTCTCGCGCGATGGCAGGGACACCTGCCGGTCGGCGCTGTGTTACAAAGCCCGGCGCAGCAAGGACACGTGGCTGCGGATGCTTCGCGCGCCTATCGCGTGAACCTGCTGGTACTGTCGCTGGTAGCGCTGTTTACCGGAGCTTTTCTCGTCTATTCCACCCTGGCCATGGGGGTAGTGCGGCAACGGCAGCAACTGGCCCTGTTGCGGGTCCTGGGT
>DAIEIW010000042.1:0-8047 GCA_027351205.1 Acidithiobacillus sp.
CGGGTACCAATAGCGCACGGTATCCCCAGGCTGAATGCCCGCCAGATTGGCCTTGGTTTCTTCGTTCAGCGTATTAATTTGATCGGTAACGCTGAGCGGTTTTGCACGATTTCCAGAGAACCTGTTGCTCCAGGCGCTACGATGGAAGACATGGCTGGGTGCGCGTTCTCTGATGCCGTATCTGCTCATGACCGCACCTCAACAGCGTGCGCGACGGCCACAAGAAATGAAAATGGTTTTTTCGTGGAGTAAACAAAAGAAGGGTTTTGTATTGTCATGACCTTGCTCCGAGTAGAGTCTTTCAACTCCGCTCCCGCTGTCAAACGGGTGGCGGAACCATGCGGGTTGACAGACCGGAACTCGGACCGGCAAGTCTTTCGACTTCCCGCACGACCCCGCCATAGAACGGCTAAGTCATGCAACGGACGTAAAAAAACCGCCAATGGCGGTCATCCGCCGAGCTTCCGGGCTGTCAAACCCGTTCGTCAGAGCGAACCTGACGACAGCTAAAGACTAGCACAGGCACCACGCCTCTGCAAACCTTTTCGATTTTATTGGCAATCCTTTTTTATTTATTGTGGAGCATTATTATTTGCTATGGACAACCTTTTTGTTTTGGTATAATTATACGGACAAGGTCGGAATGTCCCGATATTAATTTAACGGAATAAGTATTATGCGAACCTATGAAAACTTTCTACATGGTATGGTCGCCCAGAGCGACACGCTGCACCAGAGCGTCCATTCGTCTGCGGATACGCTCTTCGGACCCTGTGAAATGTTCAACCAAAATGGCAAACGCATATTGCCTGTGGCCGAGGTTATCCCGAATAAAACCAGCGAGAGACAACGCATCGCGCAGAGTACCCGTTTTAGCTTGCACCGTACCCGCAGGCAGAGCGCTCAGACGATGCCGGAGCGTTCCATCCTCGGCGCTGACCGGCAGCGAATCGCGCCAGGAGGCCCCCCAGGGTTCCTGATAAGAGTGCAACAGCATGCGCACCAGATCTGCGGCGCTAAGGCGATCCTCACGAGATAATCCGCAGCCATCCATCAGTCGAGCTTGGGTATCAAGTATACCGTTCACAGAAAGCCAACGGTGCAAGCCCTGCATTGTCGACGCACGGCTTCCATCACCGCCGCGAGCCAGATCCGCATCCCGGAGCAATACTTCTACGTGGGTGTTTTCGCTCACCTTGTTGGCCACAGTGATCTCTTCCACCAATGGCGGTGACTCGTGTTTGGCCAATAAGGCATAGTGCGCATATCCCCCGGACTGCTTTGCACCGCTTTTGTTGTTCAATACTTGGATAGGATTACCTACAAGAATACCCTTTTCCTCCAAAGCCTGTCGCAATGCTGCCGCGGCAAAATAGGCTGGATCCGGCTGCGCCAGCATCGCAGCAAAAATACCGCCCTTGGCAGAAATCGCGCCAGTCAACAGATATCCGCTTCCGGATTTTTCCAAACGTACCGGACGAATGGGATCCTCCGCCGAAACTGTGATCACCGTGTTCCGAATGAATCCTCCCGGGTTGGGCATGATCTCAGCGTTGGTGCGTGCCCCCGCAGCCCGCCCCGGTTTGATTTGTACCGCGATCATGGCGTCGTTGAACATGAGTGCATGGATCGCTGCGCCATACCAATAGCGCTGATCCTGTTCCGTCCAACCCGGCAGCGTGCTATCTGCGGGAAAGTACGTGGCATCCGCCAGAATACCCTCCGGAATTTGGCGAACGCCCGCTGCCCATACTTGAGCGGCAAGCATACGCATAGGGTACATGGGGTCATCCCGCACTGTTCGCCTGACAAACGGGAAGCGACGGCTGGAAAGATCGGGGTCGCCACCGCCCAGAAAAATCAAGGGCCCCTGCACTACGCCATCATCGATAGTCTGGGCTAGTATCCGAGTTTTCTGGTGAGATTCAGCCCCCAGCTCGTGCAGAATATACGCTGTGGTCAGCAGTTTTGCTGTGGACGCAGGCAGTTGTCTATGATCTGCCTGCACGCTCAGAGTGGGCCTGCCCTTTTGCACATCCTGAATCAGAATACTCCATTGGCCGTCGCCAAACTGGGTGTTTGCGTCTTTATGGCCGGCAGCGGCGATAGCGGGTATAAGCCAGAAAAGCGGCAATATCCGGACAAAAAAACGCCGCCATAGCCGGCCTCCATCCTCTTTCCACGGCCTCCCGTCCGAACGCATCGTTTCGCTCCAATTTCTATATTTATATGAAATTATTTGACTTTTCGCTCCAAAAGGTCCGATCCCGGCATGGACTCCTGACGATCTGTAAACAGGACCACGGGCATGCGCAGCGCTAACCACAAACTGGGTAGTGCCGCAGCAAATGCCAGTAGAAAGAATTCCACAAATCCCACCTGTGCTGCAAGAAAACCGCTAAATCCGCCGACAACGGTGGCTGCGACAGACATCAGGGCGGAGCCAATAGCAAAATGCGTTGCCTGGTAACCACCCTGACAACGCTGCATAAGGAAGACCATCAAAACGGCAGTGCCGAGACCCGCCGCAGCCTGCTCAAAGGCCACTGTGACACCTACCCACCAGACAGAGGGCGTCACCCAGGCCAGCCACGCATAGGCCGGAATCGCCAGGGATTGAATTAACGTCAACGGCAGCAATGCATGGCGCAACCCCCATCGGGATATGATGATACCGCCCAGCAAGGCGCCTCCGATAGTCGTCACCGTCCCTACTGTTCCGGTGAGGATGCCGCGCGCCACCAAGCCGTAGCCCAAATGACTGAGAAACGGAGTCACCATCGCCGCCATCATGGCGTCGCCCGCACGGAAAAGCAGGATAAAGGCCAGTGCCCAAAGAATCCCTGGTTGCTGCATGTAGGTGGTGAAAGCTTCGCGCACGGCGTGCCAATGCTGTCCTTTGTGGCTTGTGGTCGGGGGCAATGGCGGCAGTACACGCTGATGAAAAGCCGCCAATCCCCACATCATCGCCGCCGCAGTTAAAAAACAGGCGGTCCAGGATATCCACCCGGCGATAATGACCAGCACACCGTTTCCCACCAGCATGGCAATCCGATAGGCCGCAACCCGTAATCCGGAAAAAGCCGCCTGATCGGATGGGTTGAGTGTCTGGATATAATATCCATCTACGGACATATCATGGGTGGCCGACAGGAAGGCCATTAACATAAAAATTTTGGCGGCGAGGTCCAGATTCAGGTGTTGTGCTGGCCAGATCAGCAAGGCGGCCACGCCACCCAAGACGATTTCCATCACCACAAGCCAACGCTTTTTGTCCGCGAAAAGGTCGATCAAGGGGCTCCAGAACAGTTTTAAATTCCAGGGTAGTCCGAAAAACGAGAGCAGCCCGATAATCTGCAAGCTAGCGCCTGCATAGGTAAAAAACTGTACGGACACCTGTTGCACCAGCGAATAGGGCAACCCTTCCGCGTAATAGGTGCTGGAAATCCATCTGAACGTTTTAAATTTTTTCCGCAATGTTCATCCAGATATAAAAAACCCCCGCAAAGCGGGGGTTAGACGGCTAAAGAAGTCCACTAATCAGATTGGGGGGGGGCGACAGGGTTTTGCGCCAACACCCATGAAACCAATTCCTCGGCTTCCACGGGGGTCAAGCTCTGCGCCGGCATGGGCATGGAGCCCCATACTCCGGACACGCCGTGCTCAATAGCGTATTTTAACGTTGCTACCGCCTTGGGATCGCGTTGGTACCGGTAGGCGACCCAAGCAAAAGCAGGCCCGAGGACTTTGGTATCTACCTGATGACAGGCGAAACAGCCCTTGGCTTCCGCCAGCGACCGCGCCGTGGTCAATACCTCAACAAGGTGCTTATCTCCTTCCCGCTCGCCAAGCCCGGACGGCGACGCCGCACTTCCACCATGCCCATCACTCCGGGCAGCTCCAGAAATCTGCCTGCTATCCGCCACCGGGCGGCTAGTAGAACTACCAACCGGCGCAGTAGCAGATTCGTCCTTCCTGGCACAAGCGGTGGCAAGAGTGATGACACCGAATAGCATCAGAAAGCGCGCAGCTGGCTTCATACCACACTCACCATTATGCGCGCTCCCGATGTCCAGCTCTGAACGAACCCCTGTAAACCTGTGGAGTGCCGAATCAGCTCGCGGAAGAAGTGTCGCTGCTGGTGGCACTGGCGTCAGGTGCTGCGGATTCCATCGGTGCCATGGCGCTGCTGCCGGTATCGGTGGTCGCCGGAGCGGCAGACTCGGTAGTGGTGGTCGCCGGAGCAGCGGACTCAGTGGTGCTGCTGCCAGATGCAGCAGTGGACTCTTCCTTCTTGGCGCAAGCTGAGGCAAGCGCAATAGCGCCTGCAACAAGAATGATCCGGGCAACAGGCTTGATCTTGGCAATATCCAACATGTTCTAACTCTCCTTACGTAGGTTTTACAAGATGACCGCGTCAGTAGCTAAATGGTATAGCGCAAATGACCCCATAATGGTAGCACTAATTTCCCTTGTGCCAAACACTCCCCAGCACGCTACCAGTAGAGAGAGGATCAGCATCGTACACCCTCGACGGTACCCGGCAGGTACGGCAGGGTTTGCTCCGTCCTCGGGTTGTATAATAGGATATACAAGTATACTATAATGCGATGAAAATGGATTTGCCAGGGAGTACATTACTATGCCACTTACCACTTCCAATGCTGACTTCGAGGCATTGCGCCCCGTCAAGCTTCAAACCATCCGGGACGTGATTCGTCCGGAACGCTACCAGCGATCAACAGGCATCGCCCTCGCGTGGTACGTGTTTGACGCAATTTTCTACCTCTCCGCCATCACCGGCGCCCTTCTCGCCGGACCTTGGTGGCTCAAGCTGTTATTCGGACTCCTCGCGGGGTCGGCGGTGGCCTCCATGTTCGTCTGGGCGCACGACGCAGCGCACGGCGCCCTCTTCCAAAGCAAGCGCACAGCCGAGATCTTGGGCACCATCTTTATGCTGCCGTCGCTGAACATGTACCGCCTCTGGGCCTTTGGGCACAATCGTGTGCATCATGGCTTTACCAGCCTGAGCACCATCGACTGGGTATGGCGCCCCTGGACGCCCCAGGAGTACAAAGGCAAAACGGTCTGGCAGAAGATGATCTATCGGTTGGAACGCAGTCCTTATACTTGTGCCCTGCACTACTTATTGCGGATATGGTGGCCGGGCATGGTCCGTTTCAAAGTAGACGCCAAAAATAAAGATCGTTGGCCATTCTTCTATAGCAAGATGATAACACTATTGTTTTTTATAAGTTTTTCTGCGTTGGCCTACTGGATCTCCGGTCCGATGGGCATCATTGCGGCCGTTATTCTGCCTTTCCTGGTGTTCAACTATTACATCGCGCTGTTTGTCTTTCTCCACCACACGCATCCCAATGTGCCATTTTTCTCGGAAAAAGAGGAATGGAGCCAGAGTATTGGTCAGCTTTATTGCAGCATAATCGTACGTTGCTCCAAGGTCAGCGAGTACCTGATCCATAACATCCTGATCCACACACCGCACCACGTTGACCCACGGATACCCTTCTATCGCCTGAAGGGGGCTTACGAAGATTTACGTGCGGAGTACGGCCAGTACATTCATGAAACGCGCTTTGGCTTTTTTGAGATTCGGCGTATCTTCAAGGAATGCAAGTTATATGACTACGAGGGAAAATCCTGGATGAGCTTCCGCTCCAGCCGTAGCTGGATTGAAGAGAAGGCCGCTGACATCGCTGCCTCCGCTACATCTTCCGTATATCAACCTGGCAAGACCGCACACTGAATAGGAGGCCCTCGATGGTGTGCGGTGGTTCTGTGTGTGTGTGCCGGTCGACACCTCCCGGTCATGGCTCAGTCTTCCGAGAGCTCCGGGTGGTGTTTTTCCTGTACCGGAGACGGTGTATGAAGTGCCTGGAGGTGCAGGATTTTCATAAGTCGTTCCACCAATGGGTATAAAAGTACTGCAGATACCGCCAGGTAGACCACCCCTGAGTACAAGGCATAGGCGCTGGCGAAAAGTTTCGCGCAGCTACCATGCAAACTGGCAACGGGCCCCATACCGCTCAGAATCATGCTCGCATTGAGCAGGCTATCGATCCAGTCGATATGCGCCAACAGGTGATAGCCCAGCATGCCCATTCCCAGGGAAAGCAGCATAAAACCCAGGGCAGCACCGGCATAGCGTAATTGTCGCCACAGAAACTCCGTCCGGCTAAGCAGGTGCAGTGGTTGATGCGCGCGTGTATTCATGGAGCTACCCCGGTTTTCTAAAAATGTCGGGCTGTCAGCCATAGTACTGGCGATACCAGGTCACAAAACGCTGGAGACCCGCCCGTAAAGGGGTATCCGGGGCAAAGCCCACGCTCTGCTGTAATGCGGTAACGTCTGCATAGGTAGCCACCACGTCACCATCCTGCATGGGAAGCCATTCAATTTGCGCAGACTTGCCGAGGCACTCCTCCAGAATGTGGATAAAGTCCATGAGTGCAACGGGTGTGTGGTTGCCGATATTCTGAATACAGAAGGGGGCGGCACTGCTTGCAGGGTCTTCCGGCCAGATATCCTGTGCTTCTGGCGCATGTGGAATGAGCCGCGCCACCCCTTCAATGATGTCATCAATATAAGTGTAATCGCGCTGCATCTGGCCGTGGTTGAATACGGGGATGGGCTGCCCGGCCAGGATTTTCTGCGTAAAGCTGAAATACGCCATATCGGGACGCCCCCAAGGGCCATATACTGTAAAAAACCGCAATCCAGTACTGGGAATGCCATAAAGATGAGCGTAGCTGTGCGCCATAAGCTCGCCTGCCCGCTTGGTGGCCGCATAAAGGCTGACCGGATGATCTACCGGATCGTGGACGCTGTAAGGCAAACGATTGTTGGCACCGTATACCGAACTGGAAGAAGCGAAAAGCAGATGATCGACACCTTGCGCCCGGCAGCCCTCCAGCACATTCAGAAAACCAACGACATTACTGTCCACGTAGCTGTGCGGTGCTTTCAGGGAGTGCCGCACCCCTGCCTGAGCCGCGAGGTTGACGACGACATCAAAGTGGGGGCCTGCAAAAAGCGTCTGCATACCCTCACGATCGGCTAGATCCAGAGGTTGGAACTGGAAGGCTGGGTGCCCCTCCAGTTGCGCCAGGCGGTCGCGTTTCAAGCCGGGATCGTAGTAATCATTGAGGTTGTCTATCGCGCTGACAACCCATCCGTCGGCCAACAGACGACGCGCCAGATGAAAACCGACAAAACCCGCAGCACCGGTAACAAGTATTCTGCCTTCCATCAGGTCGTCCGTTCCGTGAGCCATTGCACATAGCGATCCACTCCCTGCCCCACGGTCAGAAAGGTTCTATCATATCCCGCGCCGCGCAGTTTACCGATGTCCGCCTGGGTGAAGCTCTGGTACTTACCATTCAGGGCTTCGGGCATATTGACATAACGGATGGCCTGCGTTTTCTGCAGTGCGGG
Source organism: Acidithiobacillus sp. (assembly GCA_027351205.1). Taxonomy (GTDB): domain Bacteria; phylum Pseudomonadota; class Gammaproteobacteria; order Acidithiobacillales; family Acidithiobacillaceae; genus Acidithiobacillus. The sequence continues at coordinate 7,456 of DAIEIW010000042.1, forward strand.
CAGGGTTAGTGTCGGGCGGTTTGCGCGGTGCTCCAGGCTATTGATGACGGCGACTGCCATCTCGTTGAAACTCTGCGCCTGTCCTGTGCCTACATTGTAAATTCCGCTGTGCGGGTGATCCAGGAAATGCATATTGACGGAAATCACATCGTCTATATAAATGAAATCACGCCGTTGTTCACCATCGGCATAGCTGCCAGACCCAGCAAACAGGCGAACATGGTTGTCCAGCCGATATTGGTTGTAAAAATGCAGCGCTACTGAGGCCATGCGGTTTTTGTGAAACTCGCGTGGACCGTAGACGTTAAAATAGCGAAAGCCATGTACCGGCGCCCGCAAATCCATCCAGATCTGCCGGAGATACTGGTCGAACTGAAATTTGCTGAACCCGTAGATGTTGAGCGGAGATTCCGCGGCACGCTCCTCGACGAAGGCGCCAGTCATACCATAGACGGAGGCACTGGAGGCGTAGAGGAAGGGGACATTATGACGCTGACACCAATGTAGCAGTGCTTTGCTGAAGGCGAAGTTGTTTTCCATGACGTAACGGCCGTCGGTGGCCATAGTGTCGGAGCAGGCGCCTTCGTGGAAA
>DAIEIW010000097.1:0-9241 GCA_027351205.1 Acidithiobacillus sp.
CGCCGATGTGCTTTGGCAAAAGATGGGGCAAAGCGGCGTGATCAGCCATGCGCCCTGGCCCGTGGCCGATGCCGGAGCTCTGCGTTGCGATACCGTGACGCTGGTCATTCAGGTCAACGGCAAGCTGCGCGAACGCATGGAGTTCCCCGCTGATGCGGACCATGCCGACGTCGAGCAGGCGGTACTGGCCGATCCGGCCATGCAACGTCATCTGGAGGGTAAAACCGTGCGCAAGGTGATCATCGTACCCGGCCGTCTGGTCAACGTGGTGGCGGGATGAGCCGCACGTGGCAGTGGCGTCGCTGGTGGCTCGTAGCGGGGCTGGCGCTGCTGCTGGGCGGCTGCGGCTTTCATTTGCAAACCGGGGCCACCATTCCGCCCAGGCTGACGGGGTTGCGCGTTGTCGGCAGCGGCCCCGCCGGAGGCAGTCTGGCCGAGGCCGTCCATCGCGAATTGCAGCGGGACGGCAACAGGGCCAAATCCGATGGCCCGCTGCTCCAGATCGACAATGCGTATGTCAGCCAGCGGATCATCAGCATCAGCCCGAGCAGCGGCGTCGCCCAGGAGTTTCTCGACACCCTGCATGCCCAATTCAGCGTGATAGGCAACGATCATAAAATACTGCTTGAGTCCCAACCTCTGCTGGTGGAGAACAGCTTCAGTTACAACGGTGCCAGCCCACTGGCCACCAACGAACAGCAGATCACCATGCAGCGTCTGCTGATGGAGCAGGGCGCGCGACAGATTCTGCGGCGGGTGCTCAACAGCCCTGGCTTCCGCCAGCAGGTGCCCTGAGGTGCGGCTGAAGCCGACGCACTGGGCCAGCCATTTACGCGGCCCTTTGGCATCGGTATATGGCATCTTTTCCGATGAGCCCCTGCTCCTGCAGGAGGCGGAAGACGCCCTGATGGCTGCTGCGGCACAGCATGGCTTCGCCCAGAAACAACGCCTCGCTCAGCAGGGCGGCGGCATCTGGGATGCCTTGCGCGACGAGCGGGATGCGGGTTCGCTTTTCGCGGCACAGCGCCTGCTCCTGCTGCGCCTGGATAGTCCCAAAGTCCCCAAAGAGGGCAGCGCCGCCCTGCAGTACTGGCTGGCCTCGCCACCTCCCGACGCGCTGCTGGTTCTCAGCGCCCCCCGCCCTGACGCCGGCACCCAAAAAACCGCCTGGTTCAAGGCCATCGAGACTCACGGCCACGCGCTCCTGCTGTACCGCCCGGAGGGGCAGGACTGGCCGCGCTGGGTGGAGCAGCGCCTGCGCGCCGCCGGGATGCAGGCCGACAGCGCCGCCGTCCAGTTGCTCACCGACCTCAGCGCCGGCAACCTCGGGGCCTGCCATCAGGCCATTCAACGATTGCAGCAGGTCTATCCGGGGCAGCGCATCGATGTCATCGCCATCCGCGCGGTACTGGCAGACAGCAGCCAGTTCACCATTTACGACCTCGCCGACGCGGTCCTGCGCGGCGAAACGGAACATATGCTGCACATGCTCGACCGCCTGCGCAATGGCGACGGTGAACCGGCCTTGTGCCTGTGGGTCCTGCACAAGGACCTGCGCCTACTGGCCGAATTGCGGGCTGGCGGCGTGGATACCGATGCATTCTTCCACCAGAACCGTATTTTTCCACCACGACAGGGCTGGTTGCGCACCGCGGCACGGCGCCTGACCCGCTCGGGGCTGCAGGCGGGCATCGAAGATTGCCTCGCCATCGATGCCCGTATCAAGGGGCAGGATCCCACGCCGGTCTGGCCCGCACTGACCGATCTCTGCCTGCGGATGTGCAGGTGACGATGGATTTATTGGTGCCCAGACTCGCGCCATGAAGGCGCCCCATAAGGTTTAGCATCCATGCGCCAAGCTCTGCCACTCACCGTTCTCGTTCTCGGATTAGTAAGCTTTTTCAATGACCTTGCCTCGGAGATGGTGGTCCCTCTCATCCCTGTCCTCCTGGCCACCATACTCGCTGCGGGTCCGGTGGCCCTGGGTCTGGTAGAAGGGGTGGCGGATACCGTAGCGAGCTTTCTCAAACTCTGGTCCGGCCGACATTCTGACCTCATCGGTGGGCGGCGCAAGGGGCTGACGGTGATCGGCTACACGATTTCCAATCTGGCGCGACCGCTCATCGCCGTGGTGGGCAGCTGGCCGGTGCTCCTGCTCGTTCGCAGCATCGACAGGATGGGGAAAGGTATCCGCACCGCACCGAGGGATGCCTTGCTGGCAGATTCCACGCCGCCGGAACGCACCGGCTTTGCCTTTGGCTACCAAAGGGCCATGGACAATGGGGGCGCGGTGCTGGGAGCTCTGGTGGCGGCGGCAGTTTTGCATTTTTCCGGAATCCCCTTGGAGGATGTCATTCTCCTGTCGGCCATTCCTGGCGCCGTCGCCATTTTGCTCCTCGGTGGCGGTGTGCATGAGGTGCAACGACCATCCGTTCGCCGGACCCCAGCCCATATCTCCCTGAACCCGCACCACCTGTCACCCCACATCCGGCGCTATCTCCTTACGCTGAGCTTGTTCACCCTGGCCCGCGCCACCGAAACCTTCATTCTTCTGCGTGCTTATCAGCTCGGCATGAACGTCGTGCAGGTACTTCTCCTCTGGGCCTCCATCCATGCGGCCAAGAGCAGCACCGGCATGGGCGGCGGACGACTGGCCGATAGACTGGGACGGCGACCCGTTTTATTCATCGGCTGGTCGGCCTACGGCTGCAACTACGCCTTGTTCGCCATGGTGGAAAGTCTCCCGTTGTTGTGGGCGGTGGCCTTGTCCTATGGTTTGTTTTTTGGCTTCAGCGAAGGGGCCGAACGGGCCCAGATCAATGATATGACCACAGCCGATGAGCGCGGCACGGCCTTTGGCTGGTATAACTTGGCCACCGGCATCAGCGCGATCCCTGCGGGATTATTGTTCGGCTGGATATGGGAAGAGGTCGGTGCCCCTTATGCCTTCGGCTTTTCCGCCTGCATCGCCATCACCGCCACCACACTCCTCGCCACCTGGGTCTACCGCGACACCCCATGGCGGCAGTCCTGAATGCTCGCCGTCGCTGCCTGCGGATTGCCGGAATGGCCCCGGAAAGGCACAATACCAACAGTACCGGCGCGGGTCAGCCCACGCGGGCTGCCGTTTCCCGGCACGGATCAACGGCGGTCTTTTGGTTGCCGCACATCCAGCCGGGACCCAGCACAGGAGGCTCCATTTTGGATTTACGTAGCGAACTGGAAAAAATCGGTGAACGCGCCCGCAGCGCCCAGCGCCGATTGCAAAGCGCGGACAGCGCCGCCAAAGACAGCGCCCTGCGCGCCATGGCGGAATTCCTGCGCCGCGACGCCGACAATCTGCAACGCGCCAACCGCAAGGATTTACGCAGCGCCGAAGAAGCGGGCAAGGACGCCGCCTTCATCGATCGCCTGCGTCTGGACGAAACCCGTATCGAAGCCATGGCCAAGGGCCTCGAAGAAATTGCCGCCCTGCCCGACCCGGTGGGCGAGATCACCGACCTGCGTTACCGCCCCAGCGGCATCCAGGTAGGCCGTATGCGCGCGCCCCTGGGCGTCATCGCCATGATCTACGAGTCGCGGCCCAATGTTACCGCCGATGCCGCGGGCCTCTGCGTCAAATCGGGTAATGCCGTCATCCTGCGCGGCGGTTCCGAGTCCCTGCACAGCAACATGGCCATCGCCGAGCGCCTGCGCGCTGCCCTCGGCAGGGCCAACCTGCCCCTCGATCTGGTCCAGCACGTCAATACCGCGGAGCGCGAAGCGGTGGGTATCCTGATCAGCATGGATCGCCATGTGGATGTGGTGATTCCCCGCGGTGGCAAGGGCCTTATCTCCCGCGTCAAGGCCGATGCCACCGTACCCGTGATCATGCATCTGCATGGCAACTGCCATGTGTATGTGGACGCCGACGCCGATCCCCGCAAGGCACTGAGGGTGGTCCTCAATTCCAAAACCCAGCGGTTGGGCACCTGCAATACGGCAGAGAGTCTGCTCATTCATCAGGAGCGGATGGACGACCTGCTCGGCCCCATCGCTGCGGCACTGCAGGAGAAAGGCATTGAGATCCGCGCCTGCGAACGCGGCCTGCCCCGCATCCCCGGTGCTGTTGCGGCGACCGAAGAGGACTATGGCACGGAGTATCTGGGGCCGATCATTTCCCTCAAGGTAGTGGATGATCTCGACGCCGCGATTGCACACATCAACCGTTACGGCTCCCAACATACCGAGTCCATCGTCACCGAAAACTACACCCAGGCCCGCCGCTTTCTGCGCGAGGTGGACGCCAGTTCCGTCATGGTCAATGCCTCCACCCGCTTTGCCGACGGCTTTGAATACGGTCTGGGTGCAGAGATTGGCATCTCCACCAACCGCCTGCACGTACGCGGGCCGGTGGGACTGGAAGGGCTGACCCTGCAGAAATGGATCGTCCTGGGAGATGGCCATATCCGCTCCTGAAGCACCATCGGCGGCATTGCAGGCCATGTTGGCGACCGTGGCCGACGGCTTGCCCCATGCCTGGCCCGCCGATGATTCAAGCGGGCTTCCGTCTGCGCTGCTCGCGGAGGCCGGCGAAAGGGGCTTCCCCCTGTATGCGCGAGATGGTGGCGTGCAACTGGAATATCCCGCCGCGCCCCTCTCCGCCCGAGAGATTGCCGACATCAGCGGCATCGACCCGGCGCATATCCATCTGCCGCTGTGCTGCGCCTCCACCAATGCCGAGATCCTGCAGGATGTCGGCATGAACGTCTGTCTCACCGAAAGCCAGTGGGCCGGACGCGGACGGCGCGGGCGCCGATGGTCTTCACCTTTCGGGCGTCATCTGTATCTGAGTTATGGCTGGACTCAGATCCGCCCGGTCAATGCGGCATTAACCATCGTGGCCGCCCTGTCCGTGTTCACCCTGCTGCAGGCGCGCCTGCCGCGCCTCTGGGTCAAGTGGCCCAACGATCTTTGGGTGGAGGGGCGCAAGCTGGGGGGCATCCTGGTCGAAGCCCGCCTGCGCAGAGATGGAGAAACCCGGCTGGTGGTGGGTTTGGGGCTCAACGTCCATGGCGACGCCGGTTTGCCGGACACCGCCGTGAGCCTCGCCGATCTCGACATCAGGGTCACCCGCAGTACCCTCGCCGGTGCCATTCTCCGCCAATGGCGGGAAGACTTCGCGCGCTTTGCGGACGAGGGTTTCACGCCTTTCCTGCCCCTGTGGGAGAAGGCGGATCGCCTGACCCGGCAGCGCGTTCAGATCAGTGACGTGCAGGGCGTGCGCGAGGCCCGGGTGCTGGGCCTCGGCCCGGACGGGCGCCTGCAGGTATCCTGTGCGGATACGGGTAGGGTCTGGCTGAGTGCCGGTGACGTCAGCCTGCGGCCCCAACATCCATGATCCTCATCGCCGTCGGCAATACCCGCACCCTGCTGGCGCGCACCCACAATGGCGTGGATTTTGACGGCACCAGCGTTGCCACTTCACTGTCACCCGCGAAAATCCTGCAGCAGCCCGGCTTGACATGGCTCAGCGCGCCGAACCGCGAACCCGTCGCGCTGGGCGGCGTCGTACCTGCGGTGCTTGCCGCCTGGCGCGAAGCCTTGGCCACGGCAGAGGTCCGCGAACCCGACCCCGGCTTTTTTCGCCGAGCCGTGCCCCACCGCTACCATCCGCCGGAAAGCCTCGGCTTTGACCGCCGCTGCTGCCTGCTCGCCGCCGCCACGGACTTCCCCGGCCAAGACAGCATCGTCATCGACATGGGCACCGCTATCACCATCGACCTGCTGGCTGGCGGACATTTCAGGGGTGGACGTATCCTGCCGGGTATCGCCATGAGCCTGCGCGGTCTGCATGAAGGCACGGCACTCCTCCCCGAAGTCGCCCTGAACATCCCAGCGGAAATGCTGGGCAATGACACCAGCAGCGCCATTCAGGCCGGGGTCATCCACCTCTTTGCCGATGCCCTGCGCGGCGCCATTACCGACTATCGCCAGTACAGCCCCCAAGCACAGATACTGATCACCGGCGGTGATGCCGAAAGTTGGCAATCCGGCATCGTCGGCAGCCTCCACCGGCCCCATCTGCTCCTGCGCGGCTTTTATCTGTGGATACGGGGGTGACACCCGTCCCCGAGACCGGCCCACGCAAAAATGGCCGCAGCCCCTTGGCGCCAGCTTCGCCCCCATGTACGCTACCCCCATGACCCAACCCTTTCAGCGCGTCTTGCTCGTCAGCAAATACCATGATCCCTCGGTTCTCCCTGGGTTGCGACAACTGCGGGATTTTTTGCTGGCGCGAGACATGCCCACCTTTCTGGAAAGCCAAAGCGCTGCGGATATCGGCGACAGCCTGGGGCTGCCGCTGCTTTCCTTCGCGGAAGCGGATGCCGGTTCGGACCTCGTCATCGCCCTTGGCGGAGATGGTACGTTGTTAGGGACCGCGCGACAGACCGCACAAAACGGCATTCCTATCCTCGGCATCAATCAGGGGCGTCTCGGCTTTCTCGCCGACCTCTCCATCAACCAGATCAGCGAAGCCTTGCCACCCATTCTGGAGGGGCATTACCAGCAGGACCTGCGCGGTATCCTCCATGCCGAGTTATGGCGTAGTGAGGAGCGTGTCCATACCGGCCTCGCCATCAACGAAGTCTTTATCCACAAGGGCGGCGGCGAGAGCATGATTGAACTGCGGGTGCAGATGGACGGCCGTTTCGTCTATACCCAGCGCGCCGACGGTCTCATCATCGCCACACCTACTGGCTCCACGGCCTACGCCATGTCGGCGGGCGGGCCCATCCTCACGCCCACCCTCGCGGCGCTTCTCCTCGTCCTCATCTGCCCGCACACCCTCACGGCGCGTCCCCTGGCGGTGGCCGATTCGGTGGAAATCGTGGCCCGTCTCACTGCCAGCCGCCAGCCCGCCGCGCTCAGCCTGGACAGCCATTGCAGCATCCCTCTGGAAATCGGCGACGAAATCGTCATCCGCCGAGCCTCCTGCGCGGCCCGTTTCATTCACCCCGAGGAGGAAAACTTCTTCCAGATTCTGCGCGGCAAGCTGCACTGGGCCGACTCCCCCGGAACGGGCTGATGCTTCTCAACCTCCAGGTGCGCGACTTTGCCCTGATCGACGCGGTCAGCATCGACTTTGCGGCGGGGCTGACGGTACTCACCGGAGAGACCGGAGCGGGCAAGTCCATTCTGGTGGATGCCATCGCCCTGCTCCTCGGCGACAAAGGCCACGCCGAAGACATCCGCCATGGCGCCGAGCAAGCGGAAATCAGTGCCGAATACGGCCTCAGCCCGGAACACCCCGCACGTCGGTGGCTGCGCGAACAGGAAATCGAGGACGAGGATGTCTGCCTCCTGCGCCGCATCATTCAGCGCAACGGCCGCAGCCGTGCCTTCATCAACGGTCGCAGTGTCACCAACGGCCAACTCAGGGAATTCGGTGAAAACTTGGTCGAACTCCTCGGCCAGCATGCCCACCAAAGCCTTCTTCAGCCGGAGCGCCAACTGTTTCTGCTGGATCGTTTCGCTGGATTGGAGACCAGCCTGGGCGCCGTTGCCGACCGCTATCGGCAATGGCGCCAGGCCGCGCAGCGCTGCGCGGCGTTACAGGAACAGCAGGGCAAGCAACACGAGCAGGAAGACTGGCAGCGCTTTCTGCTCACCGAGCTGGAAGCCGCCGACTTGCAGGCCGATGAATGGGAAAACCTGCACGCCGAAGAGCAGCGCCTCGGCGCCGTGGAAAAGTTGCGGGACGGCGTACTGGCCGCTCTCGCCCGACTGGATGGAGAAGACAGCGCTGCCAGCCGTGCCATCGCCGAAGCGCAACGGCATGTGCATGCCGCCCGCGCCCACGATTCCCGCCTGACGGACTGCGATGAACTGCTCAACTCGGCCATGATTCAGACCGAAGAAGCCATTACCGGCCTGCGCGCCTACGCCACCGACCTGGAGGCCGATCCGGAACGGCTCGAAAGTATCGCGCAGCGCCTGCAACTCCTGCAGGATCTGCAACGTAAGCACCACTGCGATATGGCCGGTCTACTCGCCAAGCGGGAGTCGCTGCGCCGGGAATTGCTGAGCAGCGAAGATTTGGACGCTGCCCGCCGCGCCGCCGAGCGCGAGTTGGTCCAGGCACGTGCGGCGTACGTTGAGGACTGCGCTGCCCTCAGCGACGCACGCCAGCGACGGCAGGACGCACTGGCCCAGGCCATCATCGCGCAGATCCAGCAACTGGGCATGCCCCATGCCGCTATCGAGCTACGCCTGTACAGCCATCCCGAAGCCGAAAAACAATGGCGGGATACCGGGTGGGATCAGGTGGAAATCTGGATTACCGCCAACCCCGGCCATCCCGCCCAACCCTTGGCCCGAGTTGCCTCCGGCGGCGAACTATCACGCATCGGCCTTGCGCTGCAGGTCATCCTCGCCGCGCCGGAACGCATCGACACCCTGATTTTCGACGAAGTGGACGTGGGCATCGGCGGTGCCGTCGCCGAACGGGTCGGACGCCTGCTGCGCCGTCTCGGCGCCCGTCAGCAAGTCCTCTGCGTCACCCATCTGGCGCAGGTGGCGGCCCAGGGGCACCAGCACCTCCGGGTGGAAAAACAGGTCGTTGACGGTCAGGCCCTCAGCAAGGTTCGTACCCTGAGCGATACCGATCGCCGCCAGGAAATTGCCCGCATGCTGGGTGGCATTGAAATCAATGATGCGGTTACCCAGGCGGCCGCTGCCTTGCTGGCCGGCGCCGAATCCTGAGCCCGGCGGCCCAAACCCGGCACAAACGCCCACCCGCCCCCGTTCAAGAGGATGTTTATAAGCGTAGCCAAAGGCCTACACTAGGCCTTGACGCCAGGGTCGCTTACACTCTGGCTATCAAGGGATATTCCGGGCGCGCAAATGCGCGTCCTATGCCGGAGAACCGATGGCGGCCGATTTAATGGAAGGACATAGCACAGATCGCGAGTCGGCCGTTCCGACGCGCGTAGAACATCACAGAGCCGACTCCATTCCGCGGCGGGTACTGGTGGTCGCTTTGGCGATACTGTTGCTGGTGGGCGGCGTGGTCTACGTCGCGGTTCGCTCCATTCACACCCTCGGCAACAGCAGCGACACCCTCGTTCAGGTCGGGTTGCCCCTGCAAAAACAACTGCTGCAGATTAAAAACACCCAGCATCAGGCGGAATTTTTTCGTCGGCTTGCCCAGGTGCTGCCGCAGGCGGGTTATGAAAAGACCTTCGTCCAACTGGTGACC
>DAIEIW010000117.1:0-7189 GCA_027351205.1 Acidithiobacillus sp.
CATATTGTCGAACGGATTCCTGTCCGAATCAGTCTGTCCAGGTCCGAACTGACCGATCATCCGTTACGCCCTGGCATGTCAGTCAAGGTCAAAATCAACACGAGTCGCCATGACGAATTTCAACCGCTGACCACCGAGGTCGTCCTCACGGACCCCAGTTATGCCACCACGCTTTATGGAAAAGAAGTGGAACTTGCCCAGAAAGCCGCCGATAAAATCATCCGGGGAAACCTGTAACCTTGCGCTTCAGAAGGATGGGTTCTTTCTAGGATCGGGTCAACCCGGCATAGAGCAGCGGCAGTTTCTCCGGAAGGCGGGCCACATGGTCCACCACCAGATAGTTACGCGCCCCGAAAATCGTTGAGACATACTGGTCTGCACGGGGGTCCAGAGTCAGGCAATAAACCTGCACGCCTTCCCGAACTGCATCTTCCACTGCCTTGCGGGTGTCGTAACGCAAATATTTACGGTCTCGCACATCCACGTCGGCGGGCTCCCCATCGGTCAGCAGCATCAGCAACTTGCGCCCCTTCTTCTGCCATTCCAGGTGAGTCGTGGCATGCCGGATGGCGGCCCCCATACGCGTCGATAATTGACCCTGCATCCCTGCCAGGCGGGCTTTGGCCAACTGGTCGTAGGGCTGGTCGAAGTTCTTGAAACAGTAATAACTGACATTGTGCCGACTGTCCGAACAGAATCCATGGATGGCAAAGGGATCGCCCACCTTGCCGATGGCATCGGCCAGCAGCACGCATGCCTGTTGGGTCAGGTGCAGCACGCTGTGGCTCTGGCCAGGAACCTTTTCATTGGTGGAACGGGACAGGTCGAGCAATACCAGCACGGCGATATCCCGTTCCTGACGAAGAGTGCGCATCATGATGCGGCTATCGGGAGGAATGCCCATTCGTATGTCACAGTAAGCCCGAATGGCTGCATTGAGGTCCATCTCATCCCCTTCCTCCAACTTGCGCAAACGCTGGTTTTCTGCGGGCTGGAGGGCGTCCAGCACGAAGCGCATGCGCGAGATCAGGGGCTTGTGCTCGGCAATGATCTCATCCACCCATTGGGCATCCCCGCTTTTTGGCAACTTCTCCAGGATGCGAACCCAGGAAGGGCGTTCGATTTGCCCTTTATAGTCCCATTCCGGGTAACGATACACGCCCAGAGCATCGGTATCCTTGTCCTCGACGGAAACACCGATATCCAGTTTGAAATTGAAAAGTGCCGCGAGCAGGGAAAACTGTTTGGCCGATGGATTATCGGACTCGTCGACCACCCTGAAATTGAGTCCAAAAAGTTTGAAGCGGCGATTCCTGACCACTTTTTTTGGCGCGAATTCCGATGCCTTTCCTCCCTTGAGAGGGGCAATCCAACATTGGCGGTTATCGTCCCGATACGTCAGAAAAACCTGGCCGCTCTGGACCTTGACGGGGATTTTTTTGGTCTGGAAGGACTGCGCCAGCGCACGGCCCACCCGTACAGAAAAATCTTCCTGATCGAGGGGCATCGAACCGAACAGCGCCCTTCCTTGCCGAATCCACTCATCTTCGTCAGCATAGGTCGAATCCAGCAGGGCGCGCGCCAGACGTTCCAGATAGTGGCCCGCCGAATTCCGCGCAGCCGGGGTAATGGTGTGCAACCCCTGCCACAGCCGCAACAACCCGGGCCAAGTGCGCAGGGCCAGCGCTTCGACGCGGGCATCTTCCACCGTTTCCACCACGCGCCGGGTCCAGGCATCCAGGCCGCCCTGCACCAGGGGGATGCCATATTTCAGATGACAGAGAGCATGAGCCAGGGCAGCACGATAGACTTCGGCACCGGGCACCGCCCCCTGCGACTCGAAGGTTTCCGGCAGGTAAAGGACCCCCTCATGCCAATGGGGACGTCGTCCCTCCCGTTCACTCCAGGCATGCCCCGTAGAAGCCAGGCGCACCTCGACATCCCAGAAGGATCGCCCGTAAAAGTAAAGGCGACGGCGCACCGACCCGAAGGAAACCCCCTTGAGCGGACGCAAATGATCCTGGTCGAGCCGACCCGAGCCCAGATAGCGAATAAAAAAATCGGCCCAGGTGGGCTTTTCAGGTCCGGAAGAATCGCTCATGGTCTGACTTGAGGAAAAGACGCGGTTTCCAGCATCTGCAAGTGTTTCTGGTTCAGACGCACGCATTGCTGCCAGGTATCCCGCTGGGGGTTGGTGGGGTCCTGCTCCAGAGCGCAGGCACAGGTACACGCAGCTGCCTGATAACACGCAGCCAGATGATCGCCACGACATTGGGCCTGCAGGGGCGCGCAGCGGGGCTGACAGTGGCGGGAAATCGCCTGCAGCCGCACCTGATCCGCCTCCATCTTCTGGAAGTCCACCGTCTTCTGGGTCCAGGCTCCCCAGCCCATGAGCGCGCAACCCCCCAGAAACAGAAAACCCGCGCCACTGCGCAGCAATGTCAGACGCAACCCGGAACGTCGCCGGGCCGCTTCGGGCGCGGAGGAACGGGTGGAGAAATCCAGCAGACCCGCCGTCCCCTCCTTGAGATGCAAGCGGTCACAGGCATCGATACATTCTCCGCAATCGATGCAGATGTCATGTTGTTGAATACGGTTGGGTTCGATCCGGGTCGGGCAGACGGTTGCGCAATAATGGCATTTCTCGCAGTCCGCCTCCCTGGCCCCGTCATACTCGATATGAAGGGCCGCCCGGGTCTGGAACAGACGCTGCCCCATGCGGTAGAAACACGCATAGTCGCAGAGAAAATAACGGACCACCGCGAGATCGATGAACACAAAAAAAACGACGAATGCCAGCATGATGGCAAAATTGGCCTGACGGGGCGTGGTCCCCCTCAGAAAACCCCAGACGTCCTGCGCCGGGTAATACAACTTGAGCACGACCAAACCGAGAAAGAAGGAGGCAACCAGCAAGGTGGCACCCAGTTTGAACCAGTTCAACCAGCGATTCTTGGCTGGCGCCACCACCAGACCCTGGCCGTCCACCCGCACGTCGGCACGTTTCCCCAACCATTTGAAGGTCAGGGCATCGGCCCATTCAGTCAGAAGGTTCTGCGGGCAGGCCCAGCCGCACCACAGGGAACCGATGGTGACATAGGTCAGCAGGGGCGCACTGAGGATCGCCAGCACCATTCCGCTCAGAAACCGGTAATTGTCCCACCAGATCGGACGCCCAAAAAACACGAAACTGGCCGAAGCCAGATCGATTCTGAATACGCCCAGGATGGGGATCGCACACAACAGAATCAGAACCGCCACCTGAACGACCCGGCGCTTGGCATGGTAGGGCTTCACCGCCGAGTCTCCCGAAATTTACCCCCCTCCGACATTCTTCTCCCCATCCCCCCCTCATGACGCTTGCATTACACCCAAGGTTCAGTCATCCTATAGTATCATGGCGACTAGACACGGAGCCCTCATGTTCAGTTCCTTCAACGTTCTCTTTGCGGTCTTCGCCATCCTGGCACTGAACCTGACGGTTTTTGCCCTTGCTGTTCAGATGGACCTGTTGACCATCGATTCCGATACCGCCAAAGTCATCGCCTGGGCTTGTGCCGTCGGCATGTGGCACATGGCTTGGCGTTTCCGGCACCCGCGCCACTGAGAGATCTTCCATGAATTCGCCACGTCACTATCCGGAACACGAACACCTCGATGCGGGCCTGACCCACATTCAGCAGGCCCTCGATCAGGGGCACCTGGCCAGTGGAGCGGCCAAGGGATTGTTGTATAGTCTGACGGAAACCCTGGGGGTTCTGCTCGGCGACCCCGCCTTGCCCGATCAACTGCGTGATGGCTATCAGGGCCTGTTGGACAATGCCCGGGCCTTGCAGCGGCGACTTTGAGTAAACACGGCTCAGGCACGCTGAACTGAAGTAATGGGGACATGCCCCGTGGCCACGTGTTGACGCGCCGAGTCGCAATGGGTCGTCTGATCGTCAAAGAAGATGTCCGCGCCGAAGGCCTTGAGTACCGGGCCTTTTTCCACCCCCCCCAGAAACACGGCTTCGTCGATCCGCACGCCCCAGGCGCGCAGGGTATGGATCACGCGCTTGTGGGTCGGCGCATTGCGTGCCGTCACCAAAGCGGTACGAATGGGGCTGTCCTGCGGGTTACTGTCCCGTTGAATGCGATGCAGCGCCTCCAGGAAGGGGCGAAAAGGGCCGCTGGCCAAAGGGGTATTGGCCTTTGATCGCTCATGCTCGATGAACGCTTCCAGGCCGCGCGTCTTGTAGATCAATTCCGCCTCATCGGAAAACACCACGGCATCCCCGTCGAAGGCAATCCGCAACTGCGGTGAGGGATTGTCGCCCACCGTGGAGGGCAAAATGGTTGCAGCGGCAATCCCCGCTTCCAGGGCCAAGCGCACATCGCCCGCATCAGCCGACAAAAACAGGTGGACACCCAGCGCTTCGGCATACTTCCAAGGCGTTTCCCCCCGCGAAAAAACGGCCCGCGTGATGTTCAATCCATGTTGCTCGATGGCGTTGAAAATGCGCAACCCCGTATCGGCACTGTTCCGGGACAATAAAATGACCTCCACGCTGGCTTCCTCGTGCTGATTCTTGAGGGCCAGCAATTTCTTCACCAGTCCAAACGCCACTCCTTCGCCCAGGGGTTCATTTTCATGGGCGATCTGATAGTTACTGTATTCCTCTACCCCACGCGTTTCGAACAGGGCATGACTTTCCCCCAATTCAAACAATGCCCGCGACGAAATTCCCACCCTCAATTTTCCCGCCAGATCCACTGCCATCATGGTCTCCCTGAATGAAAGAACGGGGCTGCACAAACTTTTCCCCGACAGATCAGAATCAGTTGCTCCGCCTGCCCCTCGAGTTCTGCCCACCCGTCACCCGGCAAATCACGGGGGGTCTCGGCAATGACCAGGCCATCTGCAAAGCGGGGCGGTGGAGTGACAATGGCCGGTCGTCCAAAATGCCGGCTGTCGATGAGTGCCACCACGGACAGGCCTACCGAGGTCCAGTTCAGAGTATAAACGGGATAGGGACCCGCCAGTGCTTCGATCTGGGTCGCCATGCGCGCGTAATTGTCCCCGCGCACCCGCTGCTGATAGAGGGGGTACCCCACCGCCGAAACACCGAGTCCGAGCAGGGCCAGCCCCACCACCCAGCGTTCCGGGCGCAGGATTCCGCTCTGGAACAGAACCGGCTCGTGGGTCAGGTAATAGGTTGCCACCAGCACCACCAGGCCATATTCGGGCAAAACGTAGCGGGGAGCACTGTACGGCGCAACCCAGTAGGGGAGAAAATTGAGCAGCGCCATGCCGGACAGCAACTTGACCGGCATGGGCCAGGGAATGCCCTGACGACGCTGGGCGGTCATCCCCCAAAGCGCCCACAGGGAAGAAGGCAGAAGCCCAGCCAGGATGGAAAGGGGAAATTCGCCCAATTTCAGGAACCAGGCACTCAAATCATCGAGGGACAGCAACTTGTTGCTCACATCGTCCAGTTGTCCGGTCACCTGCAAGGTATCCTGATGTCCCACGACTCCGAGCCAGAGCCCCATGGGCAACAGGCCCAGAACATAGATGCCCAGAGCCCGACGGGACCACAGAAACTCCCGGCCGGAGCGCTGGCTCGACAGGACCAGCCAGATGCCGCCATAATAACGGGCATTGCAGTTGCCGCCACCCCTGATGATGAAAGAAACTACGGGCTGGAAGGGGCAGGTTGAGGTCGCGCAATTTTTTGGTGGCTTGTCCCCGCAACCTAACGTGACCCCGCCGAACTGACTCGTACCCCGGATTGCTTCCATAGAGAGCGCACGTTAAACAGGCCGTTGGCGACTTGTCGCCTTCAGGCAATTTCAGTTCAGCACCTGCCACCTTCCGTTTCCAAGTGTAATTCAAAGGGAGTATGGAATGGAACTATTGGTAGCAATTTTGAAACGCGTTATCGGTCTCGATGTTCATCAGGCGCAGATCACGGCCTGCGCAATTATCGAAGAACCTGACGGAACGGTGCGTGTTGAGCAACGTCAATTTGGTGCGTTCAAGCGGGATCGGCGTGAACTGGCCAGGTGGTGCGCATCGTTTGCCCCCGATGAAGTCGTCATGGAAAGCACAGGCATCTATTGGAAGAGTCCGTATGCCGCGCTGGAGGCTGCCGGAATTCGTGCAAAGGTCGTCAATGCACGACACGTCAAGAACGTTCCGGGCCGCAAGACGGATGTCGGAGATGCGCAATGGCTGGCCACGTTGGCGCGTGCCGGACTGTTGCGCAACTCCTTCGTTCCGCCCTCTAAAATGCGTGAGCTGCGTCTGATTTCAAGGCAGCGGCAGAAACTGGTCGGAATTCTGTCTTCCGAGAAGAATCGTTTGCACAAGGTGTTGACCGATGGAGGCGTTCGCCTCGGTGTGGTGGTCAGCGACCTGCACGGTCAATCCGCCCGCGCCATGGTCAAGGCCATCGTCAGCGGTCAGTCGCCCCACGAGGTGCTCAAGTTTGCCAGCAAGCGGCTCAGGGCCAGCCGTGAGGAACTGTTCGATGCGCTGCAAGGCGAACTCACCGACAGCCATCTCTTCGTCCTTGACGAACTGATGAGACACATCGAGGAAATAGAAGCGCGCATCGGTCGTTTCGATGCAAAATTACTCGAAGGACTGGCAAGCGAGCAGAACGCACTCATATTGCTGCAAACCTTGCCCGGGGTCGATCTTATCGGAGCTGCCATGCTGCTGGTGGAAATCGGTACGGATATGACGGCCTTCGGCAGCGCTGATCGTTTGGCCTCTTGGGTCGGCATCTGTCCGGGCAATAACGAATCCGCTGGCAAGCGAAAATCAGGACGCGTCCGCAAGGGCAACCTTTATGTCCGTCGCCTGCTCTGCGAGTTCGCCCACGCCGCCAGCCGTACCAAGTCGGTATTTAAGTCAAAATTCGAAGCCTTGATCGTTCGCCGTGGGCACAAACGATCCATCATCGCCCTGGCTCATAAACTATTACGCACCATCTTCTTCATGCTCGACCGTGGCGAATATTACCGGGATTCCGCCACCGACTATGAAGCGCTTTCCGTTCAACGCAATGCCGCTCGCTGGATCAAAAAACTGATTAGTTTCGGCTTCATTCCGAAACCGGCCTGATCCGTAGTGTTTCCAATTTCCATGGCCTTCAATGGCCAAGATTCGTCACGCCCAGAGTATGAGTTCTTTCACGTTAAA
>DAIEIW010000125.1:0-36074 GCA_027351205.1 Acidithiobacillus sp.
GGTGCTCGGCATGGGCGGATATAATCAGGGGCGTGGCAAATATCTGGACGGCACCTTCCAGTTTCGTCTGGAGTTGAGTCTGGCTTATCAGTTTGCGGATCAGTCCCGGTTGGGGATCAAGATCGCCCACATTTCCAATGCGTATATCGCCAACGAGGATCCCGGCGAGGATGAGGTGCTGCTGACGTACGCCATCCCCCTATCTTTTGGTGACCACTCCTGAGGTACACCGGGGGCCGGCCCGTCCGGCTGGCCTTTTGTCGCCGACCGTCAGTCTGCGCTGCGGTGCAGGCCCAGTCGGTTGAACAGGGCCTGATCATGCCCTGTGCTGGCATTCCCTGTCGTCAGCAGGCGGTCTCCAAGAAAAATGCTGTTGGCGCCGGCCAGGAAGGCGAGTGCCTGTAATTCGTCGCTCATGGCTTCGCGCCCTGCCGAAAGCCGTACGTAGGCCTTGGGAAAGAGGATTCTGGCGACCGCAATGGTGCGCACGAATTCGAAGCCGTCAACCGGCTCCGCAGCCTCCAGCGGGGTGCCGGGAATGGGCACCAGGGCGTTGACGGGGATACTCTCCGGAGCCTGGGGCAGTTGCGCGAGCACTTGCAGCATCCGCGCCCGATCCCGGCGGGATTCTCCCATGCCGAGGATGCCGCCACTGCAAATCCGGATACCGGCGTCACGCACCGCCTCCAGGGTATCGAGCCGGTCCTGATAACTGCGGGTGTGGATGACCTCACCATAAAACTCGGGGGAGGTGTCGAGGTTGTGGTTGTAGTAGTCGAGGCCGGCATGCTGTAAGCGTTCCGCCTGCCCCGGTTTGAGCATCCCCAGCGTCACGCAGCTTTCCAGGCCATACTCTTTGACCACGCCGATCATGGCGGCTACTTTTTCGATATCCCTGTCGTGGGGGGAGCGCCAGGCGGCCCCCATGCACAGGCGTTGGGCCCCATTGGCTTTGGCCTCCTGCGCGGCGGCACGCACCTGTTCAAGGTCCATCAGCGGTTCGGCCTGGAGGGCCGTCTGGTGATGGACGCTCTGGGAGCAGTAGCCACAATCCTCGGGGCAACCGCCGGTCTTGATGGAGAGGAGGGTGGAGCACTGGATGGCGTTTGGATCAAAGTGTTGCCGATGCGCCTGTTGCGCCTCATAAATCAGGTCGTTGAAGGGGCTGGCATAGATTTCGAGGATGGCATCAAGAGTGTGGAGTGCTGTGCTGGTGTTCATCGGTCTTCCCTGTCGAGAGCAGGTGAGTGGGCGGATTCGGCGTATTTTCTGAGTTGAGTCTGAACGTGTGTGGACGCTGCGCTAATCCTGAGCACTTTGTCCCGCGCGCTCTCCCCCTGCACCAAAATGATCTGCTGTCTTTTAAGGTGCAGGGTAGCACAGAGCAAAGCCGAAAGGGCAGTATTGGCGGCGCCATCCACGGGCCGGGCACGCAGGCGAATTTTGAGGGCATCGCCGTGGCATCCGCCGATGGCATCGGTCTTGGCACCCGGCTGTACGTGGACGCGTAAATACAGGTCGTCACCGTCTTCCCGCAGATATGGGGGGGCGTGGTTCCGAGGAGGTCATGTGCCGCAGTCCGTCGTAAAGGGGTTACCCGCCCAGATTGAGGATGGCATGAACCAGCAGCCCCTTGAGCGCTTCGATGATCAACAGGGCTGCCAGCGGACTGAGGTCGAATCCGCCGATGGGCGGGATGATCCGCTGCAGAGGATAGAGAATGGGTCCGGTAAGCCGATCCAGAAACTGCATGACCGGATTGCGTGGATCGGGCTGTACCCAGGACAATATGGCACGGATGAGAATTGCCCAGAACAGCAAGGTCAGAATGAGACTGGTAAGTCGTGCCGCCATAATACTCAGTTCGGTCATGGTGTATCCTTTTCCGTGCTGCCCAGAGCGCGGCTGCGCTCCGCCGCGGCGGCCAAGGCCCGCTGCGCCAATGGCCGCAGGTGCTCTTCCCAGACCGCCAAACCCGCCGCCGTGGTGCCACCCGGACTGGTGACCTGATGGCGTAACTCGGTCGGACCGAGGGTGCCGGCAGCGGCCATCTGTGCGGTGCCGATCACCGTCTGCAGGGCGAGGGCGCGCGCAGTGGCACGGTCCAGGCCCTGCAGCACGGCGGCATCTTCAAGGGCTTCCAGAAATAGCAGGACATAGGCAGGGCCGCTTCCGGATAGCGCGGTAACGGCGTCCATCAGTGATTCGTCGCTCAGCCAGTAAGTCTGTCCCACTGCGGACATGATGGCTTCGGCAGTCTGGCGTTGCGCGGCGCTCACCGAATCGCGGGCGTACAGTGCCGTCGCTCCGGCGCCGACTTGTGCCGGGGTGTTGGGCATGCTGCGCACGATGGCGCTCCCGGGGTTCAGTTCGGCGGCAATGCGCGCACTGCCGATGCCGGCAGCCACAGAGAGAAAGAGCACCCCGGCGTCGGCGAAGGCCTGTCGCCACAGCGCGAGCACTGCGGATATCTGCTTTGGTTTGGCTGCGTAGATGACCACGCTGTTGGCAGGCAGACTTTGAGCCGTTGCCGCCAGACTGCGGACGCCGAACTCTTCGGCAAGTGCGTCACGGTGTGCACTGCTGGGGGCATGCACCTGAATCTGCTCGCCCGCAATGCCCTGACGCCGCAGACCGGCGATGAGGGCGCGGGCCATATTGCCGGCACCAATGAAAACAATATTCTGAGGTATCATAAGGGCTCCTGGGCACGGGCTCCGAAGAGGATGGTGCCAAGACGGATTTCTGTGGCACCCTGTTGCAGGGCCTGGAGGTAATCTGCCGAAGTGCCCATGGAGAGGGTGTCCAGATCGGCATGGACCTGGGTCTGCCGCAGCGCGAGGAAAAGTTCTGCCATCCGGCGGAAGTCGGCCTCTGCCAGCTCCGGTTGCGGGTGGACCAGGGCCATCAGGCCGCGGAGCCGTAAACGGGACAACCGGGAAATGACGAGGGCCAATTCCAGAACCTCTTCTGGCGCGCAGCCCCCCTTGGTTTCCTCCCCACTGATGGCGACTTCGATCAGCACATTCAACGGCTCCATGCCCGCGCGGGCGGCATGGAGCCGTTCCGCGATGAGTGGGCGGTCCACACTTTCTACCCAGTCGAAATGCCGGGCTATGAGTGCGGTCTTGTTGCGCTGGATGCGACCTATGAAATGCCAGACGATGCCATCCAGATCTCTCAGTGCCGTTTGTTTGTCCAGGCCCTCCTGCAAGAAGTTTTCGCCGAAGTGGCGAAGTCCGAGCGCATATGCGTCACGCAGTGTCGCCGCCGTAACGTGCTTGCTGGCGGCCAGCAGGCACTGCGGCGGGTGATCGGCAATCTCCCATTGCACATGGGCTAGGCGTTCGGCGAGGGACATCGGTCTCCGGCAGACGTGGGCGAAATGGTCAAGGTCGACTATAGTAACGCCCAATAGCCTTTGGCCCCAAATCATGGGTCGTTAATGTCGGGAGCCGCACGATGGATATTTCAGAACTGCTCGCCTTCGCGGTGAAAAACAACGCTTCGGACACACATATTTCGGCAGGTCTGGCGCCGATGCTGCGGATCAACGGCGACATCCGTCCGCTGAATGTGGAGGCGCAGGACAGCAAAACCGTACACAGCATGATTTACGACATCATGAACGATTTCCAGCGGAAGAGGTATGAGGAGAACCTGGAAATCGACTTTGCCTATGAACTGCCGGGTGTGGCGCGTTTTCGGGTTAATGCCTTCAACCAGGACCGCGGACCGGCTGCGGCGTTCCGGACGATTCCTGCGGGTGTGCTGACACTGGAAGACCTCAATGCGCCCGGTTCTTTCAGGGAGATCATCAACGTACCGCGCGGACTGGTATTGGTCACGGGGCCGACCGGATCGGGTAAGTCAACGACGCTGGCAGCGATGGTGGATCATATCAATGCGAATCGCGCCGATCACATCATCACCATTGAGGATCCCATCGAATTTCTGCACACTCCCAAGAAGTGCTTGATCAACCAACGCGAGGTGGGTGCCAGCACCCACTCCTTTGAAAACGCCCTGCGCTCGGCTTTACGTGAAGATCCCGATATCATTCTGGTGGGCGAGTTACGTGATCTGGAGACCATGCGCCTGGCGCTGACCGCGGCAGAGACCGGCCATATCGTGTTTGCGACGCTGCATACCAGTTCCGCACCAAAAACCATCGACCGTATCGTCGATTCCTTTCCCGGGGGGGAAAAGGATATGGTGCGCGCCATGCTGTCCGAATCCCTGCGCGCGGTCATTTCCCAGACTCTGCTCAAAACGGCCGATAGCAAGGGACGGGTCGCTGCGCACGAAATCATGATCGCCACGCCGGCTATCCGCAACCTGATTCGTGAGAACAAGGTTGCGCAGATGTATTCGGTGATCCAGACCGGGCAAAACCAGGGCATGCAAACCCTGGACCAGTGTCTTGCCGACCTTGTGCGTGCCCACAAGGTGACTCGCGAAGATGCGCTGCGCCGGGTACAGAACAAAGACAGCTTCATGAACGTGGCCTGAGGATAATATATGTCTGTACTGGATGACCTGCTGGTCCTGATGGTGGAAAAAAACGGCTCGGACCTGTACCTCACCGTGGGCTCGCCGCCGGTCATGAAAGTCGACGGGCGGACGGTTCCGGTGGGGACAGAAATGCTGAAACCGGGTCAGGTGTTGAATCTGGCCAAGGAAATTCTGGGGATGGAGCGCTTGCAGGAGTTTCAGCACGAGAAAGAAATCAACATGGCCATTTCCGTGCCCGGGGCCGGGCGTTTCCGGGTCAACGGGTTTTTTCAGCGCGGTGAACTGAGCTTTGTCCTGCGCGCCATCAAGACCCAGATTCCCAGCCTGGAGCAGCTCAGGCTGCCGCCGATACTGAAAGATCTGGCCATGACGTCGCGGGGGCTGGTGCTCTTCGTCGGGTCTACCGGTTCCGGGAAAAGCACCTCTCTGGCGTCGATGGTCCAGTATCGCAACCAGAATGCGGCGGGTCATATTCTCACCATTGAGGATCCGATCGAATTTCTGCACCGGAATGCGAAGTCCATCGTCAATCAGCGCGAAGTAGGCATCGATACCCTGAATTATGAGCGGGCGCTGGAGAATGCATTGCGGGAGGCACCGGATGTCATCCTGATCGGAGAAGTGCGCAGCCGGGACACCATGGATCACGCCATCGCTTATGCCGAAACCGGGCACCTGTGTATGTCGACCCTCCATGCGAACAATGCCAATCAGGCCATCGAACGTATCATCAACTTTTTCCCGGAAGATCGTAAAAAACAGTTGCTCATGGATCTTTCGCTCAATTTGCGTGCCGTGGTCTCACAGCGCCTGTTGCCGGTCAAGGGGCAGAGCGGACGAATCGCTGCAATGGAGGTGCTGATCAATACTCCGGCCATCGCCGATCTGATCTACAAGGGTGAAGTGGGCTTGCTGAAAGACGCCATGTCGCGAACGAATGATGTCGGTATGCAAACGTTTGATCAGAGCCTGCTGCAACTGTTTATGGAGGGCTTGGTAGAATATGACGATGCCCTGCGCGCGGCTGATTCGCAGAACGATCTGCGCCTCGCCATCAAACAGGCGTGTATGCGTTCAGGCATGGTAGATCCTGGGGCGGCCACCTCTGTGGAAGGGCAGTGGCGTATTCAGTCCTGAGCGACGTATGGCTGCTACTGGCCGCGTGGGCCGTTCTGGCGGCCTGGCTGGTGCTGCTCCTCGGGCGGGGCGCTTTCTGGCGGGCAGATCAGCGTCTTCCACCCCGCGAAAGCAACCCACAGCGAAGCTGGCCAGAAGTCACCGCCGTGGTGCCTGCGCGTAATGAAGCAGAGGGTATTGATGCCTGCGTAACGGCTCTGCTGAGGCAGGATTACCCCGGCGTCTTGCGGGTCATCGTGGTGGATGACCAGAGCACAGATGGCACAGCAAAGTGCGCGCGGGAGGCGGCGCGGCGGATGGATGCCTCGTCCCGTCTGGAGGTGCTGACCGGTACGCCGTTGCCGGAAAACTGGGCGGGTAAGGTCTGGGCCATGGACCAGGGGGTGACTGCGGCCGGCCCGGTGCCGTTTCTTTGGTTCACCGACGGCGATATCGTGCATGGGCCGGATGTCTTGCAGCGCCTCGTTACCCGGATAGAGGATCGGGGCCTGTCGTTGGTCTCGCTGATGGTGATGCTCTCCTGTCGCGGTTTTTGGGAGCGTCTTCTGATTCCGCCCTTCGTCTTCTTCTTCCAGATGCTGTACCCCTTTCCCTGGGTCAACGACCCACACCGGACTCTGGCCGGTGCGGCGGGGGGGTGCATGCTGCTGCGTCGGGAGGCACTCGAAAAGGCCGGCGGGTTCGCTGCCATGCGTGCCGCACACATAGATGACTGCACGCTGGCAGCGTTGCTGAAGCCCCATGGCGCGATCTGGCTGGGTTTAGGGACGGAGAGCTATAGTCTGCGGGATTACCGCCAACTTGGCGAAATATGGCGGATGGTAGCCCGCTCCGCCTACGTGCAATTGCGGTTCAGCCCCTGGCGCCTGCTCGGAGCGACGTTGGTGATGACTTTTCTCTATGCCGGGCCGGTAGGGGGGCTGCTGTATGGACTTTGGACCGAAAATGTCTGGCTGGCCCTGCCCGCGCTGCTCGCCTGTCTGCTGATGCTGACGGCCTACGTGCCTACTTTGCGGCTTTACGCGCTGAACCCCCTCCGGGCGTTCAGCCTGCCCGTTGCTGCTCTGCTCTATACACTTATGACGCTGGATTCCGCCCGCCGTCATTACGGTGGCCGGGGCGGGGCGTGGAAAGGGCGGCATTATAGTATGCCCAGACAGGAGCGCTGAACCCCCGTTGCGCGTCGACGGGGCCGCATTGCGCTTCTCAGCGGTAATGCAGCAGATAACGCCACTCAAAGGCCACCTTGGCCGCATGCCAGAGCGAATTTGGCAGGATGCTGGCATGGTTGGGGCTGCGATAGACCATGATGCCGCTGTCCAGGGCGTCGACAATGCAGATCAACTCGCTGCGGAAGGTGTTGTCTGCCGCCTTCCCCTGCAGATGCAGGAGCAGGTTATGCACGGCGGTCCCGGCCTGCAGGTCCGCCATATGGCCCTGCTTGGGTAGCCAGTCCGGGCTGCCCGCGTAGGACCCCCCGTCACCGATGACGAAGACGCCCGGATGGTCGGGAACGGTGCAGTGCAGGTCGGACTGAAAAAAGCCACCGGCAGAGAGGGGCAAACCGCTGTCGGCTGCCCAGTCCGGGCCGGTCATGCCGGGCATGAACAGGATCAGGTCCGCGGCAATGTCGCCGCCTTCGGTCATCACTTTGTTTACCGAGAACCCACTGATTTTATGACCAAGATGGGTGCGAATATCGCGCCGCTGCATTTCCGCGAGGAGTCCTTCCACCGCCTTCGGACCCAGCCGGTTACCCGGTTCGGTCATCGGATTGAAAAATACCAGTTCGATTTGCCCACGCTTATCGATCTGACGAAGGTAAGTGTCGATTCCAAAGAGCAGTTCAAAGACCGGACCACCGCGTACGGCGGTCGGCTCCAGGGGATTGCCGGCGAAACCGAAGGCAATGGTGCCTTTGTCCATCAGCGCCAAGCGGTCTCGGATATTTTCGGCGGCATCGATACCGTCGCAGATGGCGAAACTGTGCTCGATGCCCGGTAACTTACGGATACCGCGGCCGCCGCTGGCGATGATGAGCGCGTCGTTCCGCACTTCACCCTGGTCGGTGATGACGGTACGGCCGCCATCGCCCAGGCCGGTGACGCGACCCTGATGGAACTGCACCCGTTGGCGCTGAAAGAAACGCTCCAGGGGAATCCGCAGGTTCTCGCCCTGCCGCAGCCCGGTAGGAATCCAGATCAGGCCGGGGTAATAAATAAACTCCGCCCGGGGTGCGATGACGGTGATTTCCGCGTCGGGCATCCGGCGGCGCAGGTGGCGAACGGCAGTCAGGCCACCAAAGCCTGCGCCGATAATGGTCACTTGGGTCATATGCTATTCCTCAGCAGCAGAAAATGTGGAAGGAAGCCGCAATCGGCCCCGTTTACACAGTATACTGCATCCGCCTAGCAGAGCGCCCGGCAAGCCGGACGCTGTTGCTCCTCCGGCAGACTGCTCAGCCACCCAGTACACGCTGATAGCTGTCTGGTAAGGGGCTGATCTCCTGGGCCTGGGCAAAGCCGCGTTGCACGAAGAGGCTGACGACGGCGCCGTGGGCCTGGATGAGGGTCACCACGTTGGGATCCTCGCTGGTCTCTTCCACAAGGACACCGTTGGGTACCAGGGTCACTTCCATCCGCACCTTTTCACGTTGCGCGAAAATTTCGGGAAAGGCCGGATCCCAGAAACGCAATCCAAAGTTTTCTTCCAGCCGATGGTGCATGGCCGGAACATGGTCGTGCAGCAGGCCGACAATCTCCGGGCTGACAGAAGTGGTCAGCGAACGGATGCCATTGGGAAGCCGGGTCAATTCACGCTGAATCTGGTCGTGATGGCGAAGCAAGGTATGAAAGACCTCCTGATCGTGCTGATGACGTGCCCTTTTGTCCGTGTTCCCGGTGCCCGCCAGCATCCGCTGTTCCATCGCTTCTTCGTCAGCGAGGCTCATGCCGGCAGGCCGCATGCCCGGCTCATTTCCGAAACGGATGCCGCCCTGGCTGCGTCCCTGGCCGCCACCGCCACCGCCACCGCCACCACGTCTCATGCCTGTCGGTAGCCCTTGCAATGTATTTCGTTTGCTCATTTTAAGTACTCCTCATAGATTTGAAATGGGTCGGCAGAAAAGATTCCCGCCTGTTGTAAATTGCCCTGGCTGGCGCAGCGGCTTTCGTCCCGTCGCGACTCCTGTGGGCACTGGACCCGTAGAGAGCATGCTGTTTGCAAGGCACGCTCCGGTTTCCATGGTCGATCATGATGCACTGAGCATCCCACAGCGCTGGTTGGCGGGCACGGCAACATGAATTTTCTTCGGTTCTGACAAGTGGAGTTCCGTCATGATGGCGATGAACTCCTCCCGGCTTTTACCCGCCAGACGACGGTTCATACGCTTTTCCTCGCCGACGCAACTGACGTGGCGACCGGTGTAGTCGTGGCCCGGATAGACCAGGGTCTCGTCCGGCAGTGTGAAGATCTTCCCGGTGATGCTGTCATAGAGCGCCCGAGCATCGCCACCCTGAAAATCCGTGCGGCCACAGCCCCCGATCAATAGCGCGTCGCCCGTGAAAATCCGGTCGCGCCAACGGTAACTAACGCAGCCCGGAGTGTGGCCGGGCGTGCTAATGACCCGAATGACGTCATCACCCAGCACGATAAAATCGTCATCATCCACGAGTACGTCTGCACAGGGTACGGCGGCTCCGCGGCTGATCACGACCTGTGCATCGGTGTGCGCACGCAGTGCGCTGGCGCCGGTAACGTGGTCGGCGTGGATATGGGTATCGAGCACGTATGCAAGCCGCATGGATTCCCGATCAAGTATGCGCAGTACCTCATCGACGGTTTCCAGAACAGAGTCAATAACCACGGCCTCGTGCCAGGTCGGGTCGCCCAGGATGTAGGTGTAGGTGTTGGTTTCGGTTTCAAGAATCTGTCTGAAAAACATGATATCACCCCCCTTGTCGGCAACGATGTTGGAGCACCAACAGGTGTCCTGAGACGCTCACCCCCCACCATAAGACGCAGTGAATGTGTCTGCATTGAGAATTATCAAAGTTGACTGATTTAGTTAACTACCAGGAGGCGATTCAGGCGCTGGTGCTGCCGGCATACAGGAGTAAGTTTCGAGGATCAGGAATCTCGATTTTCCCCTTGTGTTCGTGGAGCAGCCCGTGGCGTTTCAGGTCCGCCATGATGCGGCTGACGTGCTCGGTGGAAAGGCCGAGAAACTCCCCCAGGTCCTGACGGGTGAGGGGGAAAGGCGCCGCACGTTGTTGCGGGTAGGCGCCGACCCATTGGCAGAGGAATGTGGCCAGCCGGGCATCGGCCTTTTTGGCACCCAGTTCGACGATGCGGTCCTCGGCTCCCTGCAGTGCCTGCTGCCAGCGCGCGAAAATGGCTTCACGCACCGCTGGGAGACGCTGGGAAAGCGCATCCAGTGCCCTCAGTTCCAGGCGGCAGAGGTCGGTGCCGGTCAGGGTAATGGCACTATGACGATGCCGGTCAGTGCGCAATCCTTCAAAACCCAGGAGGTCGCCGTGGTGGAGCAGGCGAACGATCTGAGCGTGACCATTGGGCAGACTCTTGACCAGCTTGATGCCGCCCTGACGAAGCGTATAGGCATATTGCGCAGGGTCGCCCTCGTGATAGATCGTCGTTCCCGCCGGGACATGGATATCCTGGACATCCATACCGAGTTCGCAGACTTCTTCCCTGCTCAGCCCGGCAAAAATGCTGCGTCCGCGCATGAGGCAATGCACACAGTCGGAGTGCTTGGCAGTCACGGGATGCGTCGATAGCAGAGGTCATAAACCGCATGCCCCAGTCGTTGACCGCGCCGCTCAAATCGGGTCAGGATGCGGTTGTCGGGGCGGAAAACATAGCCATTGTCGGGATCGGCATTTTGCAGGCCCGGGGTGGCGTTGAGCACTGCGAGCATCTGCCCAGCATAATCCGCCCAGTCCGTGGCCAGTTGCAGTTCGCCTCCGGGTTGCAGCAGACGGCACAACACTGCAGCAAACTCCGGCTGGATAAGACGACGTTTTTGTTGTCGTTTTTTAGGCCATGGATCAGGAAACTGAATGATGATGCAGCGCAGAAGAGCGTCCGGCAGAGTCTTCAGCCAAGTGGCGGCATCGTCATGGACGATCCGGACGTTGTCGGTTCCGGCCTCTACCAGTTGCAGCAGCAGGGACCCCACGCCAGGTGTGTGCACCTCAATACCGATGCAGCCCCAAGTCGCCCGTTGCGTGGCGATGGCGGCCAGATGCTCACCGTTACCAAAGCCTATTTCCAGCATCAGCGGCCTTTGGTTATTCCAGGGATCCCGCCACTCGGCATGGGCATCTATCTGTCGGGCCGGCAAATATTCCGCAACAGCCCGTGTCTGGGCAGCGGTGATGCGGCCCTGGCGCAGGACGAAACTGCGGATGGCCCGATGGCTGGTCTTGAGCGCTTCTTCCATGACAGGCATTATAACTCGTTTAGGGTCAGGGCGTAGAGGGGTAGGCATGGAACAACCGGTGGTAGGTGTGGTGATGGGCAGCGAAAGTGATTGGGAAGTGATGCGCGCCGCGGTGGAACATCTGCAAGCGTTGGCCATTCCCTGCGAACAGCGTGTCGTATCCGCACACCGCACGCCGGACCTCCTTTTTGAATATGCAACTGGCGCCGCACCACGGGGGCTGCGATGTATCATTGCCGGCGCTGGCGGCGCTGCGCACCTGCCCGGCATGCTGGCGGCCAAGACCATCGTACCGGTGCTGGGCGTGCCGGTGCCCTCCCGGCATCTGCAAGGCCTGGATTCTCTATTGTCTATCGTGCAGATGCCAAAGGGGGTGCCGGTGGCCACCTTTGCCATCGGCGCGGCGGGTGCTGCCAATGCTGCCCTGTTTGCTGCCGCGATGCTGGCCGGTGGCGATGCGGCGTTGGTCCGGCGCCTGTTGGATTTTCGCGCGCGCCAGGAGACCGCAGTGATGGCCATGACCTTGCCTGAGACTGGCCTTTGATCCTGCCCGGCGCTACTCTCGGCATGCTCGGCGGCGGACAACTCGGTCAGATGTTTGCCCTCGCCGCCCGGCGCGTCGGTTACTGCGTATGGGTGCTGGACCCCGATCCGGATTGTCCCGCCGCTGCGGTAGCGGACCGCCATCTCTGCGCGGCGTATGACGACATCCACGCATTACGGGAGTTGACGGGTACCTGTGCGGCGGTTACTACGGAATTCGAGAATGTTCCGTTGGCTGCTTTGGAGCATGTTGCCCGGGAGGTACCGATGCACCCCGGCGCCGGGGCGGTGGCCATTGCCCAGGATCGGGCACGGGAAAAGGCCTTTTTCCGCGACCTGAATCTGGCTATTGCGCCTTTCGCACTGCTGCGCAGCGCCACTGACTTGGCAGCGGCAGCGGCATCTGTGCCCTTTCCGGCCATTCTCAAGACGGCGCGTCTCGGTTATGACGGCAAGGGGCAGATTGATGTGGCTGCCGCAGCAGACCTGGCTGCCGCCTGGATATCACTGGGGGAGAGGGAAGCGGTGCTGGAAGGGCGCGTCGCGCTGGCTCAGGAGCTTTCCGTCATTCTGGCGCGCACTATCGATGGCATGATGGTGTTCTACCCGGTGGCCGAAAATATCCATTACCGGGGCGTTCTCGACCTCAGCATCGTGCCCGCCCGTGCCGTCGAACCGCTGCAGGAGCAGGCGCGATACAGTGCCGCACGGATTGCCGGGGCGCTGGATTATGTCGGTGTGTTGGCGGTCGAATTTTTTGTGGATGGCGCCGGTCAACTGTTGGTGAACGAGATGGCGCCCCGTCCTCACAACAGTGGTCACTTTACCGTGGATGCCTGTGTGCACAGCCAGTTCGACCAGCAGGTGCGGACCCTCTGCGGTCTGCCTCTCGGGGATACCCGCCTGATCAGCCCTGTGGTGATGATGAACCTGCTGGGTGATCTCTGGGATAGGGGCAGCCCGGACTGGGACGCGCTGCTGCGTCATCCCCAGCTCAAGCCCCACCTGTACGGGAAAAAGGAGGCTAGGCCGCGGCGCAAAATGGGGCATGTGAATGCGCTTGCCCTGGACACGGGTCGGGCGCTTGACGTACTGGAAACCCTGCGTCGTGACTGGCGATGGCCAAACTGAAGAAGACGGAAACCCTGTTTTTGCAGTCGAGGCCTAACGCCTGTCCTGCCGTCCGGAAAGCCATTGGGCGAGCCACAGCAGTACGGCGCAGGTGAGGAAAAAGACCAGACTCCAGTGCGTAACGGGCCATCCGGCCAGGGTGCGGGCTCCGGCGGCGGCACAGGAGCCCTGTCCCGAGAAGACCGAGGCTGCCTCTTTGCCCCAAGGTCCGAAACTGCGCCCACTCCGGAAGATATCCACTGCTGTGCATGTCTCGGGCGTGTGGCTTGCGATCGCGCTGAGATGCCATTGCCACCCGGCAAGCGCTGCGCCCGCCAGGGCATAGACACTGGCCAGCATCCACAACCCGCGCCGTGCCGCACCCGTCCAGAAAAATCCCATCACGACGATGAGCAGCACGGCGATATTGGTCAGGCGCTGATACACACAGAGACTGCACGGTTCGTAGCCCCGTGCGAATTGCAGCCAGAGGACCAGGACAAAGGCACCGGCTGCCGCGCTCGCCACCAGCACCGCGATCAGGCCGGATAGCCTCGCTGGGCTCATGAAGCGTCGAGCAGGTCTTTCCATTGTGCATTATCGGGCGGGCCTAAAAGGTAATGGATTTTTTTGCCCCGTTGGTAGACCAGAAAAGGCACAGTGGCACCTTCCATCCCAAAAAGTTCGGATTCTTTGCCATCGAGACGGGACTGGTTGAATTGAAGTTGGTTCTGCACGTTGGCGATCCCTGTGGCGTCGGCAGGCTGGATGCCACCTTCTGGACCGTTTTTGGTCATGGCAAAACCTTTTTCCGTCCGCCGGAGGGCGGCCAGAGGCTCGGGTGCCGCGAGAATGGCCGCAGCCTTGCCCTTGCTGCCGGGCGACAGGAAACCGACGATGACGAAGCGCACGCGCAATTGTCCACCATCAACGGGATTTTGCAGCCAGACATAAGTCTGGTGGCAATAGGGACAGTTGGGATCCAGAAAATCATAAAGAATGGGCCCCTTGCTGCCTTCTTCGATATAGCGGGTGTGGCTCAGCGCTTGCCAGTAGTCGAGATCATGATCGGTGGCCGCTGTCGCCCCCTGGGCGATGCCGACGCTCGTGGTCAGGATGACTCCGGCAAACGCCAGCGAACGAGTCAGGCTCCGAACTGCGCGAACAATCGTCATGATCCGTTTTTCTCCAGAGATATGGGGGACTCGATGCGCAACAGGGCGATATGCTGCCGACTATAGAGTTCATAACCCGAGTAGAGTTCCTGTACCTGTAACGTTCCGGGTAATCCTGTCCGCAGGGCCGGTACATCGCGGGTCGGCAGGGCGAGATAGGCGGTGCCGTGGCCATCGGCAACGACGCGCCGGATCTCCTGCGGGTTTTCCAACTGATGCACACGCATGGTGCCACGCCCGCCATAATAGAGAAAACTGGGCTCAAACCACTGCCAGGTCGCGATGGCGTAGGGGCGTGCGCCCGCACTGGCGCGGATCATGCGGCCCATGGTCACCGAGGGTTTCAAAACATCCAGGGCGGGTATGGCCAGCAATACCAGGCAGGCTGTGAGGGCTACCGCGCCTGCTCCAAGACTGCTGATGACCGGCAGCAGCAGGCCTCGCCGGGCGAAGAACAGACTGAGCAGCGCCGCGGCGATATAGGGCAGCCCCAGATAGGCCATGCCGCCCAGCGGCGGAATTTTTTCCGGTACCAGCCAAGCCCCCAGTGCCGCCAGGATGATACCCACCAGCAATAAAGCCACGAGGGACAGGACGACACCGCGACGACCGAGGGGCTCCGTCCCGTTCAACGCCCGATAAAGGCGCGCCGCAATAAGGACAAAGAGGGGGGGGTAGGCTTCCCAGACGTAATTGGGGAGCTTGGTGGCGCCGAGGCTGAAAAAAGCGACCCAGATAACGACCCAGACCAACATGAAGGTATCAGCGGGTGCCTGTTGCAGCAGCGTTGTCCGTCTCTGCCAGATTTCCGCAATGGTCTGCGGCAGAAAAATCGTCCAGGGCAGCAGCGCCAGCGACATGGTGAAGAGATAATAATAAATTGGACCCCAATGCCCCTGCATGGCGGCGGCGTAGCGATCGATGTTCTGCTGATCAATGAACAGGCGATCCCAGGCCCAGTGGGTCTCCATACCCACCGCCAGATACCAGGGTAAGGTGACGACCAAAAACAGTGGTATACCCCACGCCAGGCGGCCGCGGCGCCAAAGACCCGGCAGTTCCCGGCGCAGCAGCAGGAAAACTACAATGACAAGGCCAGGCAGGAGGAAGCCTATGGGGCCTTTGGCCAGGGTCGCCAACCCCATCGCTGCGTAGGCGATCAGATAGTCACGCTCCGCTTTTTCCGGGTAAAGATAACCCCGCAGGTAGGAAACCAGCGCGATAGTGACAAAGAGAATCAGCAGAGGATCCGGCACTGCGGCCCGGAAGATGATCTGGCTATGGAGGGCTGTGGCAGCCAGTAGTCCGGCCAGCAGCGCAGTCTGCTCCCCATAGGGGCGACGCAAGGCCAGCGCCAGATAGAATACCAGCAGCGCCCCCATGGCCACCGATCCGATACGCAGGCCCCAACTGTTCATTCCCAGCACGTGTACCCCGGTCCACATCAACCAGTAATTGAGGATGGGCTTGTCGGGACGCAGTGCTGCGTTGAATGTGGGGACCACCAGGTTGTGATGCACCATCATTTCTTTCAGAGCCTGGGCATTATTGGGTTCATCAATGTCCCAGAGGCTGGAATTTCCGGTATGAAAGGCCAACAGCCAGAAGGCAAAAAGGAACAGAATCAGCGCCTGAAAGAGAAAAGTCCCCTGACGCCGTTCAGACATCCCGCGCCCCGCCCTTCATGATGCGCGCCTTGTCCCGCTGCCATTCCCGGTCTTTGACCGTGGCACGTTTGTCGTGCTCCTGTTTGCCCTTCACCAGTGCGATTTCCACTTTGGCACGGCCCTGCTTCCAGTACATGGCCAGGGGCACGATCGTAAAGCCCTTGCGCTCGACACTACCGATCATGCGATTGATCTGTTCCCTGTGCATCAGCAGCTTGCGGGTGCGTGTCGGGTCAGGGTTTATGTGGGTGCTGGCGGTAAGCAGTGGACTGATGTGCGCGCCCAGCAACCAGAGTTCCGCATTTTTGACGATGACATAACTGTCTTTGAGAGTGAGCCGGTTGGCACGCAGCGACTTCACCTCCCAGCCCTGCAAGACCATGCCGGCTTCAAAGCGCTCTTCAATGAAGTACTCATGTTTCGCCTCGCGATTGAGGGCGATGGTGCTGCTCATCCTGCACCTCCCGTGCGGGTCAGTCGCGTATTGTACGGGAAAAGGCCAGTGCGCAGAAAGGTGGCATTGACTTTGTCGCTGTTCCTGTGGAAGGTAACCAGCATGCACCATAGCGGAGCCTGAAGACGTGCCGAAGCTGTTGCCCGACCATTTCGCGGCGCATCGCCAAAGACGCTGGGAGCCCATTCCCGAAGCCGTGCTGCTGAGCGAGATGCCTGCTATCGCCGAATGGTTGGAGCAGTGCCTGCGCGACGCGCACAACGAGATTCTCTTTGAAAACTATATTTTTGCCGGAGGCGACTGGCCCCGGCGTGTCTTGCGTATCCTCTGCGACAAGGCGGCGGCTGGGGTAGAGGTCTATATCACCCTGGACGCTCTGGGCAGCCGCAGCTTTCCGGGCGCCTGGGCGGCTGAGTTGCGCGCCGCTGGTGCCCGGTTACACTGGTACCATCACCTGCAAACCAAAGGGCTGGAAAAAAGGCTGCGGCGCAGCCACCGGCGCATCGTCGTGGTGGATGGTGAGTGGGCTGCGGTTGGTGGTTTCGCGATTGCGGATGACTGGCTCACCGGCGTTCCCGGCACCGTGCCCTATCGTGAGATGCTTTTTGCCTGTCGTGGGCACTTGGCGGAACAAGGCCGCCAGGTTTTTTTTCGTCATCGCCCCGAGTCGCTTCCGTCGCCGGGCACGGCGGCATCCTTCCCCTCCGATACCTCGTGGTGGGGTTTCGGCCGTTTCGTAGAGGGGGCGCCGTCAAAAAATCTGGCGGTGCGTCGCCGTCTGCTCGCCGCCATCCGTGCGGCGCACCGCAGTATCTGGATCGCCACTCCCTATTTCAATCCCGATCCTATCGTCCTGCGGGCGGTGTATCATGCCGTTCAACGGGGTGTCGACGTCAGGCTTCTGCTCGCCGGCAGAATCACCGATCATCCGCTTTTGCGATTCGGGATTCAGGCGTACTATCAAAAACTGATGCGCAGAGGGGTGCATATATACGAATATGAGGGTGCCTTTCTGCATGCGAAATATCTGTTGGTGGATGATTCCTGGGCATCCATCGGCTCCGCGAATCTCGATTTTCTGAGCCTGTGGTTCAACCATGAACTGAACCTGGAGTTGCGTGCTCCCCTCGCGGCGCTGTTGCTGCATACCCTGTTTTTACGTGAATTCGCCCAGGCACGGAACATCGACCCGGAGCCCTGGCGCAAACGGCCCCGCTGGCGGCGGGTCGTGGAATGGTTTTTGGTACGGATAGATCGTTGGGTACAGGCGCATGCACTGGGGCAGCGCCGATATTGAGAGGATTTCATGCATCATATTTGTAAGACCGCCGTGCTGCCTTACAGCGCGGCGCAGATTTTTGCCCTGATAGAGGATATCCGCGCCTATCCGCAATTTTTACCCTGGTGTGGGCGAACCCGGATCATCCAGTCGAAAGAGGATGAAGTGGTTGCCGAGATCACCATCTCCCACGGCGCTTTTGGCAAATCCTTCACCACCAAAAATCGTTATCAGCGGCCCAAGATGGCGGAGGTGCGGCTGGTCAATGGTCCCTTCCGCTTTCTGGAAGGGCTCTGGCAACTGGAACTGGACGCGAGGGGCACCAAAGTAACCCTGGATATGCGTTTTGAGTTCGCGTCCCGGTTGCTGGGCGCTTTTCTGGAACCCATATTCAAGCAGGCGGCGGAAACCATGGTGCAACGCTTCGCACAACGTGCGCGGGCCGTATATGGCCAGCCGCGCGCGTTGGGGGCCCAAGAACCTGGGGACGCCCCGCACTCCGGCCATCCCTAAGACGCGGTGGCCGCTGTCGTCGGCGTGGTGCTCCGTACGTCTCCCTGCACGCCGGTCAGCTTGTCGTCCTTGTCAAAAAGCACCAGAACCTTGCGGACCTCCGTATTGCCATAGGCCGGCTTGAAGCTGTAGGCATACACCCACTGATGGGGATGCCAAGGGTTCTGCAGGAGTGGCGAGCCAAGGATGGCGCGCACCTGCAACTCATCCATACCCGGGTGCAGTTCAGCCAGCTCCTTGGCGGTGATGACATTGCCCTGCTGCACATCGACGCGGTAAATACTGCAGGCGCCGAGCGGCAGGGCACAGAAAGTAAGCAGAATAATCAGACGAAAGCTTCTCATGGTCCTTGTCTTGGGCGTCAGGTGCAACTATCCTAAACCATTACGCATGGCCATTGCTACGAGCGAATGATCGACGAACGAATGAACAGCGATGAATTGAAGCGTGCCGGCCTCAAGGCGACCTTGCCGCGGCTGAAGATACTCCGCATTTTTGAGGACAGCGACGCACGGCATCTTACCGCCGAGGAAATTTACCGGCTGTTGCTGGAGACCGGTGAAGAAGTGGGCTTGGCGACGGTCTATCGAGTGCTTACGCAGTTTGAAATGGCCGGATTGGTGCGAAGGCACCACTTTGAGGGCGATAAGGCGGTCTTTGAGCTCAATGAGACTGGCCACCACGATCATATGGTGTGTACCGCCTGTGGCAAGGTGCTGGAGTTTTTCGATGAGATGCTGGAGGCCCGGCAGCGGGAACTCGCTGCGAACCAGGGCTTTTTTATCAGCGACCACAGCCTCTATCTCTATGGCACCTGTCTTGGCATGCAGGACGTGGGGATTTGTTCACTAAGGGACGACGATACACCCGGAGCCAGTACGAATTAGCCGTGGTCGCTGCTGAGCACCAGGTTGTCACGGTGGATGATCTCGAACTCGTCCACATCGCCGAACAGTGCGCAGAGCGCCTTGCTGCCCTTACCTAGCCGCAGCAGGACCTCATGCTGCGCGAAGTTCACCAGGCCGCGCGCCACCTCATGACCTTCCGGGTCCACACAGCGCACCAGGTCGCCGCGCTGGAAGTCGCCCTCGCTGGCAGTAATACCGACTGGAAGCAGACTGCTGCCTTTTTCCCGGAGTACCCGCACGGCGCCCGCGTCCAGATGGAGCGTCCCGGACGGGCGCAACTGCCCCGCCAGCCAGCGCTTGCGCGCCGCCAGTTTGGCAACGCCCGGACGAAAATACGTCCCCACATCTTCCCCGGACCAGATGCGTAACAAGATGTTGTCGGCGCTGCCCGGGGCGATAAGGGTGGCGGCGCCCGACTGGGCGGCACGGCTGGCCGCCCGCACCTTGGTGATCATGCCTCCGCTCCCCAGCGTTGTCCCGGCACCACCAGCCATCCGTAGCAGCTCCGGGTCTCCGGCCTGCACTTCCGAAAGCAGGCCGGCGTGGGGGTCGTGGCGCGGGTCCCTGTCATAAAGCCCGGCCTGATCGGTGAGTATCACCAGCAGGTCAGCTTCCAGCAGATTGGCGACCATGGCCGCCAGCGTGTCATTATCGCCAAAGCGGATTTCAGCGCTGGCAATGGCGTCATTTTCATTGATAATGGGGATTACACCCATCTCCAGCAAGATGCGCAGGGTGGCGCGGGCGTTGAGGTAACGCTGACGATCCTGCAAATCTTCATGGGTCAGCAGGACTTGGCTGCCATGCAGGTTGCCCCGGCGCAGAAAATCTTCATAGACCTGAATGAGCGCAGCCTGGCCGACGCTGGCAGCCGCTTGGAGTTGGTGGAGTGACGTAGGGCGAGTCGACCAGCCGAGGCGTTCCATGCCGGCAGCTACCGCGCCCGAAGAAACCAGCACCAGCTCGATACCATGCCGCCGCAGCACCAGTATTTGCGCAACCCAGGCCTCGATGGCGGCGAGATCAAGGCCCTGGCCGTTATTGGTGAGCAGGCTGCTGCCGATTTTTATGACCCAGCGTTGCGCGGTTTTAAGGTCGCGACTCACACCTGCTCCTCCTCCCAGTCGGCATCGAGATCGTCGCCCTCCCAGTATTCAAGGCGCTCGTCTGCATCGCCTTCGTCACCCCAGTCCTCCGTCTGCATAGGGTCAGCGGCCGGAGGAAGGTCGGGAAGGGCCTGCCAGATGGCATACACCAAAGCCTCACACCCGACACCACTGGCGGCCGAGATCAGAAAGGCGGGCCTCTCCCATTGCAGGGCTTTGCAGATCTGTTGAAACCTTGCCTCGGCTTCTTCGCCCGGAAGGAGGTCTGACTTGTTGACCACCAACCAGCGGGGACGC
Source organism: Acidithiobacillus sp. (assembly GCA_027351205.1). Classification (GTDB taxonomy): domain Bacteria; phylum Pseudomonadota; class Gammaproteobacteria; order Acidithiobacillales; family Acidithiobacillaceae; genus Acidithiobacillus. Next base: position 20,166 of record DAIEIW010000125.1, read on the forward strand.
GCGGCCAGGGTTGGGCTGTAGGCGGCCAGCTCCATCTCCAGTGCGCGGATATTCATCGCCGGGTCGCTCCCGTCAACGGGGGCCATGTCTACCAGATGCAGGAGCAGGCGGGTGCGACTCAGGTGCTTGAGAAAGCGGGTGCCCAGTCCTGCGCCTTCAGAGGCGCCCGGAATGAGGCCGGGAATATCGGCAAGCACAAAGGACTCGTGCGCTGCGACGCGCACGACGCCGAGATTGGGATACAAGGTAGTGAAGGGGTAGTCCGCCACTTTGGGGCGGGCGGCACTGACGGCACGGATCAAGGTGCTTTTGCCGGCGTTGGGCAGTCCCAGCAGGCCGACGTCGGCGAGCAGGCGCAACTCCAGGCGCAGATCCCGTTCCTCACCCGCACCGCCTTTCTCAAACTGACGAGGGGCGCGATTGGTACTTGATTTATAGGACAGATTACCATGCCCCCCGCGGCCACTCTGGGCGACCAACAGCCGTTCGCCTTCGAATCGCAGGTCACCGAGCAATTCATGGGTGTCGTCGTCATACACCAAGGTACCGACCGGGACTTTGATCTCCAGGTCGTGGCCGGCGCGGCCCGTCATTTGGCGCCCGGCGCCGCCGTGACCATTTTCAGCGCGATAGCGGCGCTGGTAACGGAAATCGATGAGAGTGTTGAGGCTGGCCTGGGCCACCAGATAAACACTGCCGCCGCGTCCGCCATCGCCGCCATCGGGGCCGCCAAAAGGAATAAATTTCTCGCGGCGAAAGCTCACCGCGCCGTGGCCACCATTGCCGGACGCCACATGAATGCGTACTTCATCAATAAATTTCATAGAAAAACCCCGCACCCGCAAAAACGGGGCGGGGTCCCTCCGGGCGGCAGTCTGATCAGGCTGCTGAAACGACGCTGACGGTGCGTACCTGGCGCGGACCTTTGCGCTCAAACTTCACGACACCTTCGGCTGTGGCAAAGAGAGTATGGTCTTTGCCGATGCCGACGTTGGCGCCCGGATAAAACTGGGTGCCACGCTGACGAATGATGATGTTGCCGCTGATGACCTCCTGTCCGGCGTAGCGCTTAACGCCCAGACGCTTGGACTCGGAATCGCGACCGTTACGGGAGGAACCGCCAGCCTTCTTATGTGCCATGATTGTGCTCCTTAGGCTTCAATGCCGGTAATGCGGACTTCGGTAAAGTACTGACGATGGCCCTGCTGCTTACGGTAGTGCTTGCGCCGACGCATCTTGAAGATATGTACCTTTTTCGCGCGGCCCTGGCTGAGTACGGTGGCTTTCACCGCGGCACCTTCCACCAGAGGTCGTCCCACCTGGACATCCTCACCAACGCCGACCATGAGCACACGGTCCAGTGCGAGTTCGGCACCGGGCTCTATTTCCATTCTTTCGAGCCGGAGCTTGTCGCCCACTGTCACTCGATACTGCTTGCCACCATTTTCAATGACCGCGTACATCACAGACCTCCAACAAGGGTTTCGCCGGGACTGCCCGGAAAAGCTCGCTAAGATACCGTTATTACGGTATTAACGTCAAGCATATTTGGCTGCTGGGCAGCCGGAGTCTTGTACATTACCGGATCAGGTCGGGCGGTGGAACTATCAGGAACTCCGATGGCCTGTTTCCGCACATGTCGGTGTCAGATGAGCGCCTTCAGCACCGGCGCATCAAAGCCTTGTTCCCGTAGGCGGATTTCGCGCAAGGGTGCAGAGCGTTCAAAATCCTTGATCACTTCGAGGACATCGTGATCGATGAAACCCACATGTTCACCATCCAGTATGACCTCTGCGCCCTTTGGCAGTCGTTCCAGGATGTGGGAAAGCCGCGCCTTGTTGACAAATGTCACCTCCCGGTTCAGGGCAATTTTATAAGCGGGGCCCTCCCGGCCAATCTCTATGGCACTATGGTAATTCGCCTTGAGGACAAAGAATACCCCGGCCAGCAGGCCGATGATCACCCCGGTAATGAGGCTGGTAAAGAGAATCGCCACGATGGTGATCATGAACGGCAGATACTGCGATTTATCCAGCCGAAACATTCGCTTGAATATGCTTGGATGGGCCAGCTTGAAGCCGACGAAAATCAGGATGGCTGCTAAGGCAGCCAGCGGAATCCGGTTCAGCAACATCGCCAGAAACAGAACGGCGAGTAGCAGGAACAAGCCATGCAGAAAGGCACTCGCCTTAGTGCGGGCCCCGGCTGCCACATTGGCCGTACTGCGCACGATAACTGCCGCCACAGGAAGCCCGCCGATCAGACCGCTGGCAATATTGGCCATACCTTGCCCGAGTAATTCGCGATCAAGGGGCGTGCGTCGTTTGAATACATCCAGTTTGTCCGCTGCCTCGATGGATAACAGGCTCTCCAGACTGGTGATAAAGCTGAGGGCGATGGCCGTCACCCAGACGGCTTTCGATCCGATCATCCCCCAGTCCGGCATTTGCAGCATGCCCTGCAGATCTGCTAAGGAGCGGATGATCGGCAGGTTGACCAGGTTATGGCCGCTGACGGCCAGACCCGGAACGGCGTAGAGGAACAGCGTGTTGAGCAGGGTGCCCAAGATCACCGCCATGAGTGGTCCCGACAGCCAGGTCTGTTTACGCAGTACCGCCACCTTGTCCCAAGTGATGAGAATGGAAAGGGCAAGTAGGCTGACCAGCAGTGCGCCCCATTCCAGGTGAGCGAGGGCAGCGATGACACCGGTGAAGGTATTCTCGCCATGGGCACCGATGAAATCCTGACTGCCAAATTCGCCCAGGTCAAAACCGATGGCATAAGGAAACTGTTTGAGGATGATGATGATACCGATAGCCGAAAGAATGCCCTGAATGACCGCAGAGGGGAAAAAATACGCGATGACGCCGGCACGGATGGCACCCAGAACCATCTGGATGCCCCCGGCGATGACTACCGCCAGCAGGAAGGCGGAGAAACTCGGTAAAGTCTGCATGGCCAGGAGCACCGTAGCGACGATGGCGGGCGTCGGACCGCTGACGGCCAGTTGCGAACGGCTGAACAAGGGGACCAGTAGGCCACCCATAACACCGGCAATCAGTCCGGCGATTAGCGGTGTCCCTGACGCCAAAGCTACGCCGAGGCAGAGCGGCATCGCCACCAGGGCGACGACTACGGCAGCGGGCACATCCGCGCGCAGATTTTTGAATGGCGAAAGATTGACGCTGTTTTCCATATTGTGTCCTCAGGCCAACTGCTCGAACTGATGTTTCTCCGCACGATAGTTGAGGAGAGTGCCTTCTTCCATGTCGAAGTACCAGCCATGCAACTGCAACTCACCCCGCACCACGCGGCGGCGCACACTGTCAAAGGTCAGCAGGTTTTCAAGAGAAATCAGAATGCTGGCTTTTTCTAGTGCACGTGCCTGCTCTTCCGGGCTGGCGTCGGTGTACTCCCGCAGCACGTCGGACCTGGCGTCTTTGGCAATGTCAACCCATGGGCCGACATATTTGCCGTCAGTACCGTGAAGCAGCGCTTTTATGCCGCCGCAGTGTGAGTGGCCGTTGATGATGATATGTTCGACTTCCAGGTGGCTGACCGCGAATTCCACTGCAGCACTGGTGCCATGGAGATGGCCGTCCTGCTCCGCCGGGGGCACGAGATTGGCGATATTGCGCACTACAAAAATGTCTCCGGGCTCGCTGCCGTAGAGGGATGTGGGGGTGACCCGGGAATCGGAGCAGCCTATCAGCATGACTTTCGGGTTTTGCCCTTTCCCCACGAGGGAGTCGAAAAGGTCGGGCCGCTCATCATAATAGGTACGGTGGAACGCTTTGAAGCCGTTGATCATGGCATCGGTCACGTCGTTTTTCATGGCTGTCACTCCCTCGTTACCGGTTGAAATTCAGACGAAAGCGCAGGTTGGACCCTGACGCCGTCAACAAGGTTCAATAACCATATGGTTAGTTAATGATAGTCCGGAATGGTCATAAAAAAGCCCTCGGAAAAAAGAGGGCTTCTTCACGGCTTCAGGAGAGGATGTCAACCGTGCCGGGCGCGAACCTGGCGGGCCGCCTCGACCATATTCTCCAGTGCCGGGGTGACTTCAGCCCACTTGCGGGTTTTCAGACCACAGTCGGGATTGATCCAGAGGCGTTCGGCGGGAACCACTTTAACCGCCTTCTCCATCAGACCCACCATCTCTTCGACGCTGGGGACGCGTGGGGAGTGGATGTCGTAGACGCCCGGTCCGATTTCGTTGGGGTAGTTGAAGGTTGCGAAGGCGTCCAGCAGCTCCATCTGCGAACGGGAAGTCTCGATGGTGATGACGTCAGCATCCATGGCCGCAATGGCGGGCAGAATGTCGTTGAACTCCGAGTAACACATGTGTGTGTGAATCTGGACGTCATCGGGGGCGATCTGCGCCGAAATCCGGAAGGCGCGGGAGGCCCACTCGAGGTAGTGGGCCCAATCCTTGCGCTTGAGGGGCAAACCCTCACGGTAGGCCGGTTCGTCGATCTGGATGATGCCGATGCCTGCGTCGATCAGGTCCCTGACCTCATCACGGATGGCCAGGGCGATCTGCAGTGCGGTACGTTCCCGGGGTTGGTCATCACGGACGAAAGACCATTGCAGGATGGTCACCGGGCCGGTGAGCATGCCCTTCATCGGCCGCTGGGTCAGGGACTGGGCGTACTTGCTCCAGGCCACCGTCATCGGGGTGGGGCGAGAGACGTCACCGAAAATCAACGGTGGCTTGACGTAGCGTGAACCATAGCTCTGCACCCAGCCATGACGGGTAAAGGCGAAACCGGCGAGCTGCTCACCAAAATATTCGACCATGTCATTGCGTTCCGGTTCACCGTGGACGGGTACGTCGATGCCCAGACGTTCCTGTTCCTTCACCACCAGGGCGATTTCCGCTTCCATGGCTTTCTGATAATCGGCGTTGCTCAACTCACCCTTGCGATTCTGCAGGCGGGCTTTACGGATCTCGGGAGTCTGCGGGAAACTGCCGATGCTGGTGGTGGGGAAGGCGGGCAGTTTGAAACGGGCGCGCTGTGCCGCTTCGCGGGCGGGGAAAGGGCTCTTGCGCCGACCATCATCCTGACCCAGTCCCTCCAGACGCTGGGCGACCGCCGGGTTGTGAATGCGTGGCGAGCTTTTGCGTGAGGCGACGGCTGCGCGGGCGGCGGCCAGTTCCTGTGTCACCGACTCGACACCTTCGTTCAGCGCGCGTCCGATGATGGCGACTTCGTCCAGTTTCTGTACGGAGAAGGACAGCCAGGACTTGAGTTCGGCGTCCAGTTCGGTCTCCTGCTCCAAGTCTACCGGAGTGTGCAGCAGGCTGCAGGACGGTGCCACCCAGAGGCGATCACCGAGTTGTTTGTGAGCGGGTTGCAGCAGTTCCAGAGCAGCATCCAGATCGGCGCGCCATACGTTACGGCCATCGACGACGCCAAGGGAGAGTACCTTGTCGGCGGGGTAGTCGCTGAGGAAGCTGCTCAATTGCTGCGGCGCACGGCGCAGGTCCAGGTGCATGCCGGCTACCGGCAGCGCCTTCAGTGCTTTGGCATGGTCGGCGACGGAATCAAAATAGGTCGCCAGCAGCACCTTGGGCGTCTTGTCCCGGCGCAGCGTCTGGTATGCGGATTCCAGCGCCTTGACCCATTCCTGAGGGAGATCGAGGGCGAGGGCGGGTTCGTCGATCTGTACCCATTCGACACCCATTTCCGCCAGACGCGCGAGTATCTCGGCATAAACCGGCAGGACCTTGGGCAGCAGGGTCAGCCGGTCAAAACAAGCGGTCCCGACCGGGGCGCCATGGCCATGACAGGCGCTGTCATCGTGATGGTGCTGCGCTTCATGGTGCGCTTCTGCATTCAGGTCTTTTTCCTTGCCCAGCCACAGATAGGTGATAGGGCCGACCAGTACGGGTTTGGCTTTGAGACCCAAGGCCTGCACCTCTTTCACCTGATCAAAAAGACGCTCGCTGCTGAGGCGGAAATCCATTCCCTCGTGGAACTCGGGGACGATGAAGTGATAGTTGGCATCGAACCACTTGGTCATTTCCATGGCTGGCTGGGTGGCGGAGCCGCGGGCCATGGCGAAGAAGGTGTCCAGACCGACCTGACCGCCGGCGAAGCCGTAACGGGGCGGAATGGCGCCGAGGGTGCAGCTCATGTCAAGCATGTGGTCGTAAAGGCTGAAATCGCCGACGGGCACCAGATCCATGCCGCAGGTCTGTTGAATCTGCCAGTGGCGGTCACGTAACTGGGCAGCGCGGGACTGCAATTCCTGCTCGTCAATTTCCCTGGACCAGAAGCTTTCCAGCGCCTTCTTCAGCTCGCGCTTGTGGCCGATACGGGGAAAACCGAGACTGTGGACCGATGTCATGGGCATTACTCCTCTGCGAAAATTGCCGCCATCATGCCCTGCCATGTCGGCGGGCTCAAGAGGGAATTTTTAGGCGTGGTGATGAAAAGCATTCATCAGTCCATCCGGAACCCGCGATGCAGTGCGACAATCCCGCCGGAAAGGTTGAATACCTCCACCCGCTCCAGCCCGGCATCTTCCATCATCATCTTGAAGGTTTCCTGATCGGGGAAGCGGCGGATGGATTCCACCAGATACTGGTAGCTCTCACGGTCTTTGGCCACCAGTTCGCCAATGCGCGGCAGCAACTTGAAGGAGTACATATCGTAAATGGTCTGCAAACCGGGCCAGCGTGGATGGGAAAACTCGAGGATCAATACCCGCCCACCGGTTTTCAGCACGCGATGAATTTCTTTCAGTGCCCTTTCGGGATGGGTCATGTTGCGAATGCCGAAAGCCAGGGTGACCAGATCGAATTCGCGGTCAGGGAAGGGCAGATCCTCGGCGTTGGCCTCGACAAACTCCACTCCCGCGATGATGCCTTTGTCAGCCAGCCGGCTTTCCCCCACAGCCAGCATCTCCGGATTGATGTCGGAGACCACGATGGATCCGTTGGGCCGCACCCGCGGATAAATGGCGGCGGCCAGATCGCCCGTACCACCCGCCAGATCCAGTACCCGCTGCCCCGGCCGGGGCCGAGCAAGATCTACGGTAAAGCGTTTCCACAGGCGGTGGACCCCGAGGGACATGAGATCGTTCATCAGGTCATACTTGCTGGCGACGTTGCTGAAAACCCCCCTGACGAGTTGCTCCTTCTCCGTCTCGGGTACTTCCTGGTAGCCGAAGTGGGTGGTCGGCACCAGTGCCTGACTCTGTTCCCCGTTTTCGTGATGCGCGCTCATATGGTCTACTCCCCTGTTCTTTGGCGAATTTGTGATGCGGCGTTGGCTCAGGCAGTGCGCAAAAACAGACTGCCTCTCTCACTGATATAGTTGCGCAGACGATCGGGGAAGTCCGCAGTCACCGATCCGGCCACTTCCGGCAGCTCCATGAGCAGTGCCGTCAAGCGTCGCAGTTTGCCCAAGGATTCCCAGCGCGGCAATGGGCGCAGGGCATGGAGGATTTCCATGCGCATGAACAGGGGGGCCAATGCGGCGTCTATCAGGCTGAAATCGTCGCCGGCGAAGAATGTGCCGTTTCCCATGGCCTTATCCAGTCGTTCCAGCTTATCAAAAAGCTGACGACTGGCAGCGGTAAAACGCTCTTCTCCTTGAGCGACCATCATCTGCATCTGATCGCCCAGTATTTCGCTGCCGAAGGCAATCCAGGCGCGGTGCCGCGCCCGTTCCAGCGGGTCGGCAGGATGCAGCACGGGGGCGATGGTTTCGTCCAGATATTCATTGATGACCTGCGAATCGAAAAGTACGGTGTGTTCATCGATCTTCAGGCAGGGGACTTTGCCTAGGGGCGACAGGGCCAGAAACCACTCCGGCTTATGCGCCAGATCAATGTGGGTAAGGGTGAAGCCCACCTGTTTGTGGAGCAGGGTGATGACGGAGCGCTGCACGTAAGGGCAGAGGGGAAAGCTGATGAGTTCCAGTGGCATGGCGTTCTCCTGCAGCGGGTCAGCGCACCATCAGAGCGCAACGATAGAGGGCGACCTCGCCGAAAAGATTGGGCAACAGGCGGTTGCGCCAGGTTTCGCGACGCAGATCGTTCAGTACGACCCGCTGATGGACGGCAATCCCGTTATCATGGCACAGCGATTCGAAATCACGGATCGTACACAGATGGATATTCGGCGTATCGTACCACGTATGGGGCAAAACATCCGTCATGGGCATGCGGCCACAGATACCCAGTTGCCAGCGCGCGTGCCAGTGCCCCATGTTGGGAAAGGTGACGATGACCTCGCGTCCCACCCGCAGCATCTCCAGCAGCAGTTCGCGCGGGTAGGTTGTGGCTTGCAGGGTCAGGGAAAGGACTACCGTATCGACGCTTTGATCGGCAAAATTACGCAAACCTTGATCGAGATCCTGCTGAATCACCGGTATGCCGCGGCGTATGGCTGCCACCACCCTCGCCTCCTCGATTTCCACGCCATAGCCCTGCACACCTTTTTCAGCGCGCAGGTAAGCCAACAGTTCGCCTTCCCCGCAACCCAGATCGAGGATACGGCTCCGGGGTGCAATCCAGTCGGCGATAATCGCCAGGTCCTTACGCAAGGTCATGCGCCGACCTCTTCGGCAACCCGCCCCAGATAGGTGCCCAGCACTGCCACGTATTGGGGGATAGGCATCAGGAAAGAATCGTGACCATGCTCCGCCTCGATCTCCGCATAACTGACGTCCCGGTTACAGGTATACAGGGCTTGCACGATTTCACGGGAGCGTTCCGGGGAGAAGCGCCAGTCTGAACTGAAGGAAATCACCAGAAAGTTTGCCCGAGTGGAGGCAAAGGCCTCGGCCAGATTACCCCCCCAGGTGCTGGCCGGATCAAAATAGTCCAGGGCCTTGGTGATATAAAGGTAGCTGTTGGCATCAAAGCGCTCCACAAAGCTGGAGCCCTGATAACGCAGATAACTCTCCACTTCAAAATCCACGTCAAAGCCGAAGGAGAAAGCCTTGCCGCCACGGGTGTCGCGGCCGAATTTGGTACGCATGGCGTTGTCGGAGAGGTAGGTGATATGGCCGATCATGCGTGCCAGCGACAGACCGCGGCGCGGTTTGGTGTTGTGCGCATAATAACGGCCATTATAAAACTCCGGATCCGTCATGATGGCTTGCCGGCAAACTTCGTTGAAGGCGATGTTCTGGGCGGTGAGTTTGGGTGCGGCGGCGATGACCACAGCATGCCGCAGGCGCTCCGGATAATCCATGCTCCACTGCATCACCTGCATGCCGCCGAGGCTGCCCCCCACAACGGCAGCCCACTGTTCAATGCCCAGATAGTCTGCCAGTTCGGCCTGGGTTTTGACCCAGTCGCGCACGGTGACCATGGGAAAATCCAATCCCCAGGGTGCACCGGATTCCGGATTGGTGCTGGCTGGGCCGGTGGACCCCTTGCAGGAGCCGATGAAGTTGGCGCAGACAAAGAAAAACCGCTCCGTATCCATGGCCTTTCCCGGTCCCAGCAAGTGTTCCCACCAGCCGGGTTTGCGATCGTCCATGCTGTGGTAGCCGGCTGCGTGGTGGTCGCCGGAAAGGGCATGGCAGAGCAGGATGGCGTTGCTCCGCTGCGCATTGAGTGTGCCGTAGGTTTCATAGGCGAGGGTGTAGCCGGGTAGGCAGCGCCCGCACTCCAACTCCAGAGGTGCCGAAAAGGTCACAGTCTGCGGAGTCACCAGTCCAACGGAATCGGCGGGTATCTCTACTGGCATTATGCACTTCGATTTATAGGGAGGGCTGAAAGAGTCTAATCGCGCCAGCCCCCAGCTACAAGATGTGCCGGACAGGTCCGGGTGCAGGTGCTTTGTCATGGCCCCCATTCTTGGCTAAACTGATCCCTGTGTACCGGCCTGGTACAGGAATTGCGCACAGGCCGTTTGTCCTTAGTCCGGGAGCAGCGCTTTGGCTTGGAACTGGTTGAATCGAATGATGACCTGGGTGGAAGGTGGAGCCGAGTTGGTAGCGGTGCGCCCCAAGCATTGGCTTGCCTTCGCTGCGGGGGCCCTGATCTTCGCCGCCATTCCCTTCCCGGGTTGGCTTATGGATGCGCTGGCACCGCTTGGACTGTTGGTCGGTCTGCGCATCGCCGGGCGCAGTGAGGGAGAGGAATACACCTCGCAGCAAACCCGGCACGCACTCCATGTGGCCGTTTTATGGGGCATGGTATTCGCGATATTCGGGATGATCTTCGAGTTCGGCCAGGATACGGTAGTGATGGGGGCCATCCTCGCCGGAATTCAGATGCCCTGGAATGACGGGTCTGGTTTGGGGCAGGGGTTCTGGGGCTGGTGGTTCGCATTCGGCGAGCGCTTCTCCAATCTGGCGCTCATGCCCTACTTCTGGTTCTCCCCTGCCTTCTTTGGTATCGCCCTTGCCCTGCATAAAGGGCATGGCTGGCTGGAGTCAGAGGTAGAAACCACGCTGACCCTGATTTTCCGGCCGGAGTTGCGCGACCCCCTGATTGCCCTGTGGGCCGCCATTCTTATCAGCAATGTGCTGATGCCCGCATTCTCTCAGCTTTGGCTCGGACTGGTGGTCTGGGTGCTTGGGCCGCCGGTCATTTATGTGGCTTATCAGGATATTTTTGCGGACAAACAGCGGCCACGCCGTGGCAAGAAAGAAAAGGCGGCACCGAAGTTTGTTTTGCAGGGCCATCCCCAGCCGGTGCGTATCAAAATCTGAGCCGGTATATGTCCGAAGCGCTGGTGCTGGATGAAAGAGATTCATGGGCTATGCCAATTTTTCACCCTTGCCGTGACCGTGTGCATCCATTAGTGTTTACGCCTGCTTTTTCTGAAGCCCAAGGAGTTCGGCCATGTTTTCCAAAACCCTGACCATTGCTGATTTTGACCCCGTGCTTTGGGATGCGATGCGCAAAGAAACCCAGCGCCAGGAGGATCATGTCGAGCTCATTGCTTCCGAGAACTATGCCAGCCCCATGGTAATGGCCGCGCAGGGCTCGGTGCTGACCAACAAATACGCAGAAGGCTATCCTGGTAAACGTTACTATGGCGGCTGCGAGTACGTAGATGTCGCGGAGCAGCTTGCCATAGACCGCGCGCTGGAGCTTTTTGGCGCTGAACATGCCAATGTCCAGGCTCACTCCGGCTCACAGGCCAATCAGGCTGTTTACTTGTCCGTGCTCCAGCCCGGTGACAAGATCATGGGCATGAGTCTTGCTCATGGCGGCCACCTGACCCACGGCGCCAAAGTGAACGTGTCCGGCAAGCTTTTTCAGGTGGCGGCCTACGGCGTGCGCGCGGAAGACGGCCGCATCGATTATGACGCCATGGCGGAGCAGGCGGAGCAGGAACGCCCGAAGATGATCGTTGCCGGTGCTAGTGCCTACTCGCGCGTCATCGACTTCGCCCGCATCGGCGAGATTGCCCGCAGCATCGGCGCCTTTCTGCTGGTGGACATGGCGCACATCGCCGGCCTTGTGGCCACGGGCCTGCATCCCAGCCCTGTGCCCCATGCGGATTTTGTCACCACCACCACCCACAAAACCCTGCGCGGTCCTCGCGGCGGATTGATCCTCTGCCGGGAGCAATATGCCAAAAAAGTGAACTCCCTGATCTTCCCCGGCTTACAGGGGGGGCCGCTGATGCATGTCATCGCTGCCAAGGCCGTCGCCTTCCGTGAAGCGCTGCAGCCGGAGTTCAAGTCCTATCAGCAGCAGGTCATCCATAATGCACAGACCCTGAGCAAGGTGTTGGCGGGGCGTGGTTATGGCGCGGTTTCGGGTGGCACCGACAACCATCTCTTCTTGCTGAACCTGGGCGAGAAAGTCACGGGTAAAGACGCGGAAGAGGCGCTGGGACAGGCCAATATCACCGTCAACAAGAATGCCGTGCCCTTCGATATCCGCCCTCCGGCGGTTACCAGCGGCATTCGGATTGGCACGCCGGCCGCTACCACGCGTGGTTTTGGCGAGTCCGAAATGCATCGCCTGGGTAATAGCATTGCTGACGTCCTGGATGCGACCGGCGATATTGCGGTCATTGAGCGGGTCCGTGCAGATATGAAGGCCCTCTGCCATCAGTTCCCGGTATACGGCTGAGTATTCGTGCACTGCCCGTTCTGTGCCTATGCGGATACCCGTGTGGTGGATTCCCGCCTTGCGGATGATGGTGGAAGTGTACGACGGCGGCGTGAATGTCCCCAGTGCGCGCAACGCTTCACCACCTTTGAACGGGCGGAACTGGCGTTGCCTGTGGTTGTCAAGACCGACGGGCGGCGTGAATCCTTCAATGAAGACAAGCTTCAGCGGGGTTTGACCCGGGCATTGAGCAAGAGGCCAGTAGCCACCGCGCGGGTGGATGCCGCCGTACGGATGATCCAGCGCCGTATCCGCGAACGCGGTGAGCGGGAGATCCCGGCGCGCCTCATCGGCGAACTGGTGATGGAGGCCCTGCGTGACCTTGATCCCGTCGCCTATGTGCGTTTTGCCTCTGTTTATAGGCGCTTTGAGGACGTCGATGCGTTCAGCGTGGAGATTGCGCGGATGAAGGAGGCGGAGGTCCCCGGTGGGGGAGACGATCTGAATCGTGGCGACTGAGCAGGACCTTGCCTTCATGGCTGAGGCTCTGGTGCTTGCGGAGCAGGGCCTGTACAGCGCGCACCCCAATCCCTGTGTTGGGGCTGTTCTGGTCAAAGACGGACGCGTCATCGGGCGGGGTGCTCACCTGCAAGCCGGTGAGCCGCATGCGGAGGTTCTTGCGCTGAAAGAGGCGGGTGCTGCCGCGCGCGGCGCTACGGCTTATGTGACTCTGGAGCCTTGCAGTCACTATGGCCGTACGCCGCCCTGTGCAGATGCGCTGATTGCCGCGGGTATCGCGCGGGTGGTGATTGCCATGCGCGACCCCAATCCTCTGGTGGCGGGGCGCGGCGTGGAGCGTTTGCGCGCAGCCGGCGTGGTGACCGAAGAGGGTTGCCTGGAAGCGGCGGCAGAAGCCTTGAATCCTGGATTTTTGCGACGGATGCGCCATGGCCGCCCCTGGATGCGGCTCAAGCAGGCCATGAGTCTGGACGGCCGGGTAGCGCTCGCCAACGGACAAAGCCAATGGCTGACGGGAGAGGCGGCGCGCGCGGATGTGCAGCAGGAGCGGGCGCGCGCCAGTGCCATTCTTGTCGGCATCGGCACGGTGCTGGCCGATAATCCGCGCCTAGCACCACGCCTGGAAACTCCCCTGCGGCGCTATCCGGTGAAAGTCATCGTGGACAGCCATCTGCGCACGCCGCCGGATGCGGCGCTTTTTGGCACACCTGGTGCGGTATGGATTTTTCATCGGCAGGATGCTCCTGTTGCCGCCCAGGCGGCGCTGTGCGCTGCCGGTGCGGAGTTGCTGTTCTGTCGCAGCACGGCACAGGGACTGGACTGGCAGGAAGTGGCGGGCATGCTGGCAGAGCGGCAGATCAATGAGGTGCTGGTCGAAGCGGGGCCTGGCGTCGCTGCTTCCCTGTTCGCCGCTGGTCTGATCGACGAATGGCTGCTTTATGTGGCACCGCTGCTGCTCGGGCGGGATGCGCGGCCGGTGCTCGCCACCGGCCCCTATTCGGATCTCGCGGAGGTGCCGCGCTGGTCGGTGATCCAAAGCTCCCGATTGGGCAACGATATCAAGTGGACATTGCGTCCACAGGAGCGATAGGCGATGTTTACTGGTATCATTCAGGCCTTGGGCCAGATTCGCGGGATGCAGGCACGGGATGGCGACCTGCGGATGATCGTTGCCGCCGGAAGACTTGATCTCGCAGATGTCGGGTTGGGCGACAGCATTGCGGTTTCCGGCGCCTGCCTGACGGTGGTGGAAGTCCAGCGCGACGCCTTCGCCGTCGATGTCTCCCGCGAAACCCTCGATAAAACCATTCTTGGACGTCTTCAGGTGGGCAGTCCGGTCAATCTGGAAAAGGCCCTGCGACTGGCAGATCGCCTGGGAGGGCATCTGGTCGCTGGCCATGTGGACGGTGTCGGACAGATTCGCGAAGTGAGCGCCTCGGGACGCTCGCAAGTATTTGCCATCGCCGCCCCTCCGGATCTGCTACGTTATGTTGCCGCCAAAGGCAGCGTCTGCGTGGACGGCATCAGCCTGACCGTCAACGCGCTCCGAGGCGACCTGTTCATGCTCAATCTCATCCCCCACACCCTGGCGCAGACGACGGCCGCGCAGTGGCGGCCGGGGCAGTCCGTCAATCTGGAGGTGGACCTCATTGCGCGCTATCTGGAACGCTGGGTGGCCACAGACCCCGGGTCCGGGTTAAAATCAGCCATCGATCGCGATTCACTCGCCGCAAAAGGGTTTCCGGTATGAGCAGTGCCAATATAAGTTCCGCAGAGGAGATCATCGCCGACATCGCTGTCGGCCGGATGGTGATTCTGATGGACGACGAGGGGCGTGAAAACGAAGGTGACCTGATCATGGCGGCGGAGTTTGTGACGCCCGCCGCCATCAACTTCATGGTTTCGCAGGGGCGTGGTCTGGTGTGCCTGCCGCTCACCCGCGAGCGTTGCGAACGATTGCGCCTCCCGCAGATGGTAGGGCATAACACTGCCAGCCTGGGCACCGCGTTCACGGTCTCGATTGAGGCTGCCCGCGGTGTTACCACCGGCATTTCCGCTGCTGACCGCGCGGTGACGATTCGGGCGGCCATTGCAGACGAGGCAGGCCCGGAGGATATCGTGATGCCCGGTCACATTTTCCCCCTGGCTGCAGAACCCGGGGGCGTACTGGTTCGCGCCGGTCATACCGAAGCAGCGGTCGACCTTGCACGGCTGGCCGGCTGCAAACCCGCCGGCGTCATCTGCGAAATTCTCAACGCCGACGGCGAAATGGCACGTTTGCCCGACCTGCTCCCCTATGCTGCGGAACATGGCCTCAAAATTGGCACCATTGCCGATCTGATCCGCTATCGCCTGGAACGGGAGCGGATCGTACAACGGGAGGCGAGTGGCCCGTGGCATACCCCATGTGGCGACTTCGAACTCCACGTTTATCGTGACTGGGTCGCCCGTGAAACGCATTTTGCCCTGGTTCTTGGCGACCTGGAAGCGCGTGATGAACCCGTACTGGTACGGGTACAGGTTGGCAAGACGCTGAATGACCTCTTCGCCGGTGAAGCCAGCCCGAATGTCATCGCCTTGCGGCGGATCGCTGCAGAAGGTCGTGGCGTGCTGGTCTATCTCCACCATCAGGAGAGTGTTGAAGAACTCCTGCGCGAGATTGCCGCATTGCCTGAAAAGCCCAAGGGGCCTGGTCAGGCGGGCGACGCCGGACGGGTTCTGCGCACCTTTGGCATCGGCGCCCAGATTCTCTCTGATCTGGGGGTGCATCAGGCGGTGGTCCTCAGCGACAGTCAGTTTCAATACCGTGGTATCGGCGGCTTCGGTCTAGAGATCGTCGGCCAGCGTCCCTTTCTGGAAGTTCCCGAGGATGAGTCATGATTCGTCATATCGAAGGCAGTCTGCAGGCCGGTGAGCATCGCTTTGCCCTGTTGGTCAGCCGTTTCAACAGCTTTATCACCCAGCAGTTGGAGCAGGGTGCCATCGACGCGTTGCGCCGTCACGGTGCAAAAGAAGAACAGCTTCACGTCGTTTATGTGCCGGGTGCTTATGAGATGCCACTGATCGCACAGAAGCTGGCGCGTAGCGGTAATTATGACGCCGTGCTTTGTCTGGGCGCAGTGATTCGCGGCGGTACCCCACATTTTGATTACGTCGCGGCCGAAGTGTCCAAGGGGGTGGCCCAGGTATCCATGGACACGGGAGTGCCGGTGATTTTTGGAGTGCTGACCACGGACAGCATTGAGCAGGCCATTGAGCGCGCCGGAACCAAAGCGGGCAACAAGGGCTTCGATGCGGCCATGACTGCGCTGGAAATGGTGCAGTTGTTGCGTCAGATCTGAACAGCAC
>DAIEIW010000129.1:0-13392 GCA_027351205.1 Acidithiobacillus sp.
TCCAATTCCGAGGGCACCAACACCGCCTGCAGCCGGTAGCCGAGCAGCGGCTCGCTGGCAAAGGCCGGCGCCGCCTCTGCGGCATTGGCGCCGCACGCCAGCAGCACATAAGGGCGCTGCCAGTCGCGGCGGCGGGACAGGAAAACCTTGAGTTGCCGTGCTTCTTTTTCATTTTTCCTGCCGACCGATGCCCAGAATACCGCCGAGCAGCGGCGCATGGGGCGTGGCAAAGGGATTGACCACGGTCACGCCACGCCAGGTGAAGCCTGGCTGCAAATCCTCGCTGAGCAGGAGGCGACAGCGGCTTTCCGCAGCTACCGACAGGATCAGAGCGTCCCAGACCTGCAGACCATGATCCACGGAAAGATCCAGCGCAGATTGAAAAGCCGCCCAGGTGGAATCGACGACCTCGAAGCTATCCGCCCAGCCCAGGATGGCCTCCCTGGCGGCGGCGGCATCGCGTTTGGCTTTGCCGGTCATCACCCGATACAACTCGCCCAAGGCTTGCGCCGGAAGCAAAACCCCTTCAGCGGGTAACTGCTCCATCAATGCGATGGCTGCGGTGCAACGCGCATCGTCGCCAACGCCCTCCGCATAGGCCAGGATATTGGTGTCCAGCGCGACCCGCATGGCCGTCACTCGTACAACTCCTCCCGCGACCAATCGCGCGCCCTCGTCCTCTCTTGCGCGCGCAAGCGGACCAGCAACCGGGCCTTTGCCGCGCTGCGCCGGGCGTGATCGGCGCTGGCGGGGGCGATGGTCGCCACCGGCCTGCCTCTGGATACCACGGTGAAGGTTTCGCCTTGACTTACCTCGCGCAAGACGCTGGAAAACTGGCGGTTGGCATCTGCGGCAGTCACCGTTCTCATAACCACACCTCATAGAATAGGTTTCGGCACTACTTTATGAACAGAGAAATGCGCTGTCAACGGCGCCACGGTCAATCCTGTCATATTGTGCATGCGTGCCGATGAAGCGCACGTACACCACCAGCCTTGTGTATATCGGGGGTTTGAATTCACTTTTTAAGAGGGTTGATGAGCCAGACACCGAGAACGGATCGGCCATCCTGCATATCCTCAGTCAGAAGATGCGACACACCTGCCTCCTTGACCGTTGCAATCAGCAAAGCATCCCAAAACGACAAGGGGTGCTCAATGACCAGGGACATAGCGGTGGATACTGCAGTAGGCGATGCGGTCACTGTCGGAAAAAGAACCATCCAGTCGTGCACCTGTTCAGCGGCGTCTTTAAGCGGGCATCCCGTTTTTTCGGGTGACCACATGAAAAAACTCCCCCAGTGCCTGGGTAGTCAGGATGCAGTCGCTTCCCACGGCTTGATCCAGAACGTCCATTGCCAGCAGATGACGTTCTCCGGCATCGCGGTCCATCGCATAGACAAGGATGTTCGTGTCGAGGGAAATGCGCTTAACGCGCATGCGCGGCTTCCCGGTCGAAGGACCCCCCTCCCAGCGAATACCCCTGCCGCATCCTGGCTCGGGACCGTTCCAGTGCGGATTTTTCGGCCTCCGACATCCGCCCGCCGACCTCAATGGGTGCGATGCGCGCCACCGGACGTCCCCTTTTAGTCACAATGATCAGAACCCTGGGATGCCATTTCAATGTATTTAGAGAGGCGCTGGTTGGCCTCCCGAAGGGAGACATGCTGTATGGCCATAGGTATTACCTCATACAAATGAGCGGCTGAACTAAAATGTAGGACATCTGGCACCTTGTGGTCAAGGTGGTCTGTCGTGAGGCTACGGTACCTGATCACATGACCTTATGGCTATTCCGTGAATCACTGGCAGAACGTCTGCTATTGTCCAGACGAAGGCGCCACGTCACTCGTGTGCATCCTCGTAATCATGATCACCACCTGCGACTGCAGCACGGAGTATCACGCTAATCCAACCGTACTCAAAGGCGAGCCCAATTCCAATGGTGCCATAGATGAAAAAATTTAAGCTATCGATGCCATAAATCGCTATGTTGAACACGGCAAGGGCAAGTATGCCAACGATCATCGCCACGACAGGTTCTGAGTACTTGCGATTTTTCGGCGCAAGCAAGTGAGCCCCTCTCGCCGCCTCGCCGATTTCGGCAACCGGCGGTTTCAAGTCTGAAGTGTAACCGGCGCCGTTGCCCATACGATCTTTGGTATCCTTCTGTCTTGTGGCCGCTAGGTGGGCCGGGACAGATGGCCTGGTTTTGCTGGGCTCTCCGCCTGCTGGTGAGGGGTCATTATGAGGTAAAATAGTAATGTTGCTCATTTTGCCATGCCTTGGCGCTTCACCCTGTCGGTGAAATCGGACCATTGATCCACCCGGAAGGCTCGACCATCCCCGACGGATGGTGGAAACCACGGCAGGTCTGTAAGAGCATCCATGGCATCCATGAGATTGGCCATATCTTCATTAGTCCAGCCCTTCTCCGTATCGTGACCTTCCTTGAATACCTGATATGAGATTCTGAACGGCACGAACTGGCGGAATGCCCCGGCAGAAAGTGTATCATCGGCTGGCAGCCAACACATGTTCGCGGCTTTTTCGCGACCGGCGACCGACCGTGTGGCCAGCGTCCAGCCCCGCCCCGACCTGAAGGGACAGCGCTGGACGCATGAACTCGGACAAGACATTGGTATCCAGCAAAATCATACAGGCAAATCCCAGTTCGGCGGCGTACCAATGATTTCATTGTAATCATTTACCTCTGGGAGGCAAGGATACCGATGTGCCAGGGCGAGACGTTTTTTCTTTCGATAGTTCACACCGGAAGCCTGTGGAGAGGAAGGCGCTGGCTCCGATCGAAAGACCGAAGTGAAACCGGCCTCGGTGAAGCAGGAAGTAAGCGCCAAAGCTGCCCATGCGTAGCATTGGATAGGTCTCTCAGAACGGCACTTGCTCTGTGTCGCGGTTCTGTGTAGGATTCTCAGCGCTGTCCATGTCCCCATCGTCTAGTGGCCTAGGACACCGCCCTTTCACGGCGGTAACTGGGGTTCGAACCCCCATGGGGACGCCAAATAAAAACAATAAGATAGCCAATGCGGTGCGGCTATCTTGATTAGGCATTACAATTATCCTGCACTTAAGTTACTCATTTTCAGGTGCAGCGTGGGGTGCAGCATGGCGACGATTAGCCTGAGACTGGATCAACGCGGCCTCCATGATTTCCTTATTGCGTCTTGTCGCGAAAGTGCTTCACCAAGCCGTCATGGACCACAAGACATTGTGCCAAGCCTCGGCAACGGTTTGGCGCGAATCGGCCATGGGTGGAGAATAAATGCGCCCAGATCCCGGACCGCGTTTTGCCCCTTCCTTTGTCTGTCGCCCTTTCTTACACTGTGCGCTTCAGCTAAACAGGGATTTTTATGCGCGCCAGTCAGATTTTTATTCCCACCCTCAAGGAAACGCCCGCCGAGGCGGAACTCGTCAGTCACCAGTTACTGCTGCGCGGCGGCTTTATCCGCCGCCTGGCTTCCGGCTTATATACCTGGATGCCCCTGGGGTTGCGGGTATTGCGCAAGGTGGAGCGGGTGGTGCGTGAAGAGATGGATCGCAGCGGCGCGCAGGAATTGCTGATGCCGGTGGTGCAGCCTGCCGAACTGTGGCAGGAGTCGGGCCGCTGGGAACAATACGGCCCGGAGTTGCTGCGCCTGCGCGATCGCCATGACCGCGAGTTTTGCCTGGGACCTACCCATGAGTAAGTCATCAGCGATCTCGCGCGGCGGGAGATTCACTCCTACCGCCAGCTTCCCGTCAACTTTTATCAGATCCAGACCAAGTTCCGCGATGAAATCCGGCCCCGCTTCGGGCTGATGCGCGGCCGTGAATTCATCATGAAGGACGCGTATTCCTTCCACATGGATCATACCTCCCTGGAAATCACTTATCAGACGATGTATGAGGCCTACCAGCGGATATTTACCCGCCTGGGGCTGAACTTCCGTGCGGTGGAAGCCGATAACGGGGCCATCGGGGGTAAGCGCTCCCATGAGTTTCATGTGCTGGCGGATTCGGGAGAAGACGCCATCGTTTCCTGTCACCACTGCGACTATGCCGCCAACATGGAAAAGGCGGCAAGTCGCCCCGAGCCGGCGGAAACGGAGATACGGCTGGCCGCCGAGCGGGTGCGGACACCGGGCATCCGTACCGTGGCGGAGCAGGCGGAGCACCTGGGCATCAGTACCGCAAAAATCGTCAAAACCGTATTGGTGGTGGCCGACGGCAAGACCGTGATGCTGCTGCTGCGCGGTGACGACGAACTGAATCTGGTCAAGGCGGGGCACGCCCTGAATGCCCAGGACGTGCAAATGGCCAGACCGGAGGAAGCCGTATCGGCCACGGGTGCGCCTCTGGGCTTCATCGGCCCCAAGGAGCCGCTGCTGTCCGTCCCCATCCTGGCGGATCACCGCGCCCTTGGCGTGGCCAATTTCAGCACCGGCGCCAATGCGGCGGATCTGCACTGGATCAACCTCAACTGGGACCGCGACCTGCCGCGCCCGGCGGCGGCCGATCTGCGCAATGTCCGCGCCGGGGATGCCTGCCCCCATTGTGCGGAGGGCACCCTGAGCATCCGTCGCGGCATCGAGGTGGGGCACGTCTTTCAGCTTGGCGAGCGCTACAGCGAAAGCATGGGGATCAACGTGCTCGACGAAACAGGTCGCGACGCCACGGTCACCATGGGTTGCTACGGTATCGGGGTGTCGCGGGTGGTGGCGGCGGCGGTGGAGCAGCATTTCGACGACAGGGGCATCACCTGGCCGGTGGCCCTCGCGCCCTTTGAGGTGGGCATCGTCGCCATCAACGCGCGCAAATCACCGGACGTTACCGCCGCCGCCCAGGCCCTGCACGACCGCCTGGAGGCTGAGGGTTACAGCGTGTTGCTCGACGACCGCGATGAGCGCCCCGGAGTGCAGTTTGCCACCATGGACCTGGTCGGTCTGCCCCATCGCATCGTGGTCAGTGACACGGTGCTAGCGCAGGGCGTGTGGGAATATCGCGCCCGGCGGACTATGGAAAACGTGCTGCTTGACGAAACACAACTCATGGAACGCCTGCGCGAGGAGCATGCCCGTGGATAAATCGCCCGTAAAACCGCTCATAAAGCACATTCTGGTGGCCGTGGATTTTTCGCCCATGGCGCTGGTCACCACGCAGATAGCCGCAGAGGAGGCGCAACTGCATGGCGCCCGCCTCACCCTGCTGCACATATTCAATCCGCAGATGCTCAATCTGCAGATGCCGGAAGAAATCCTGCCCCCCACCCTGGATCTGCGCGAAAAACTGCTCCATATGGCCCATGCCGAAATGGAAAAGCTGCGTCAGTCGGTAACCGAAGGTGGAATCACGCCGCAGGTGGAGACGGTGGAAAGTGGGGAGAATATCGGCAAGGCAGTGATTGCCTTCGGCAAGGCCCATGAAGTGGACATGCTGGTGGTGGGCAGTCATGGCCACGGCGCCATTGGCCGGTTGCTGCTGGGTTCCGTCGCCAACGATATCGTCCATTACGCCCGTTGCCCGGTGCTGGTGGTCAAGCAGCCGGAGGAGTGAGCCCGGGAATTGTCAGGGCTGGCGCGCGGAGTGCTCCGTAGCCGCCGTCTGCGCCGCCCAACTGCTTACCGCCTTCACGAAGCGCGTGCTGGCCGTGGCCATCGCCGTCGCGCCGCCCTGTGCACTCGCACTGGGAAGCGTCGCGGTGAAACGGAAATGACGCTGCGCGATCACCTGATAATCGGCGGTTTTCACCAGTGTCGC
Organism: Acidithiobacillus sp.; assembly: GCA_027351205.1. Taxonomy (GTDB): domain Bacteria; phylum Pseudomonadota; class Gammaproteobacteria; order Acidithiobacillales; family Acidithiobacillaceae; genus Acidithiobacillus. The sequence continues at coordinate 5,757 of DAIEIW010000129.1, forward strand.
CGTACCGGCGACCAGCGCCGCGCCCGCATCCGGACCGCTGAAATTCACCACGAAGTCCGTCAGTCTGACCTGTAGCAACCAGACGGAACTGCCTCTCGTCAGCGGCGTCAACACGGCCCGCCACTGGCCGGATTCTTCCAGTTGCCGTTGCAGGCGACTGGCCATCATCTGCGGCGGGGTGCCGATCCATCGGGCATTCCGGTAGGCCAGCAGTCGCTGTGGGTCCTGGTAGAGCAGATGGTACTGATAACTGTCCGTTTCCAGCCAGTGCACGGCGTTGACCGGCCTCAGCCGCAGCACGGGCAGCGTCGCCGTTGAGGCCGTGGTGCTGGCCAGAGGGGCAGGATGCGGGGGCGTAATATCGTAGGGTGCCTGCCAGGAAACGCTGGTGGCACAACCTGCGGCGAGCAGAACCAGACCCGCCAGTACCATGCGCTTTCCGACTGGTGAACATTTGGAACAAAGGTGTCGCATACGCTCAGTTTCCTCCTGCGGAAAATCCCGGTTCACCCGGACCAGGCGGCGGGCCACGATCGCCGTAAAGCAGCGATTGCGGGGAGCGTTGCAGCGAGCGGCTGAGATTCTGCACCGCCGTACTGCTGGTGATCAGACTTTGTGTCAGACGATTCACCTGCGGCAACGTGTCGTAATTGAGGGTGTTCACCGCCCGCTCCCCGGCCACACCAAGTCCACGCAAGGATTTGGCGGCCGCCGCCGTGTCCGCCAGTGGCGCCTGGGCGGCGACCGTCAGCGCATCCAGATGTTTGAGCATTCGCTGGCTTGCCACCATGGTGGACCGGGTAGCGGCGACCATCCCGGGCAGGGCCTTGATGGTCGGCAATAATGCCGTCTCCATCTGCACCAAATGGTCCGTGGCCTGGTCCAGGTGGGTAAGGGTCTGCGCAAAACGTGTGCGATTCTGGCTGTTGAGCAGCACGTTCATACGGCTGGCCAACTCATTGCCGCGATTCACCAGGGATTCGCCCTTGCGGGACAGTACCTCCAAAAAGCTGGGATGCATGGGAATTTCGGCCGGTCGGTCGTCCACCCTCGGCAAAGGCGCGAAGTCGGTACCGCGATCAGTCAGCGACAAATAACTCAGCCCGGTCACCCCTTGCGGCGCCAGTTCGGCGAAGGTCGCTCGGGTAATGGGCGTCGCCTCATCCACCTTGATCCGCACCCTGATCATGCGCGGATTCGCCGGATCCAGACCAATTGCGGTCACGTCTCCGACCCGCACGCCTTTGAAACGTACCGGCGCCTGCAGAGTCAGACCCGCTACGCTGTACGAGGATATAACATCGAAGGTCACGCCCGGCCTCTGCCCGTGGTGCATCCACAATCCAACCACCACCATTCCAATGCCGAGAATGGCCAGAAAGACGAGTGCTACCAGCGCGTGTGCACGGCTCTCCAAGGGGAACTCCTCTGCGGTATCCTAGGCTATTGGAGCACAGGACGGGCGCCAAGCCAATGACCACCCGGCACGTCCATGGCCCTGCGCACGGATTGACTTGCCACAAGACCCATGCCTAAATGTCGGAAATTCACAGGAACGCTGATGCTTTATGGACTTTGACATCCTCCGCCGTACCATGATCGACACCCAGATCCGCACCTGGGATGTGCTCGACCCCCGTGTACTGAACGCCGTTGCGCAGGTGAAGCGCGAGAACTTCGTAGTAGCTCCCTACCGACACCTGGCTTTCGCTGATTTTACCCTGCCTCTGGAGCATGGTGAAACCATGTGGTCGCCGAAAATGGAGGCTCGGGTCGTGCAGGAACTGGATTTGCGGGAACAGGACCGGGTGCTGGAGATCGGTACCGGAAGCGGCTATCTGACCGCCCTGATGGCACAACTCGCGGGAATGGTACACAGCGTTGAAGACCGCGCCGATCTCTCCCGGACGGCGGAAGATCATCTGCGCACACAAGGTGTTCAGAATGCCTGTCTGCACATTGGCGACGGCGCCGAGGGCTGGGCGGACAATGCCCCATATGATGCCATCTGCATCACCGGCTCCCTGCCGGTACTACCGGATATCTTCAAACAGCAACTGACGATCGGTGGGCGGCTGGTCGCCATTCTTGGCACCGGTCCGGCCATGGGGGTGCGGCGCATCCTGCACTCCCGGCCAGGTGTTTTTGAAAGCTCGGAGCTTTTCGAGACAGAGATCCCGCCTTTGCGTCATCAGCCGCTGCCGACCCACTTCGTATTCTGAGCAATCATGCGTATCGAGGCGGCGCAGAGCATCGTCATTGCCATCGATCTGCAGGATCGCCTGCTCGGTACGCTTGCGCCGGCGCGGCGGGCGCCGCTCCTGGACAATGTCTCCCGGCTGCTGAAAGCCGCCACCGCCCTGGAGCTGCCCGTCCTCGCCACCGCCCAATATCCGCAGGGACTGGGGTCGGCCCGAGAGGATATCTGCGTCCATGCTGCGGAGGTTCTCGAGAAGACCGCCTTTTCCTGCTGGCGCTGCGACGATGTCCGCCAGTGGCTGGCGGCACAGGATGGTCGGCGGCAGGTCATTCTGACCGGCATAGAGCTGCATATCTGCGTGCTGCAAACGGCGCTGGACCTGCAGGCGGCGGGCTGGCAACCGGTGGTGGTGGCCGACGCCTGCGCCAGTCGTGACGCGGGGCATCAGCAACCTGCCTTAGAGCGGCTGCGACAAGCCGGGGTTACGGTCGCCGCCGCCGAATCCGTATTTTATGAGTGGCTGGGGGACGCGAACCACCCGGCCTTTCGCGGCCTTGCCGCCGCATGGCGTTAGGAATGCCGCCTTGACCATTGCCCCACTGAGTTACCGGATCAGCGCCGAGCCGCGGGCCCATATTTTTCGGGTAACCCTGAGCATTTCCGAAGCGGACCCGGAAGGACAGATCCTCGCCCTGCCCGCTTGGGTGCCCGGCAGCTACACCATCCGCGACCTCGCTCGCCATGTGACCCAAATTCGCGCAGAACGCAACGGACAGGATATCGCCCTGCACAAAATCGCCAAAGACCGCTGGCGGCTTGCGCCAGGGCATGGACCGGTGGCCGTCCATTACGCCGTCTACGCCTTCGACCGCTCGGTGCGGACCGCATATCTGGATGATCAGGGGGGCTTTTTCAACGGCCCGGCCATCTACCTGCGAGTGTCCGGACAGGAGACACAAACGCACGCGGTCCTCCTCGAAGGCCCCGAAGAATGGCAGGTAGCCACCGCCCTCCCCCGCCAAAGCGGCGCGGTGTGGAGCTGGGGCGGTTTTGAAGCCCCCGGCTATGATGCCCTCATCGATCATCCAGTGCTCATGGGGTCCCTTACCCTGCTGGATTTCCAGGTGGGAGAACGGCCCCATCACCTGCTTATCCAGGGCACTCACCAGGCGGATCTGCAACGTCTCGGTGCCGACCTGACCCGCATCTGCGACTGGCAGCAGCGCTTCTGGGGGGATGCCGCCTTTGCCGGGTATCACTTTCTGTGCATGACCAGCACCGACGGCTATGGCGGGCTGGAGCACCGCGCGTCCAGCGCCCTCCTCTGCGCCCGGGACGACCTGAGCGGTCGCAACGAAGACCACTACCGGCGTTTTCTGGGTCTGGCCAGCCACGAGTATTTTCATGGCTGGCTGGTGCAGGCCATCCGTCCCGCGGTGCTCGGCGCCAGCGCACTGGACCGGGAGGTGCTCACCCGCGATCTCTGGGTCTTCGAGGGTATCACCTCCTATTATGACGACCTCTGCCTGCGTCGCGCTGGTCTGACGACCCCCGCGCAATATCTGTGCGGCGTCGGGAAGGAGCTTACCCGCCTGCTGCGCCGCCCCGGACGTTTCCTGCAAAGCGTGGCGGAATCGAGTGAAGATGCCTGGATCAGGCTCTATCATCCCCATGTCAACAGCGCCAACTTTGAGATCAGCTATTACAACAAGGGCGCCCTGCTCGCCCTCTGCCTGGACCTCAGTCTGCGCCTGGAAAGTGCCGGCGCCCTGAGTCTGGACACGGTACTTGTGCGCCTGTGGCAGGATTACGGGCGCACCAGCATTCCCCTGCCGGAAGGCCAGTGTGTCGAGATAGTCGAAGACCTCGCCGGGCCTGCGCTCGCCGGACGTCTGCAGGACTGGATCACCGCGAGGACCGACTTACCGTTACCGGCGCTGCTCGCGGAAATGGGCATTGCGCTGCGCCTACGCGCGGCCAGCGGTCCTCAGGATGAGGGTGGACGACCCGCAGAGAAAACCCTGCGCGCATGGCTCGGCGCGCAGTGGTTGCCCCATGCGCTGGGTGTGCAGTTGCGCCATGTGCAGACGGACAGCCCTGCGGAACAGGCGGGTCTGTCGCCGGACGACATTCTCGTCGCCTTGGATGGCGTCCGGACTACGGCGGAACAATTGCCGGAGCAACTGGATGCGGTTCCGGGGGGGGCGGCGCTGCGCATTCAGTTCTTCCGTGACGACATCCTCCGGGAAGCCCGCGTGACCCCTACCCCGCCGCCACGGGATACGGCCTGGCTGGAATTGCTGGAGGACGTGGATGATGTGGTCCTCGCGCGTCGCCACGCCTGGCTGGAGGGAACGGGCGCGGGCAGTGAAGCGTCCCGGCGCGGTTTTCTGCCGGACGGGGGATGGGCTCAGGACATTTCCTGCGGAAAGTCGTAACGCACACGACGCACGGCGCTGCATCGGCCAGTGCCCGTATCCACCGTCATCAGCAGGCCGCAAAAGGTGGCCACGCCGTCCACCGCTTCTCCGTGGCCGGGCAGGGCGGTAATGAAGCGGCGAATGGCGGCGTCCCTGTCCACACCGATCACCGAGTCGTAGCAACCGCACATGCCCGCATCGCTCTGGTAGGCCGTGCCGCCGGGGAGCACTCGCTCATCCGCCGTAGGCACATGGGTGTGGCTGCCCATGACGCCGGCCACACGGCCCGCCAGGTGCCAGCCCATGGCCGTCTTCTCACTGGTGGCTTCGGCGTGCATATCGACGAGGACGACATCGCAATCCGTCGCCTTTTCCGCCAGCACGGCATCCGCGGTGCGGAACGGGCAGTCATATACCGGATGCATGAACAGCCGTCCCATGAGATTGAGCACCCCCAGACGCCAGCCGCCCTGCGCCTCCACTACCACCCAGCCCGCTCCCGGCGTGCCCGGCGGCGCATTGCAGGGCCGCAGCAGGCGCGGCTCCTCCCGGATGAAGGTTAGTGCCTCCCGCTGATCCCAGACATGGTTCCCGGCGGTAATCACGTCCACACCCCAACCGCGGAATTCCCGGACGATGGTCGCCGTGATCCCCACACCGCCGGCGGCGTTCTCCCCGTTCACCACTACCGCATCCAGCGGCCCCTCCTGCCGCAGCCGCGCCAGCGCCAACCGCAGGGCACGCCTTCCTGCGGACCCCATCACATCACCGGCAAACAATATTTGTGCCATCATGATCCGATCCGGTAACAGCCTTTTTCTGTACAGACGATGCCCAGCGGGATATCCCAGGGCTCTCTGGGCAGCCGGGGCACCTCCTGAAAGGCATGCCCCACGCCAATCAAACGCGGGCGCCGCCAACTGCGGCGATGGGGCAAATGCGCCAGGCTGCGATCATAGAAACCGCCGCCCATCCCCAGACGGTACCCCTCCGCGTCAAAGGCAACCAGCGGCAGGATCAGCAGATCCAGCTCACGTACCGACCGCTGATAGCCGGGGGGCACCTGCGGTTCCGGGATGTGAAGGCGATTGCTGCGCAGGTTCATATGCGGATGAAAAGGCGCAAAGCGGAGGCTGCGCGCAAAGTGCCCGGCCAGCACCGGCAGATAAAAATGCTTGTTGACGGCGATGGAATGCTGCATGAGCGGCAAGGGGCTGATTTCGCCCTGCATGGGCCAGTAGAGTCCGATATGCCGGGCCCGCCGGAAGTGGTTGAGACGCACGAGGTGACTGGCGAGGGCCATGGCGGCATAGTGCAACACCTCTGACGATAGCGCACGTCGCTGCTGACGTATCCGTCGGCGCAACTGACTTTTGGTCGGCAGATCATCCTGCCCTGGAAATAAGGAACCTCCCGCCTGGGTCGTGCAGCCCGCTACCCCATGAACCTGATGTACAGGTGGGAATCCACACACCGCTTCAGGCTACTCCGCAAAGGAGCGGCACACCACGGCGATGACTGGGGATACCCTGGATAGACAATGTTGGTTCAGGAATCATCTCGGCCACTCGAGCCCCGCAGGAGGCAATAACCAAGCTACTCTGCCCCCCTACCCATGTCAACCAGCCGGCGCAGGCGATTCTCCAGCCGATCGAGCTGTTCATCGCGCGCCCGCACTTCCTGGCGGGCGCGCTGCAGGTCTGCGGCCAGATTGACCGCCACCATCAGAGCAGTGCGCTCCTTGCTGATCGTCCGCCCCTGCGCGCGGGTGGCGTCGAGATGTTGATTGAGCAGAGCCACCGCCTCCAGGAGCAGCGTCTGCTCTTCGGGCAGACAGGGTACCTGATAACTTTGCCCCATCAGGTTGATGTTGACGCGGTTGGTGGCGGAATTACGGGTCGCTTCAGGCACGGTCTTCTCCATCCTTCGGGGTGTTCTTTATTCGTTTTCCCAACGACTCACCTGCGTGAGCAGTTCGCTGAGTCGCAGACATATTGCCTCCTGACGCTCCCGCAACAGGGTATTTTCTGCATCCAGCATCTGGATTTGCTTCTGCAGCGCCTGCAGGGAACGCCTGTCGCGGCCGTCGCCCTCGAAATGACGACGCAGGCCACGATAATCCGTTATAATGCTCTCCAGCTCTGTGAACAGGGATTCAAAACGGGACTCCACCACTGCGCCACCCCATCTCTCCAAGGATTTTGCTTTCGAGTGTACGAAGCGTCCCAGCCATTTGCAAACTGAATCAGGTCATTCCCGGTTATGTCCCTTTCTGATCACGAGAAACGTATTCGCAGCTTCCGCTTCCGACTGGGGGTGGCAGCCGTTCTGATGTGGCTGGCGATACTGGTCGTCGTGCTGCGCGTCGTGGACCTGCAGGTGCTGCATTATTCCAAATTTCGCACCCTGGCCTACGATAATCATGTGGCTCTCGTGCCCGTCGCACCGCCCCGCGGCCTGGTGCTGGCCGATCACGGCGCGGTGCTGGCCGAAAATGAGCCCACCTATGCCCTGGAAATCACCCCCGACCAGGTGCCCGAACTGCAGGACACATTGCAGCGCCTGCAGCAATTGCTCGGGCTGGACGCGAACGATATGCGCCGCTTTCGGGAACGGCGCATGGGCAAGCCGGATTTCGATCCGGTGGTGCTCAAGGCCGGTCTGACACCGGCACAGATCGCCGCGGTGGCCGTGCGCGCGCTGGATCTGCCCGGGGTGCAGGTGGTCGCCATGCTTCACCGCCATTATCCCTACGACGCGCTCTTTTCCCACGTCGTCGGCTATGTCGGCCCGATTACCGCCACCGACCTCAAGGATTTTCGCGCCAGCAACTATGTCGGACGCAACTATATCGGCAAGAATGGCCTGGAACGCTATTATGAACGCCAGCTCCGCGGCACCATGGGTTATCAGATCAAGGATATCAATGCGCGCGGCCTGCAGGTGGGCACCCTGCGCGAGATCCCGGCGCGCCCTGGTGAAAATTTGCTCACCCACCTGCGGGTGCGGGTGCAGG
>DAIEIW010000136.1:0-12599 GCA_027351205.1 Acidithiobacillus sp.
CAGGTCCACATCGCCGAGCTTACATGTGAACGGTACCCCTGATGTCTTCTTCAACCTGTCCGGTCTGAGCGCATCGGGTACCTATAACGGAGCGGTTGGCACCAAGCAGTGCTCAAACACCTACTGCCACGGCACCACCTCATTGAGTTGGGGGGGGACGACCTACTGTAACTCCTGTCACAGCGCCAATGCTGGCTCAACCGGTGGTGGCGGGATCAACAACTGGGGTGCAACTACGCCGGTGAGTGCCCACAAGCTCCACGTTGAGGACACGACGGCGTTTCCATCGAAGTATACCAACTACTCTACCGGCAATTTGAGTAGCAGCGCGACCGCATATCGTTTTGGGTGTGCTTCCTGCCACAATCCGGCCAAGGCTAACCACGTCAACGGCTACGCCAGTAGCCCTTACCGTGCTGAGGTTTTCTTTGGTTACACTGCACCGGGGAAAAACCCGAACTATACCTGGACTGGTACAGCAGGTACGGCCGACAACGGTTTCGCCTGGTCAAATGGCAACACCGTCTGCACTGCTACCTATTGCCACTCTGATGGTAATGGCGGCAATGGTGCGGAAGCGGTTAGTTGGGGAACAAATGCCGCTTCCGGAAACTGTGGTGTTTGCCACGGCACCGCAACCAGCAATACCTTGTCGGGTAAACATCAGGCTCATGTCAACAATGCTGCGGTCTTTAATACCAACACCGGTTTTGGTTGCGTCGAGTGCCACGCCAGGACCGTCAGCAGCAATTCCGTGATCAGCGACAAAAGGAATCACGTCAACAAATTCAAAGACTATTCAGGCCTTCGAGCAGGCAAAAGCTATAACAACGAAACAAAATCATGCAGCAGCTTATATTGCCACAGTAACGGCAATACAGGGAACCTGTTGTATGTAAATCCGGCCGCGTGGACATCGGCGACAGTCTACAGCTGTAATGCTTGTCATGGAACCCTAAAGGCCACCGGCGAACCTGATTACAGCAACGGTGGCGCCGGCAGCAGCACTGCCAACAGTCACGCCATCCACATAACCCGTTTGAATATCACCACCACTACAGGCTGTTTTTACTGTCATGCAGAAACGGTAGACAGTGTCACGTCCAACAAGTTGAGCAGTGTTTCACCAATGAAGCATATCAACGGCGTTATTGACGTTAAAGCGGGGGGTACCTTCAAAAGCACTCCGGTTTCCTTTGCCTTCAGTAACGGTACCTGTACCAACATTTCCTGCCACGGCAACACGACCGCCGCATGGGGTGGCACCTCCTGTTTAGGCTGCCATTCCGTGGTGCAGGGCAACCGGATTGCCGTCAAGGATCATTTCGATGGTCCCTCGCATCACATCCAGGGCTCGACCGTTACCGATGACAAGTGTTATCAATGTCACTGGGAGGCCACGGATGCCGGATACATTAATACTACCTACCATGGCGGCACCGCTGTTGCGAGCGGGGCGGCCGGGGTAAATCTGGTTGTGCATGATGCCGGTTCACGGCCTGTGGCATACACTGCCGGCACGTTTGTTGTTTATACATCCGGTGGCGCGTCTAACAGCACCAGAGCACAGCTTGTTAAAATCAATACCCACTGCATCAGCTGCCACAAAGCGGCTAATGATACCTATCAGCCCTTCGGCGACGGTAAGACTCCGAAGTCGTACGCTTGGGACAATACGAGCATCGATGCCCGCTATTCTCAGGCTGGTACAACTACCTGGGGCAAGTATCCCGCAATCACCAATGCTGCCCAGAAGAATATCAGCAAGTCTTTTTCCGCTCATGGCAATGCCGCCGGTAATGCCCGTGGCTGGGATACCACTAACGGTGTTGACGGTACCATCACCGATACAAGCGGCGCGATCAATGTCCTCTGTTTTGATTGCCATAACTCACACGGCAGCACAGCCACCGGTATCATGAGCAGCTACTCCAGTGCCACCGGACGCAACAAGGGCGGTATCCTCAAGACCACCACCAACGGCAAGGGGGGCTATACTGCCACCTACACGCCGACTGCCGGCGGCAGCGCTGCTTCTCCCAACTTTAACGCCTACAACCCTGGCGCGGCCCTCTGCTTTGATTGCCATAACACCCAGACAAAGAGCGCCAGCATACCCTGGGGTTATAACAGCGAATTCGGCGGCACCGCCGGAAAGCCGGTCTACGGCTACTGGGATACGGCGTATTTCGGCGACGGACTGTTTGGATCAGAATCGCGCTTTGCCTACAAAGCGCTACACGGTGCGAATATGGGCGGGCACTTCGGTAAATCGTCCGCAATGAATACCACCCCTGCCAAGCAAATCATGGGACTCTGCACACCCTGCCATGATCCACACGGGGTGAGCCCGGTAACCCCCGCCAACCAGCAATACATGGTTCCGCTTCTGAAGGGTACCTGGGTCACCTCTCCCTACAAAGAGGATGCAGCGCCGTTGGGCATGAAGGAGAACAGGGGCGGCGCCAGCTGGAGGGGGCCGTCTACCCACCCGGTCGGCAGCACACCGCAATACCGCATCGATCAGAATACGTTCCAGACCGGCAGCACCTACTGGGCTTTCTCCAACGGGAATACGCTCCAGACGATTGCCGATACAAATTTTGCCGGCCTCTGTATCCAGTGCCACACTAAAGCGGCTATCAACCCGAACAGTTCCACGACCTGGAAGTCCATGGACCGGATCCATAATACGGTAAAGGGGTGGGGCGGAGTGGGGGCCAATGCCAATAACGCTGTCCATGCCTATACCTGCTCCAAATGCCACACGCCCCACAACGCCCGCTTGCCGCGGCTCATGGTGACCAACTGCCTTGATTCCAACCATCGTGGGCGGGTTGCGTCGGGTGGCGCTTTTGGCAATACGTCCGATAGTGACATCAGAGGCGCCGGTGGTGGCCGTGGTCCCATGGGGGGAGGGGGGAGTGGCTCCAACGCAATAAACAATGGCCCCTGGTTCTTCAGCAAGAACAATCCACCTACGCAGAGTATGACGGCTAATGTGCGTACCTGCCACAATGTTGCCGGAGCGGGTGGCAGCGGCACGACTGATGACTTGCAGCTCTGGAATACCAAGACAGTCTGGTAGTGTTGGTAATGGTTTTTGTAATATATGCTTGTAATGGAGAGATGCATGAATAGGTTTATCAGCGTCAGGCTGGTTGTCGGGTTGCTTTTGCTGGCGACGCAGGGCGTAATTTCTCCTGTGGTATGTGCGGAAGAAATCAGGGTGGCCGGAGAATATTATACCGAAGATTTTATACTGCAGCCGCTGAAAGAACCTTTCAAGTCAGCAACCGGTATTGCCCTGACGGTTCAACTCGCAATGATACCAAATGCCTTCCGGGCGCTGATGGGGCAGACCCTGGATGCTTTCGTGAACAGCCTGCCGGATGAAGAGTTGTTTCTGGAGCTGAAGGCAGCTGTTCCTGAAATCGATCAAAGTTTAATCAGGTCAACTAAAATTGCAAAAGTACCGGTTTCCGTGGTGGTGGCCAAGGCAAATCCCTGTGCCAGGCTGTCCAAGCAGGAGCTAAAATCGGTTTTTACCGGTAAAATAACTTCATGGAAGGAACTCGGCGGTAAAGACGAGACTATTCGCATCATCCGGCCTTGGGGGACTACGGAAAGAAGCGCCCTTCGTTTTCAGATCATGGATGGTGAAAAGTATGTTGCTGATATGGTTCCACCTGGCAGTTGGGAGGGTATACGAAAACTTTTGTCGCAGGATGTTGATGCGATCAGCATTCTGCCAACCGCTCTTGTGGATAATTCGGTCAAGATTATTGAAACACCCGAAATAACCCAGTTTGCTACGGTATTGACCAAAGGTGAACCATCGGCGGCAGTTCGTAAGTTTATCGACTATGTCCAAGGCGAGGGAGTGCGATACCTCAAGATTTTTCCTGGACAATAAATGACGCAGTGTTGAGAAATCATGGTCATATAAGATCGAGCCTCTTGCAAAAGTCTCCGCTCGATCTACTTTGTGCGCGTCATACCCCCCCTCGCTTCCCCCCTTATCTAAGGGGGGAAGCGAGCGAAGCAGGGGGGTTACAGATTTTGCAGTTTTTGTCTTTTTGCAAGAGGCTCAGATCGTGTTCCTGTTTGAACTAAAATTTTAGATCCTTGCTGAAGCAATCGGGCACAATTCATTATGTGCGGAAAGGAGATAGTCAATGAAAAAGCGTACCTACACACCACCGAAGGTGGTTGGTTCAGCAAACGTGCATCCCTGCTGATCCGGATTTTTTGAACGGGGTGGGGCCGAAAGGTCTCACCCCATTTTTTTGGAGTCTTTCGTAAATCAATAGATGTGTCCGCAAGATTCAGGCTGACATTATTGCTTTTTCGCCAGAGCGTTCAGCCGTCCGCAGCCCCCCGATGCTCAGCCAAGGCCTTAGTGGCGATAAACGCGAGTTATGGCGCTAGCGTGTCGGCGACTATCGTGCATCATATGTGAAACATAACAGGATTGAAACGATGAATGCATCGTATATAATGCAACCTGATTACTACTGATCTTCCGCAAGTCCCTTCTCCCTGAGGGTGAAGGCCGGATGAGGAGGCGCTGCTGGAGGCGATCAGGCGAGCGGTTGCCAAGCTTCAGAGTGTCGCGTAACTCCTCATTTTTTGTTTCTCAACCCCTCTTTTCTCAGCACATTACCCTCGTTTTCCGATAAGCAGACTTCCCCCGCATGTATGCTTCGGTGGAAAAACATACAAAACCTGCGGTAGGGGCGCTGCTTGCCGCGCCCTGATTGGGCGGAGCAAGCGCCGCCCCTACCGTCCATATGTTTAACCCCGAGCAAATCTACCTCAGTGATTGTCCTCATCGTATCGACCTGATAAATAATAAAAAAACCTAATCTTTGTGTTTACAAATGAACAATCATTTGCTATAAGTCCTCAACCGACTAATTTGCTTTTTCTGGTCCTTCCTGTCTCGCAAATGCCACTTCCCCCTGTCATAACTTCATTGATTACGCAGTAGTGAGGCTGATTTTCGGCCTCGGGGTTGAATTGTTTTCTAAATGAACTAACGTCCGGAGGCATACACATGCTAACCATATTGCGCAAACTCATTACTTCTGCTGTCATTCTGTCGACTGTCCCGGCACTTTCGTTGACTACCGCTGTGTACGGGGCCACGGCGCCAGTGGTGACCGTCCTGAAGCCGGTTACTGAGAATGTCAGCTCGCCGCTTCGCCTCGTGTTCGACGGACAGGGGAATTACTACGTGACCGACCCCCGCAGGGGAGGGGTCTCCACGTTCAACTCCTCAGGCCAGCTGACCGGGGTGTTGAAGACCCCGGCTCCGCCCCAGGGGATAGCCCTCAACGACAGGGGGAATCTGCTGGTGAGCCAGGGTGACTCGGTCATTATCCTTGACCAGAGCGGCACGGAGGTCGGCAGGCTCGGTTCTGGTGCCGGCCAGTTCGGGAAGGCGGATGGAATAGCCATTGATGCGGCCGGGTATGTGTATGTGGTCGACACGCTGGACAGCAAGGTGAAGGTCTTTACTGCAGCCGGGCAGTTCGTGCAGGCGATCGGTTCCCAGGGGACCGGCCTTGGCCAGTTTTCTCAGCCGACCGGGATAGCGTATGAGAAGTCGGCCAACCAGATCGCGGTTGCCGATACACAGAATGGGCGGGTGCAGTTCTTCGATGCTTCGGGGAATCATGACTTCGTCAAAAGTATTGGTTCATTTGGCATCAAACCCCTTGAGTTCAAGTCCCCTGTAGGTATCACCTTTGACTACGACGCGGCTGGCGGGCTGAACCGGATGTACGTGGTCGATACCTATCAGAATGCCGTGCAGGTCATTGACCCGTCCGGTGCGGGGGGATTCCTTGCCACCATTGGCAGCGATGGTCTGGCCAACGGCCAGCTCATGATACCGCTGGATGTGGCGTTCGACCGGCTCAACCGGCGGCTCGCTGTTGTCAACGGCTACGGGTACCTGACCATGTATGGGATAGACGGCACGGTGAATGCGGGCGTTGGGGGCTCAAGCCTGCTGGGACTCGATCCCGTGCCTGCCCGTGTTGCAAAGCCCTACGTCACCATCGGCGGGACGGTGGGGTCACGTGCCAGGGTTGTCGTAACAACGAACACCACGGCAGTGGCGGCATCAGTTGTCTACACGTCGGCAACCACCTGGAAGTGTAGTGTAAGCGGCCTTGTGGCGGGAAACAATGTGTTGACCGTCATCGCCACGGATTCGACGGGCAATGTCGCCAAACATGCGGTTAGTGTCACCTATGCTCCCTGACATGCAGCGTTTCAACGAGAGTAGTGCACAACCTATAACTCTTATACCAATTTTTTGCCGGAGTTAAGCCATGGGAAGAATAACGGTAGGTGCTTTGGGAGCAGTGTTGTACGTTCTGTTGTTTGCATTGACGGCACAGGGGGTCCAGTCGCCGCACACGCCGAGTCTCGGTTGCACCGGCTGCCATGCCATCGTACCGTCTGCAAACGGTTACGTAATTGACATGACGAATATTGTCGGTGTCAACAATCTCTGTCTTACCTGCCATAATCCGGCGATGATGAACAAGTCGTTCAATCCCAAGGACATAGCCAATCCGTTCGGCAGCACGGACACGGGTGTTTTTACATCAGGTCAGATGCAGACCTCCCATAACTGGGCGGCACCGATCAGCGTGCCGGCGGCAGGTGCCAGCACGCCGCTGAACGCGGACATCAATTCCCTCCGCGCAACGCAGCAGGGGGTCATAAGCTGTGCAAGTTGTCATTATCAGCACGGTGTTGAAGGCGACAACCTTTTCCGGTTCCCCAATGACCGTGACCAGCTCTGTTTTGACTGTCACCGTTCCCGTAACCAGAGAAATCATCTGACCGGCACCCATCCTGTCAGCTTCAGCTATACCAGTGCTACCTCGAAGGTCAAACTCAAACCGGCCGACTATCTCCCCCTGCCGGTGAACGCCAATCCATCAAACTCCACTGCGGCCATGAAACTGCCGGGTGGACAGGTGCTCTGCTCGACCTGTCACGGAATTCATTTTACCGACTCCAATGCCCGGACCTTTGATAATGCGTCGTCTTCAACCTTCGGCAGACTGTCCTCGTCCCAGGGGAATCTGCTCCGTACCGATATGAGGAGTGGGTCGGCCAACGGTATAAATATCTGCACCAACTGCCATACCAACAAGACGGCCCATAACAACAAGGGGCAGAATATTCAGTGCGCCGACTGTCATGCCGCCCATGTGGATCCAGGTGACGGCACGACACCAAACGTGTGGCTCGTTCGCCGCTACATGAACTATTCGGGCGGCGTCAAGCTGGATTCTTACCGGAGGAAAGTCCTTAACCAGTTTACGGATGCCCAGAGCAACTGGTCCGGCACCAACGGCGTCTGCCAGGGATGCCACAATGTTCCTGTCGGCAATAGCTATCCCACCGAACATACCAGCACCAACCCGGATGTCTGCCGGTCGTGCCATTCCCACGGCAGCAAGACTGGATCCTTCTCGGCAGACTGCCAGGGGTGCCACGGGTTCCCGCCGGTGCAGAACACCCCCGGTGGTCCGAACGGTTATGCAGTTGCCGGAAGCTATTCATATGCGAACGATCCCTATTTCAAGGATGAGTCCAACGCCGGTCATCGTACCCATGCCGGGAAGGTGCTGTTAAGTTACGGATGTAACGAGTGCCATGCCGGTAACACTCACGGTTCAGGCAACTTCCAGCAGGTCTTCAGAGCAACCTCTAATATTATCGCTGCCACCGGTGGCGCCACCCCGACGTATAACGCAAGCACCGGTACCTGCAGCACTGTCTACTGTCACAGCAATGGAAGACAGAGCTACGCATCTCCCCTCTGGTCAAATGCGTCAACCGGCGCCTGCGGAACCTGTCATGCCACAACGCCGTACATCGGTGGCCCCTTCATCAGCAGCAACGCCCACTTCCCCCATTTCAGTTCCAACGGAAGCTCCTACGGGCCGATGCTGACCCCGCGGGATGCCACCAGTTGTCAGACCTGCCACACAGCATTCACCGGCGAGTTCGGCGCGACCCATGTGGACGGGACCGTTCAGGTCATCTCCTCCTGCAATCCCTGCCACCGCCAGGCGGGGACATACGTCTGGACGACGGGGCCGGTTTCCTGTGAAAGCTGTCATACCGGTATCCTGTCCGAGATCAACGGTGCTACGGCTCCGGACAAGTCGTCGTTTGCCACCCTTGGCCATGGCAAGTTCACGGGCAAAAGCGACCAGTGCCTCAACTGCCATGTCCGCAGCGACCGGCACATCACCTCTGTGTCGGGAACCCATGTCACCCGTCTTGGCATCAGCTACCAGGGGATCGGTCAGAACGACCTCTGCGCCTCCTGCCACAATAACGCGGCCATCGTGACGACTCCTGCCCGGCAGAACATGTCGACCCACGTGTCCGCCAAGACCGATCCGCCACCGCCGAACATGTGTTCCGCGTGTCACGATGTTCATGGCACCACCAACCTGAATGCCATCAATGCCAGCTTTACCTTCGGCAGCAATTCCACCGCAACGGTGGCTTTCACCAATGTTTCCACGGGATTTGTGGACAGAAAGACCAATCGCGGTATCTGCCAGATCTGCCATACCCGGACAAACCATTACAAACGGGATGTGGCTGAAAGCGGGCACCCGGCCAGGGACTGCCTGGCCTGCCACAGCCACAAGGATGCCTACGCCTTCAAACCGAACGGCAACTGCAACACCTGTCACGGTTACCCGCCAGTCTCCTCCCTGGCCGGTCGTGGCGTAAGCGGCAACTACTCCAGCGCCCGCCTGGAAGTTTTCAATGGCGGCGGGTATCTGAACGGTGGCGGTTCCCACACTGTCTCCGCCCATGTCAACCCTGGCGCCGTCTGGCAGCAAGCCTGGTCCAATTGTGGCGTCTGTCACGATTCCGCCAGACATAAGATGATTATGCCGCTCCAGCAGAAAGGGCTCAATGTGACCTTTGACCCTGCGGTATGGACCAACAGCACGGTTCCTGCTACCTATACCGGCTCGCTCAGCGGCAACGGCACCGGCCCCCAGGTTACCGGTTCGTGCAGCAATGTTTATTGCCACAGCAATGGCGACGGTGCAGCGCCAAACAACACGACCTTTACCTGGTCGTCACCCCTGGGGACTCTCGGCTGCACGGGGTGTCATGGCGGCAACGCGACGAGCAGCAGCCCGATCGCGACCGGCAAGCACGCTGCCCATATCAACTCTGCGGTCAACACTTCGCTGGGTAACGGCAATGCCTTCGGTTGTGTGGCGTGTCATGCGAAGACCGTTGATGGCGATGCGCACATCAGCAATCCGAAGAATCATGTCAACAGGTTCAAGGATTATTCGGGGGTCAAAGCCGGCGGCAGTGCCAACTACACTACTGCGACCAAACAGTGCTCGAACTTCTACTGTCATTCCAACGGAAACAGTAACTCTCTTGTTTACGTCAACCCGCCTGCCTGGGACAGCACGACAACCCTTGGCTGCAACGGTTGCCACGGCACGAGCAATACCATTGGGGCTCCCGACTACGCCAATGGTGGTGCCGGGACGCCCACAGCCAACAGTCACAATGCCCATACAGCCGGTTATGCCGATACCGCCGTCTGCTCCAACTGCCATTTACTGACGGCCAGCACCACCGCCGGCAGGCTCAAGGACAATTCCTCCCACCTGAACGGAAAGCAGGAAGTGGCATTCAATCCGGCCGTTGCCGGGGCGGGCGCAAGCTTCGATCCGACGACAGGACAGTGCAGCAACATTGCCTGTCATGGCAATACCGGCGCCCAGTGGGGGAGCAAGGCCGGCTGCCTCGCCTGTCATGCCGTGTCAATCGGTGGTCGGACGGCTATCTCATCCCAGTTCAGCGGAAATTCGCATCACGTCCAGGGGACCGATGTCAATGGAACGCATTGCTACCAGTGCCACTGGGAGGCTAACAGCGACGGCAGCATCAATCACACCTATCATCACTCCAGCGCTTCCGGTGCTGCGGTTGAGCTGGTGATCTACGGCGCGGGTGCCCGTCCGGCGGCCTACGTCCTTGGCACCACTGCCGTGCAGTACACCGCCAACGGTACCCGTGCAGAGATGGCGAAGATCAACGCTGTCTGCCTTGGCTGCCACAATGACCAGAACAAGGCAATCCAGCCCTTCGGTGACGGGAAAACTCCGAGTGCCTATGCCTGGGATGCCAACAGCATCGGTGCGAAGTACGGCGATGCGGGGACCACGCCGTGGGGCAAATACAGCGGCGGAAACACCACGCCGAAGAGTACGGTGACGAAGGCCTTCTCAGCCCATGGGAACGCCGTGAACAATAAAGGCGGGTGGGATACCAGTGAGACCTGGACCGATCGCAAAACCACGGCCAACGTTCTTTGCTTCGACTGCCACAACTCCCACGGTTCCAGCGTGAGCGGAACCACCACCAGTTATACCAGTGCCACTACCAATGGCGGCATCCTGAAGGACACATCGGCGGGTGACGGCGGCTATTCAGTTACTTACAAGCCTTCTGCCGGTGGCTCCGCGGCTACCCACAACGCCTATAATCCGGGAGCGGGCCTCTGCTTCGACTGCCACCTCAATCCCTCTGCAACGGCGACGCCATGGGGATACACCGCCACCTTCGGGAGCACCCAGCAGGTAATGGGGTACTGGGATTCGGCCTCCTTCGGCGATGGCACGTTCGGGAGCCAGCTGCGGTATCCCTACAAGGCGCAACCCAATTTCGGCGGTCATTTCGGCGCGTCATCAACCCTGTCCAGCACGCCTGCCCACGGGATAGGCGGTCTCTGTACCCCCTGCCACGACCCCCACGGAGTCAGTCCGACCCTCGGGACCAACAAGCAGTATGGCGTACCGCTCCTCAAGGGGACGTGGGTCACTTCTCCCTACAAGGAGGATGTGGCGACTGCCGATAATGCCGCCTACACCTATCTTGGTGTCCCCTCGAAGGCTCAAGATGGGCCAAAACCTTCACCGATGGTAAAGGCTGACTATCAGGCGGCAATAACATCGTACAAGATCGATCAGAACACCTTTGCTTCGGGGACTGTTACCGAGACCGATGCCCAGTTCGGAGGTCTCTGCCTGAATTGCCACGGGAAACAGACTCTCACCAACGGCACGAACCACACCTGGAAGAGCAAAGACCGGATTCATGAGTCAGTCAAGGGGTGGAAGACCGCCAATGCCACCGTGAAGCATAGCTACACCTGCTCCAAATGCCATGCGCCCCACAATGCCAACCTGCCGCGACTCATGGTCACCAACTGCCTTGATGCCAGGCACAGGGGGCGTGTCCCTTACAACGCCAATCCGGTGACATCGGGGAGTGGCCGTAAGGACGGAAACGGTGCGGGGCAAATACCCGGAAGTTACATCGCCAGCGTCTACGAAAGAACATCCGTCAACAGTGCGTTCACCTGCCATGAGAATAATGACACCAACCAGCAGTGGAACGTAAAAACTCCATGGGGTTCATCCACCACAACTACCGGCCCCTCGGTACCGGTGCTGGTTACCGAGCCCAGTTCCGCTTGCTCCAGTTCCTGTGCGACTACCCTGCAGTGGAACGCTTCCACCAACCCAGGTGGCGCGGCGGTGCAGTACCAGGTGCAGGTAAGTTCCAGTTCCACGTTTGCGACGGTCAACTACTCCTCGGGGTGGATCTCCGCCACAAGCTATACGCCAACATTGGCAAACGGTACGTGGTATTGGCGCGTCCAGGCCCGTGACGCGGTAACCACCACCAAGGTGTCGGCATGGTCAACCGTGGACAGCTTTACCTTGTCCGCATCAGTCCCCTCAACCCCGGTGCTGATCACCGAGCCCAATGGCACCTGCTCAAGCTCCTGTAATGTTACCTTGCAATGGAATGCTTCCACCAACCCCAGCGGTGCGGCTTTGCAGTACCAGGTACAGGTCAGTTCCGACTCCACCTTCGCGACAGTCACCTACTCATCGGGGTGGTTCTCCGGCACGAGCTATACACGAGCGTTGGCAAATGACACCTGGTACTGGCGCGTCCAGGCCCGTGACTCGGTAACCACCACCAGGTTGTCGGCATGGTCAACCGTGGGGAGTTTCACCCTCAGCGCCCCAGCAGTACCATCAATTCCCGTGCTGATAGCAGAAGCGGACAGCACCTGTTCGGGGTCGTGCGCAACAACGCTGGCGTGGAATGCTTCGACCATCTCCAGCGGCACCATCCAGTACTCGGCGCAGGTCAGTTCAAGTTCATCCTTCTCGACCATAACGGCATCATCAGGATGGACCAGCGCTACGAGCTGGACACCAAACCTGGGTGTCGGCACCTGGTACTGGCGTGTCCAGGCGCGCAACGCATCCAGCACGTCACTGGTTTCATCCTGGTCGGCAATTGACAGTTTCAGCGTAACAACTCCCGGTCCGCCCACCACGCCTGTCCTGATTGCGGAACCGGATGGAAAATGCTCAAACTACTCGGGGTGTTCAATTGGTCTGGCGTGGAACTCCTCCACGAACCCGAGCGGGGGATCACTACAGTATCTGGTTCAGGTAAGCAGCAGTTCCTCGTTCTCTTCCATCAAG
>DAIEIW010000146.1:0-6417 GCA_027351205.1 Acidithiobacillus sp.
CACGATCACCATGCCCCGGAATTTGCCCCTACGCCTCATTGCGCACCGTCCGGATATAGTCGCTGCGCGCTGGGAAACAGAAGTCGCGGCGCAACAGGTGGGCGCGGCACGCGCGGCCTTTTATCCCGATGTGAATATCGCGTTGTTTGCGGGATGGAACAGTATTCATCTGGGAGATCTGTTCAGTCCAGGAAATCTCGCACATGCCCTTGGCCCGGTCATATCTCTGCCCATTTTCGAAGGGGGGAGATTACGCGCCAGACTGAAAGAGAAAAATGCATTATATATAGCCACGGAAGACCATTATCGCGCCACTATCCTCGACGCAGTGCGTGAGATTGCCGGTCGGCTGGCCACCTGGCGGCAGATACGTCAAAAACTCCAGGCACAACGGCAGATGATTTTCGCCGCCGAGCATACCACGGCGCTGGCTGAATCTGCCTTTCATTCCGGAATTACGGATAAAGCAGAAGCATATAGCGCACAGATTCAGGAAACGGAGATAAAAAATCAACTGCTGGCCTTAAAGATACAAAATGCTCAATCCTGGGTATTGTTGCATTCAGCGCTGGGTGGCGGATATACCTCGCGGAAAAATCCCTCATGAGCGTGCAGAAGCCCGAACATTCGAGTTCTCCCATCCAACCGGAAAAACGCACCCGGATGCTGGTGCTCGTTACCCTCATTTTTGTGCTTGCCGGATTGATCTGGACCGCGTGGTGGTTTTTGCGGGGGCAGTACTGGATAGAAACCAACGATGCCTACGTGTCCGGCAATATTACGCCGGTGAATAGCCAGACGGCCGGTACCATCAGTACGGTACTAGTAGAAAATACCGAATTCGTCAACGCCGGACAGGTAATGGCCACCCTTCAGGCCCATCGTTTGCAGATCGCACTACAGCAAGCAGGGGCGCATCTGGCAGCGACGGTCAGGCAAGTACGCAGGGATTTCGCCAAGGTCACCGCACTGCAACAGATCGTCAGTGCCAAAAACGCCGAACTCCGCAAATTAAACGCCGATTTTATCCGCTATAAGCAGTCCCTGCCGAGTGGCGCTGTTTCCGCCATCCGCATGGAAGATACGCAAAACGAAATTACTGCTGCGACAGCACAGGTGGCGGCGGCCCAAGCGGCGCTAAAGGGCACGCAAGCCATCATAGCGGGCACCACCCTGCAAACGAATCCCCTCGTGCGCCAGGCCGCGGCGCAGTTTGAACAGGCCGATATTCAATGGCAACACCGAGTTATCCGTGCACCGGTATCAGGTTATGTCGCGGAGCGCACGGCCTACCCCGGACTGATGGTGCACTTCGATCAGCGCCTGTTTTCCGTGGTGCCCCTCAATGATTTGTGGGTCGTAGCCAACGTCAGAGAAACCGCCATGCGGCATGTCCGCCCCGGACAAAGCGTTCAATTGACCAGTGATTACTATGGCGGCGATGTTCATTATCACGGCAAAGTCCTGGGACTGTTGCCGGGTGCCGGCAATGCCTTCGGCATCCTGCCACCGCAGAATGCCACCGGAAATTACATCCATATCGTCGAACGGGTGCCGGTACGTATCGCGTTACCCGCCGCAGAACTCGCCAAGCATCCACTGCGGCCAGGACTCTCCATGGTTGTGGAGATTCACTGGACGCTCTCACAAAAGCATTCGGTGCTCAAACCGCTCACCACCACGCCGGTACAAGGATACCAAACCCATATATACAATGGGGAGTTACGGCATGCCCAGCAACGCGCCGCCGCCATTATCCGCGATAACGCGTAGAACAGCGTGACCCAGCCAAACTTGACCGAAATCAAGGAATGCGCACTGGCAACCGGATAAACTGTAAAACGTAGGGCGTTTTACGGAAGTTAAAATCCATGGTTCAACCGGAAGGAGCAACAACAGATGGCTATCAATATCCAACTCATTCAATCCAGCGGCGCCGCTGTTAAGGACTTGGGCGTTCAGGTTGCCGAGCATTTTTATAACTATATGTTCACCCATTTTCCTGAAGTGCGGAAAATGTTTCCAGGGGACATGACGGAGCAACGGGTGCGCCTCTTCAATTCCGTCATTCTGATCGCCACCAATATCGACACCATGGAAGTGCTGGTTCCTTATTTGAAAGAACTTGGTATCGGACACATCAAATACGATACCCGTCCAGAACATTACCCCATCGTCGGCAAAAGCCTGCTCAATACCCTGAAGCATTTCCTGGGTGCGGCCTGGACGCAGGAAATGGCGGAATCCTGGATTGAGGCTTATAATCTGGCCTCCACCGTTTGCATCGAGGCAGCCTACGAGGCCATGGCCCCTTCCCGCTTCGTTCCGGTGACCATCGACGACGTACCTCCCGCCGTCTGATAGACACCTTGCTATTGGCGTACCGGTTGCTCAGGTACGCCATTATTTTGGGGTATGCCCGTTATGGAATATGAAATCTGTCTGGAACCATCCGGCATCCGTTTTATGGCGGATGAGCACCAAAATATTGTCGAAGCGGCGAAACAACACGGGATTTCTATCAAACATGGTTGTGCCAGTGGTTCCTGCGGTGATTGCAAGGGCACCATTTTGTCCGGTGCCAGCGAACAGGGGCCTTTTATGCCACTGCTGCTCTTACCCACGGAACGTGCCGCTGGCATGGCCATTCTCTGTAAACTGTATCCACGCAGTGACCTGCGTTTGCATGCCGAGGTGGTTTCGAAAGACACTTGGATGACCGAGATTACCCGGCTCACACCACTGGCCTGGAATGTGCTGGAGTTACGGCTACGGCCGGAACGGCCTTACCCCTACCGGACCGGGCAATACGCCCGCATCGCGATACCGGGGCGTCCAGACCAGTGGCGTTCCTATTCCATGGCGACGCCGCCGAGCACCACCGAAGGACTGGTTTTTCATATCCGTGAATTACCCGGCGGAGTATTCAGCCAGTGGCTTTTTCATACCGCACAAAGGGGTGATGTATTAACCCTGGGCGCTGCACAGGGTGAATTCGCACTAAGCCCGGACAATGACCGTGACATGCTCTGTATTGCCGCCGGAACCGGTTTGGCCCCCATTGAGGCAATGATTCAGGAAAGTATCGCCTTGGGACGGACCCGGCCTATCCATCTTTTTTACGGCGCCAGGAAACGGGCCGATTTTTATCATCTGGAAGAACTGGCTAGATGGTCACGACAATATCCGCACATCACCATCACATCGACACTTTCCGACATGCAGGATGCTTCTTGGACCGGCGCCCACCGGCTCCTGCCCACTGTTGCCGCCAGCGGCCACTGGAAAGGCCATGAAGTATATCTGTGCGGTAGCCCAGGCATGATAGAAGCCGCCATCGACCTGCTGCTTTCCCATGACGTGCGGCATGACCATATTCACTTCGATGCTTTTGCACCTAATGGATGATTGCCCTAACAGAAACCTTTTTACGCATACCGGCTATAATCATGTAACGCATCCTTCAGGGCTACCTCAAGGGGAATCGCATGAAACGTTATAACTATCTGATAGTCGGTGCGGGGGCCGCAGCCGCCAGTGCGGCAAGTGCCATCCGCAAGCAAGACCCCCAAGGCAGCCTGCTGATGCTGGGCGCAGAAAGTGACCCGCCCTATCAGCGCCCCCCTCTCTCCAAAGGTTTGTGGCTGGGTAAAGACAAAGAGGAAGATATTCCCCTGAAGCGCCCGGCCGACTGGGAAACCCTGGGTGTCACATTGGCTTTGGGAGATCCCGTCATTGATCTCGATGCGGAGAGATGCGTAGTGGGAACAAAGGCGGGGAAAACCTTCTTCTATGAGAAACTGCTACTCGCCACCGGCGGACAGCCCCGCCCGCTGCCCACCCCGCCAGGCCTGGAAAACAGAGTGTTTTCCTTACGCTCGCTGGCGGATTACCGGCGCTTGCACACGCGGGCGATCGAGGGTGGAACCGTGTTGGTGATCGGTGGTGGTTTTCTCGGCGCGGAGCTGGCCGTGGCGCTCTCTTCGCAGCCCGGTCTTGCGGTACAGTACTGCGTGTCCGGGAAAGGCCCGTTGGCGCACGTCCTGCCACCCCCTTTGGTGGAGCAGGTCAGCGCACGCTATCGCGAGGCTGGTGTCCAGCTCCATGTGGAGCATCATTTCAAGGACTTGCGCAGCGAATCCGGCAAACTCATATCCCGCTTCGCGGACGGCGCGGAAATTTGCTGCGACTGGATCGCCTATGGCATCGGCATGCTGTCCCTGACCGCCCTGGCGGAGGCGGCAGGTCTGGTGATGGCGCCCGGCGGGGTCCGCGTGGACGACGGAATGCGCAGCAGCGACCCCCGGATCTGGATTGCCGGCGATCTCGCCACCTATCCGGATCCGGTATGGGGTACGCCCCTACGTCTGGAGCACTGGGATAATGCCGAAGCCACCGGGCGTGCCGCAGGTTCGAGCATGGCTGGGAAAGAGGTGCATTTTCAGCATCAATCCATGTTCTACAGCGATATCTATGAATTCGGCTTCGAGGCCGTCGGGGAATGCCGCAGTGACATGGACTGCTATACGGATATTTCGCCGGGCGGGGACAAGGCCGTGGTGTATTATCTGCGGGATGACCAGATCCACGGCATACTCCTCTGGAACGTCCGGGACCAGGTAAAGACAGCCCGCGGCCTGATCGCGCAAAAAGCCGTGGTGCATCTCCAGGAATTGCGCGGGCGAATAGGAGACTGGTAAAAGCAGAAGGAAGGCAGCCCGAATGAACGGGCAGGGACATAAAATGACTCTGGACCACGCTCAGCACATTGCCATCACCACCTGGCGCGTTTACGCGCGTCCCCTCCCCGCAGGCTATCACGTCCTGGCGGAGCGCCTCTGGCCCCGTGGCTTGCGCAAGGCCGACCTTCCGCTGGACGCCTGGCCCAAAGATCTCACTCCCAGCACCGCGCTGCGTCAGTGGTTCGCCCATGATCCGGCACGTTGGAATGAGTTCCGCAAACGTTATCTGGCGGAACTAGCGGAGCAACAGGGGACTGCCCGTGCGCTCCTGACCCAGGCCGCTGGTTCGCCCCTGATTCTGCTGTATGCAGCCCACGACCAGGAACACAACGGCGCGTTGGTGCTCCGCGATTTTTTACAGGCCTTGGTGAAATCGCCCCCAATGCGACCTGAACAGTGAAAGGACACGAATGCCATCGCCTCAGCGCCCGTCGGCCCAGCGCCGTAAGGCAAGAGGGTCGGGAATGCTGATCGTCCGTTGTTCCACTTCTATGAGTCCTGCCTTACGCATTCGGGACAACACCCGCGACAGCGTCTCCGGCGTCAAGCCCAAACGCGCCGCGATCGCCGCTTTCTTGGCGGGGAGATCAATGGCAGCGGGGCTATTGACTACCGGACACAGATCCAGCAGATAGCTGGCCAAGCGCTGCTCCGCCGACTCCACACTCAGATGGCGCAGCTCCTTGACCAGAAAATGCAGGCGCATACTGAGCCGCGCCAGCATCTGCCGCATCAGGAACGGATGCTGCTCCAGAGTCGCGACGAAAAGGTCCAGCGGAATCTCCAGTACCGTGGTCATGGCATCGGCCTGCGCCGTCACCGGATAGCGG
Organism: Acidithiobacillus sp.; assembly: GCA_027351205.1. Lineage (GTDB taxonomy): Bacteria > Pseudomonadota > Gammaproteobacteria > Acidithiobacillales > Acidithiobacillaceae > Acidithiobacillus. The sequence goes on from DAIEIW010000146.1 coordinate 5,573, forward strand.
CCCCCGAGAAAAGCGACCGCCTCGGCAAAAAGATCATCGGGCTGGATGATTTCGACAATTTTCTCCTGCCCCGTGGCCGCTGCAGCAATCAGATTGATTCGTCCCACTGCCAGGAAATAGAAGGATCTGGCTGGCGATCCCTCGGCAAAGAGGATATCTCCCGACTCCAGAGTCAGGGGCTGGGATTGGGCGAGCAGTGGCGCGATCATGTCGTTGGGCCATGCGGAAAAAAGCGGGGTGTGGTGCAGGCGAAGCAGCAGCGCCTCCTTGCTATTTCCCATGGGCGCCTCTTTCTCCAGAGGAGTCGGATTCACGTCTTCTGTCCTGGGCATGACATCTGACAGCCTGTAGATGTACCGAACGAACCGGCTGATACGTTTTATTTGGAGGCTGGGGCCGGAATCGAACCGGCTTCCACGGCTTTGCAGGCCGCTGCATGACCATTCTGCCACCCAGCCTTAAAAGAAAAGGGAAAGACTGAACGCTTTCCCTCGATTGTGGAGCGGGAAACGAGGCTCGAACTCGCGACCCCAACCTTGGCAAGGTTGTGCTCTACCACTGAGCTATTCCCGCATGGCCGCAGAGATTACCGGGATCACCGTTCCCTGTCAAGATGAGCCCCACTACTGCCCTGTAGGCTGGGCCAGGCGGTGCGCAAGTAGCCCACCATACTCCAGAGTGTCATCGCCGCCGCGACGATCAGAAGAGCGGTCCCCAGAGTGCGTGCGGACAATCCCCGCACCGGGCGCTCGTAGACCAGCAGCAGGATCGAAATCATCTGCGTAGCCGCCTTCGCCTTACCCAGCCAGGAGACGGCCACTTTTTTGCGCTCACCCACCTCGGCC
>DAIEIW010000150.1:0-4594 GCA_027351205.1 Acidithiobacillus sp.
GCGGCCAGAAACTCCGCATGCTCAGGGTTCCGCGACGAACAGGTAGCCATGACCCCAAACCGTGCGGATATGCCGGGGTTGGCCGGGGCTGCCGTCGAGCAGGCGGCGCAGGCGGGAGATCTGCATATCGATGCTGCGGTCGTCGTTTTCGAGCTGACGACCGCGGGTCAGCCACATGAGTTTTTCGCGGGTCAGGGGCTGGCCTTCATGCTGAATGAGGGTTGCGAGGGTCTGGAACTCGGCACTGGTGAGGGACAGGGCCTTTCCGTCACGCAGAATCTCCTGCCGGCTCATATCCACGCTAAAAGGACCACACTGAAAGGGGGCGGTCGCTATGCCGGATAGCCGATCTGCCCCGCGGACCCGGCGCAGAATGGCCTGGATGCGGGCCACCAGTTCGCGGGGATGAAAGGGCTTGGCGAGGTAGTCGTCGGCGCCCATTTCCAGTCCCAGAATACGGTCCACTTCATCACCCCGCGCGGTGAGCATGAGGATGGGGACATCATGATGCTGGCGCAGGCGCCGGCAGATTTGCAGGCCGTCTTCATGGGGCAGGCCCAGATCGAGGACGATCAGATCCACGGGCGCTTCGGCAAGCAGACTTTCGATCTGTCGGCCATCGCTCATACCCCGCACCCCAAAGCCAAAGCCCTGCAGGTGCGATTCTACCAGACCGCGCAGGCGCAGGTCGTCGTCCACCACCAGAATCTGTTTCCGTGTATCCATGAGCACACTCTAACCTGTTGTTCCCGGAAGGACCAAGATGAATTGTAACAAGACCTTTCGGTGCGCCACAAAGTGACACTCTGTTACGTTTCAGTCCCTCTACGGCAGAGATTGTTACAGGCATCCCCGTTACCATTCCATCTTCCCGGTTGATCGAGTGAACGAGGGTTTTGCATGAAAAACGCCAGCTATCCGCATGGCCACAGGCGGCAGAAGGCGGGCCGATCCGCCCGGGGCATGGCCCGGCTGGGCGTCTTGCTCGGGATTGTCGCTGCGGCCGGCTGCGCGGTGGGGCCGCAGCCTGGTGCGCCCAATGTGCCGGCACCTGTGGCCTATAACGCGCATCCCCTGGACTTGCATGGCGGGCCGCAGCGGATTCGGTGGACGCAGCAGGAATCTCAGGCCTGGTGGTCGCTCTTTCATTCGTCCGCCCTGAACGGCTACATCCGGCAGGCCATGCAGGCCAACCCGGATCTGCAGGCGGCGCGGGCGGCCCTGGCGCGCGAGCAGTCTCTGATCGCCGTAGCGCAGGGCGGACTGCTGCCCAGTGTCGGTGCCGGTGCCGGAATCGGTCGTGGACGGGCACAGCGCACCGGCGCGAATGGCGGGGCGAGCTATCGCATTCCCGGCAACCTCTATAGCCTGCTGCTGGGCACCATAAACGTCAGCTACAACCCCGATGTGTTTGGTCGCCAGAAGGATCTGGTACATGCGGCCAGAGCCCGGGCTGCGGTGAGTCGTGCCAGTCTGCATCAAAGCGAAGTCTTTCTGGCGGCGGCCGTAAGCCGGGCGGTAATCAACGGTGCTGCGGCACAGGCCCAGCTCGACGCCGCCCGGCAGATCGCCACTGCCGATGCCCGCCTGTTGCACCTGCTGCAGCAGGAATACCAGTTGGGTTATCAGAATCTGCAAAGTGTGGATCAACAGGAGGCCATCACCGCAGCGGCGCAGGCGCGCATTGCCCCCTTGCAGGCGGATGTGGCGGTGGCCCGCCACGGGCTGGCGGCTTTGCTGGGCCAGTCCCCCGATACGGATCTGCCCATGCCGACACTCGCCAGTCTGCAATTGCCGTCCAGCCTGCCCACCACCCTGCCTTCGGCTCTGGCCGCGCAGCGCCCGGATATCCAGGCCGCAGCGGCGGAGCTGAAAGTAGCGGCGGCGCAGGCCGATGTGGCCACCGCCGATCTGTATCCCCAGTTCAATATCACCGCCGACATCGGTAAGGCGGCCATGACCGGGGGAATGTTCTTCAACCCGATTTCGACCCTTTGGTCCCTGGGGGCGGGGATCGTGGCACCGATTTACAACGGCGGCGCCCTCCACGCCCAGCGTCGCGCGGCGCTCGACCAGTACAAAGCGGTCAGTGATCAGTATCGCGGCACCGTACTCGACGCCTTTCGTGAAGTGGCCGATGCCCTGCGCGCTTTGCAGGGCGCCGACACGTCCTATCAACATCGTCTGGCCGCACAGACTGCCGACGGGGCCGCCCTGCATCTGGCGGAGGCCCGCTACCGCGATGGCGTCACCGACTATGTCACGGTGCTCGATGCCGAAATCGCGTATCAACAGGACACGGTCGCTGCCATCCGCGCGCGTGGTCAGCGTTATCTGGACAGCGTGGCGCTCTTTGTGGCGCTGGGCGACGGATGGCAGCCCGACGCCAGTGATGCCCGCACGGCCAGCGACGCGCAACCCCATTCCGCCATTCACCAATCTCCGGGAGCCCCTGCATGAAGAAGGCCTTTTTCTTACTGGGTATCGTTGTCGTGCTGCTTTTTGGCGGCGTTTATGGCTGGTATCAATGGCGTCAGGGTCAGTTGCACGCACGCTTGGCGGCGGCGGCCAACCCGGTGGTCACCGTTTCTGCCACGCGCGCAAAAAACAAGTCGATGGCGGGCGAGTTGACTGCCGTGGGCGAGATCGTGCCGCAACAGGGAGCGGTGCTCAGTCCCCAGACCGGGGGTGTGGTGCAGCATATCGGTTTTCACTCCGGTGCCACAGCGCAAAAGGGACAACTGCTCCTGTCTCTCGACCCCGGTGCTTTGCCCGGCCAGTTGCAGGCCGCCCAGGCCGAGGCCGACCTCGCGCAGGTGGATTATCGGCGCGCCGAGAAGGTCTTTGCCATCCACGGCATCTCCACCGCCGCACTGGATAAGGCTCGCTATGGGGCCAGCGTGGCCCAGGCCCGGGTGACGGCCTTGCAGGAGTCTCTGGCGGATACGCAGATCCGTGCCCCCTTCAGCGGGGTATTGGGGCTGCGTACCGTGAACGTGGGGGAATATGTCCATGCGGGCATGCCGGTGGTGCATATCGAAAATCTGCAGACGCTCTATGCCGATTTCACGGTACCCCAGCGTGATGTGCAGGCGGTGCGGGCGGGCGCGCCGATACAGCTTGACGTGCATGACGGGATTATCCTGCGCCATTACAGTGCCAAAGTGCAGGCGGTTTCCAGCCATGTGGACGCGCAAAACCGGGCGGTCAGCGTCCGCGCCCTCGTCGATGCGCCACTGGGCTTGAAGCCGGGCATGTTCGTTCGCGTCGTCCTGCAAAAAGAAGCGCCCACGGCACGCCTGATGATTCCCACGGTGGCGGTGAGCTTCAATACCTACGGGGACTTTGTCTATGTGCTGACCCCGGGACCGGACCATACGCTGATCGCCAAAGAGCAGCCGGTGACCACGGGCCTGCAGCGCGGCGACCAAGTGGTGGTCCGTTCCGGCCTCAAGGTGGGCGATCTGGTGGTCACGGCGGGGCAGGTCAAACTGCACAGCGGCGACCATGTGCGTCTCAATAACGCCGTGCATCTCTGAGTCATCCAAGGATTTCCATGCACTTCACCGAACCCTTTATCCGCCGCCCTATCCTTGCCATATCCCTGAGTCTGGTGCTGTTTTTCTTCGGATTGCGCTCCCTCGGCCTGATGCCCATCACCGAGTATCCGCCGACCAACAGCTCCATGATCACGGTCACCACCCATTACTTCGGGGCCACCCCGAAAACCGTCAACGCCTTTATTACGGCGCCACTGGAAAAAGCCGTCGGGCAAGCCCCCGGCATCAACTACATGACGGCGGTGAGTGAGGACGGCATCTCCATCCTCACCCTCTATATGCGCATGGGCGAAGATCCCAACGCGGCCTTGTCCCAGGTGCAGAGCAAGGTCAATACGGTCCTCAATCAGCTCCCGAAGGGGGTGATGCAGCCGGTGGTGCAGGAAATGTCCGGCTCCGGCGCCTACCTGATGTTGCTGAGCTACCATGGCAACGGCTTCAATCAGCAGCAGATCACCGACTATCTGACTCGGGTGGTGCAACCCGCCATCCAGTCCGTGCCGGGGGTGGGCCTGACTTCCATCCTGCCGCCGGGCACCGGACCCAACGGCAACACCTATGCCATGCGCGTCTGGCTCGACCCGCAGGAAATGTCCGTGCTCGGCATTACTCCGGAACAGATCAGTACCGCCCTGAAGCAGAACGACTTTGTCGCCGCGGTCGGGCGCCTGCGCGGTCAGTACACGGCGGTCTCCCTGAGCGCCAATACCGCCCTGCACAGCGCCGCAGAATTCCGCAATCTGGTGGTGGCGACGGTGCATGGGGTGCCGATTCGTCTGGGACAGGTGGCCAAAGTCTCCCTGGGCGCTCAGACCTATGACTCATCCGTCATGGTGGACGGCCAGCCGGCGGTCAATATCGGCATCCAGCAGGCCCCCGGCAGTAATGCCCTGAACGTGTCCCAGGGTATTCAGAAAGTCATGGCCCAGTTGGACTCGACCATGCCGCCGGGCATGAATGGCTAAACCATTTACAATGGCGCGCAGTTCGTCAAAAGTTCTTTGCAGGAAGTGGAAGTCAATATCGCCCTCGCG
>DAIEIW010000172.1:0-5498 GCA_027351205.1 Acidithiobacillus sp.
ACCGCGATTCCGCCGATGATGAGATACATACGCCTCGGCCCCGCCAAGGTATCCCTGACCCAACTGGTCAACCCGCGACGCGAACCTGAAGTGATCTGCGCCGGCGTCTAGGGTGAGTGGTCGGAGCCCTGCGGCGTTTGAGGCTCCTGTCCGCTGAGGTTATCCATGCCGCGCGCCCTCCCAGTTGAAACGCTTCACCACGACCATCCGGGTACGTCCGTTCTGACTCAACGTGACCACATGCACATCGGGCAACACCCAGGCCTGAATGCCCCCCGGCCCCTGCATGGTGGCGAGCCAGGCGGGAGCTATCACCGTGGCCGGAGCACGCAGCAGCAACCGCGTGCCGCGCGGACCTTCCCAGGTCCACGCTTCCACGCGGGCGGGATCTCCGACCACCCGCAGATGTTTGGCCCCTGCAGGACCTACACCCTGAACCACGGACAGTAGCGTGTTGGTGTAATCAGCGCCTCCGGCCATGCCACCTGCAGGGGCGGGCAATCCGGGTTCCGGGGTGTTGATACGGATGCGCACCGAGTAATCCACCACCCCACCACCACTGTCGCTCTGGGCACCCGGTACGAGGGCCACCATGAGCGGGGTGGCCTCGCCCTGAAGATACAAGGCGAGGTTGCTCTGCGCATAAGGCTGAAGATCACTGATGGCAGCAGAATTGCCCGCCACGGATGCCGTGAATGCCTTGGGATTACCGAGCGAATAGCGCTCAATGGGCCACGGCCGACCATAGGCATCGACCACGTTGATGGTCGAAACAAAACCGCCCTGTACCGCAATGGCCGGAGGATTGCCGACCCCGATGCGTGCATTGATGGTGGATAGTCTGGGCATTGCCGGTGCCAGTGGCGCTTCCTGGGCCTGCCGATTGGCATTGATCGCAGTGCGTAGCTGGGCGATTTGTGCGGACGTGAGCGGCATGGCCGCCTTCAGACTGTTTTGAAAGGCCTTGCCTTCCGGCAGCGGAGGTAACGCGGTCGCCGCATTGGCTTGCGGTGCATTGGGGTTCGCCGACGAATAATTCGGTGAAACATCCACGGGTGCCTGGGGTGAGGCGGTGCCTGTCGGCGGCGCCGCAGGTGCCGAAGCTGCCGGCACGCCCGCTATCGGTTGCACACCGGAGGAGGCTGGCATGGCGCCATTCGTCACGAAAGGCGGGGTCCCCTGTTGCCTGGGCATCGACTGCAGCGTATGCGCACCGCCTGGCTCCAGGACCATGACCCCCGCCACGGCGACTGTAGGTAGTATCTGAAGCGACCCCCACAAGGCCAGTGTCAGGGCCTTATGGCGCCAGGCGCCGACGTGTCGCGGGCATCTGTGTTGATTCGATTGTTTTGGCTTGGTCATCCGCTTCATCCTCGATTGGGCATCGGCCCGAATATAATACTGTCCACCGCCCAGCCGCGCGGCCTGGCCACGTTATCGACGCGCACCATCACCAGGGTCGCCAGGTACATCTTGCTGCTCTGGTACCCCGATGACTCGAAGTCGAGTTCCACCGGCACCTGTACCTTCCATGCAAAAGTGCGTGTCCCGCTCAGTACGCCCTGCTGTGCCACCACCGGGGCACCGGTCACCGCGATATTGAGAAACAGGCGTCGGCCTTTAATCGCCTTGATGTCCCCAGAGGCAAACAGACTCTTCTTGTAGGCGGAATACCCCTGCTGCGTGAACCACTTCTCGGCGTTCTGCACGCGCATCCGGTAATCGCGGAAATTCATGTTGTAGGAACCTTCCAGCGCCTGCTGTGCGCCCGTCAGAATATCGCCAGCGGACAGCATGGGGTGATCGGTCGGCACGGCTCGGATCAGTTGGCCGTTGATGGATTCAAAGTAGCGTGTCGGGATAGGGCGTTCGGCAAGATTGTAGACCGTGAATCCCAACACCCCCGCCACCAGCCAGCCACCGAGCGCCGCCGCCGTCATGACCTTGAAGCTGTTGGACCAGAGGGCGCGAGTGATGACGATGCTTTCCTGTGGGGCAAGGCCCACGCCCTGGATAGTTCCTTGCTGCGCGGCACGGCTGGAGGCGTTTACCTCATCAGCGGCCATGTGCGGCCTCCATGGACAGCGTTGACACCGTACCGTGATAGACGTCGAGGAAAGTCTGTGGGGTCGGCGTGTGCAGCAGAGCCAGATCCGCCGCCGCAATCGCCAATGCCATGGCGACGGCCCATCCGGCGGCAGCCACCCCAATCATGACCCGGTTCAAGGTCCACCAGGCTTTCAGATCCAGCGTCCGTCCCACACCAATGATGGATTCATGGTGCCGGAGCGCCGCCTTATCGACCTTGATACCACCCTGCTCCGGTGGAGTTTTCTGTGCTTTGCTTTGCGACATATAGCCTCTTCCCCTGGCTTTGTTTCTACCGTATATAGCCCCTGAAACCTTTTCTCTTTGATGGACCTGACCGCACTTAACGGTGCGGGCGTGATATGGCTGGGACACCCCCAGTAGATGCAATGCTTTTCTGATGTGGAATGAATCCGAATCCATGGGATACGGACGATCTTCCCATGTCCAGGTCAGCCGGACGCAAACATACCCCGAAGACCCGCTCCCGGGTGAGCGCACAGACCCGTACCGAAGCCTTGCCGCAGGCCTCTTCCAACACCAGGCGCATGGCGCGCGGGGTGTCGCCGATCTCCGCCAGGCGCTCCGCCACGTCTTGCGGCAAGGTGCGCGAGAAAACCTTGCCCCAGAGCCGTTCCTTGAGGACCGCGGCATAGAGGCGATAGGCGATACGCACGCGCGCCGGATAGTCGGGCTTGGGCACTTCGATCACACGCATTCTGGAGACGATGGGTTCGGGGATATCCTCGATCCGGTTGGCTGTGGCGATCCAGTTGATGCGGCTCGCATCGAGCGGTACCGGCAGGTACTCGTCGGCGAAGGCGCGTGCGGTCTCGCTTTCCAGCAGCCCATAGAGGGGTCCCAGCGGGTCGTGATAGCGGTCTCCCGCCACCTTGTCGATTTCGTCCAACACCACCAGCGGATTGGCCGTATCGCCGTGCATCAACTGGGTGAAGATCATCCCCGGTCGCGCATCCTCCCAGCGGGCGTCCATGCCAGAAAGTACAAAGCCCGCGGAGAGGGTGGCCATGGAGCGCATGAGGTACTGTATGTTTATACACTTCGCCAGTTGGGCGGTAAAATGGGTCTTGCCGATACCGGGCTCCCCCAGCAACAGCAGGGGCGGCAAAGAAAACGCGGTATGACTGTGATACGCCAGGTGCCAGGCCTGCTTGACCGGCTCGATCACGCCCGCGAAATGCGGGTAGTTGCTCTCCAGCACGTCGCGGATGTCCACCCACGGACGGGTCAACAAGGGCGACAGGAGCCGATACGGGCCGCGCTGTTCCAGTGCAAGAACCATCGCCTTCAACGGTTCCACCCGATTGGCCTGCATCACCTGGATGACATCGGCGATGGCTTTCGCAAACTGTTCCGGGTCGTAGAGCTTGTGCAACCCGTCTTCGTTCACGGGGAAGGGCTGCTGATCTGAGGTGAACATGCTGGATGCTCCTATAGTATTGTTCGTTTATAGAACATACTATATGTAGCATCAATCCATCAAGTCCTCGTCTAGCTCCGGGTCGTATTCCGGGTCGTTCTGCGCCTTGAACTCCCGCCAGTTTTCCTTCAACTGTTGCTCCAGCGCATGAAAAGGCATCTCCATGCTGAAGGTGTTCAGAGCGTTCTCGCACAAGCTCTGCCACGGATCGGGGTCCTCGCCTTCCGGGAACTCCAGCTTGAACTCGGCGAAACTGCCGAGCTCGTGCTCGTAGCGTCCCGTGGTCACGGTGAATCCTTCCGGCATTTTGCAGGCCAGCGTCAGGTACTGCTGCGCCCAATTCATGAATACCTGCTCCAGCTCCGGGAGACAGTCGTTCGGCGTCTCGACTTCGCCGATGGATACTTGTGGCATGGGGGTTTTCCTCCTGGTGAGAATGGGATGGGTGAGCCGGGCTTTCGGCCTCCGGCAGGGCTACCGTCCCGCAGACGATAACCGTGCTGGAGGCCTCCAGAACCGGCTCGGGGCTATCTTCGGTGATCTCTGGTGCAGACACCAGTCCAGAGTCTTCTACGGGCCTTGCAGGCGGCAGCCCTGCAGGTGACGACGCAGCCCTTGCGGGCAGAACAGGCGTGACAAACGGCACTGGCCCTGTTGCCGGTGGCGGTACCGCCCCTTGCTCACGGTAGCTGCGCTCACCGCAGTCGAGGACCAGCAGGTGCTCCCGCAAGCGATCCCAGATGGGAGTCTGGGTGAGACCGGAAAGGGTCGCCGTCGTGGCGTTGGTCAGTACCACGGTCGGCAGCGCCTGCGCATAGCGCCGATCCAGGATGGCGAAAAACAACTGCCGGGTGTTTTCTGACCAATGCACCTTGTCGGGCTCGTCGATGACCAGCAGATCGAGGGCGGCGAAGCGGGTAATGACCTGCTCCTGACGCTCTCGGGAGGTGGGGTCCCAGGTGGCGCGAATTTCGGCGAGGATCTTCTGTGCGGATTGCAGCAGGGCGTTTTGTCCGGCGTGAGCAAATACCCGGCACAGGGCGTAGCCCAGATGCGTTTTGCCGGTGCCCGGAACGCCGTGGAGGATCGCGGTCAGGCTGCCGTCGCGGCGCAGCCAGTCGGCCAAACGACGGGCCGTGGCGAGAATCTCGCCCCGCCCCGCCAGATCCGCCCGGAAACTGTCCAGGCTGGCCTTGCGGTAGCGTTTCGGCGCATCGGCGAGGTGTTCCGCCATGAGCCGCTCACCCCGGCATTGCGGGCAATCCTGCCTTGGGTAAGCCAGTAAAGCTCCGCTTTCGGAATCTCGCACCGCCACCCGATAGCGTCCGTGGTCCGGGCAGGACCGGTGCTCCGGGTCGCAGTCAGCGACATCCACCGCATCGAGACCATGCCGGGAGAGAAAACCCGCCAGCAAGGCGTTGCCTGCCGACAAGGCGTTGCCCGATCTGTTGCGGCCACCGCCGCTTGAGGCCAAAAACTGACCGGCGGCGCTCACTGGAGTCCCCCTTCGTGCCCATCGCCGATGCCAGCGGGCAAATCTGCGGGAAGCGGCTCGAAATCGGGCGGTGCCACCCCTGCCGCACAGGCCGAAAAAATCTCCCGCAGTTCCCGGAGACGGTCAGGGTGCTTCGCCGCAAAGGCCGGTGACACCTGAACCGAAACCCCGCTGTCGTCATCCACCGCGACCGTCACCAGGCGGCTGTCGAGGTTCTGACGTACCCGGCTCTGGGGCACTTCCGGCGGTGCAGACTGGCAGGTCTTGGGCTTGACGCCGCCGACAGGGTTGACCACGGATCGCGCCGGTGTCGCTGCGGGCTGTGGGCTTGGCAGCGTGTTCTGCACGACTTCCCGAATCTGCGCGGGGCCTATGCCGCGTGCAGGGCCTCCGCCGCCCGCAGGGCGCTCCGGCTGGCCTGCGGGAGGTTCGGACAAAACCTGGTCAACGCTCGCCGCGCCCGCGTGTATGTGC
>DAIEIW010000182.1:0-3424 GCA_027351205.1 Acidithiobacillus sp.
CAGGGTGTTGCCCGTGGCCCGGAGTTTTCTCAGCACCGCGCGGCCGTCCAGCTTGGGCAGGCCCAAATCCAGCAACACCGCCTGGTGCTCCTGGTTGCCGATGGCCCGCAACGCGGTTTCACCGTCCCGCACCCAGTCCACGGCATAAGCCGCATCCCGCAGCGCCACCGTGATGGCTTCGCCGATCATTCGGTCATCTTCAACAAGGAGAATGCGCATATGATAGTTCCAGTAGATACCCGGTGGCTTTACTCGCCCCAAAAGCCCCGCCCCTGAAAAGAGAGCGGGTTTTTTTACGACACCGGTGATCAGTCCGGATGGGCACCTTCGGTGGAGTTCTCCAGTACCGCCCCGGTTTTGGCGTCGACGCCTACCTCATGGGTGACTTTGCCATGATTGATATCGAAAGAATAGCGTAAACCGCTACCCCCCTTTTCCTGTTCCAGCTCTTCGTCGGTGATTTTTCCGGGGTATGCCTTCAGGGCGATGGAACGGGCCTGTTCGATGGTTACCTTGGCATGTCCCGCCAGCTTTTCACCGGTGAAGGCAAAGGCACTCACGGATGCTGCGGTCAAAATCACACCCAGCACACTGACAACCACTTTTTTGGATATTCCCATGATGTCACTTCCTTTCCCGTAGATTGAGGTCTGGTGGAGGCTCCTGCTTCCACCGTGTTGCCACTCTACCGTCCCGGAATTAGGCCAGACTTAGCCCCGGCGAGCCGCCGCATATACCCAATGCATACCGCCACCCAATACAATATCGGCAGGAAAGCCCCAGACACAACACGCTGGAACCTTCCTGCCGGAAATCACAAGTAACGGCAGACCTAGAAGTTTACCGCAATACTTCCATATACCGTCAGCGGCGCACCTGGCAACGCCAGCACCTGCCCGGCCGAGCTTCCACCCAGAAGCCCGCCGGCCGTGATGTACTGGAACTCGTTATAACGATTATTTGCAAGATTGAGGATATCGACGCTCAGCTTGACATCTTTCAGACCCGGAATGCTCCCACGCGTGGGAATGGTGCTGTCAAAACCCAGATTCACCGTCCCGTAGCCCGGCATTTTCTGCCGGCTCGGTGCAGTCGTATTGTTATTGAAGATATTTTGCGCGCCGGTGTACTGATACCAGATCCGTGGCTCCAGCAACACGCCCGAGAGATAGTAGCTGTACGCCGTGCCGATGTTAAAGGTGCTGCTCGGCACGTTGGATACCGGCAGCCCGTCATAACTGACGCCACCGGTCACGTAATGAGCGAAGGTCGCCTTCTCGAAATTGAGATTGGCAAAGACATGCAGGTTGTAAATCGGGTCATCTTCCAGCGCCATATTGACACCCTGATAGATGGAATCACCATTCGCGTCACCCAGATAATTGCCATTGGCATCGTAGAACGGAATATATTGGTTGGTATAGTGCAGATGGTAAAAACTCGCCAGCAGGAAGAAATTATGCAGGTAGGTGGCATCCCTGAAATGAATCTTTATGCCAGCATTGTAATCGGCGCTTTTTTCCAGGCTATAAATCGCTGGGGTAGCTTGATACAGACCACCGCCGCCGCCTACCTGCGGTTCCTTGTACGCCTGCGCATAGCTGGCAAATACCGCCAGCCATTTCATCGGCTGCCAGTTGAAATCCACCGATGGCTCCACCTTGGTGAAGCTGTTGCTGGCGGTCGGGAGCGCACCTTGGTTATTCTGCGGATACAAGGCATAAGCCGCGGCAAAATCCGACTGCGCGGCAGGCGTGTAACGCGTCTGATAATTGATGAAACGCACGCCCGGCGTGATATGCAGGTTTTCCATCGGACTGATCCGGTCCTGGACGAACGCGGCGAGGTCGGTCTGGTCGAAATAGTCGCTGCGGTAGTGCGCGTTGGGCACTGACGCCGATCCGTAGTACGGCGGATTGGTATTGTAAAAGGCGTTCCGCGAGTTATACCGGCTGTTCAAAAAGAATCCACCCACGTTCACGTCATTGTAGGGCAAGGCCACCGAAAACCACAGTTTGTCGCCGTACACATCGGTATGTGGGTTATTGTATTCGTAGAGGTTCTTCGGATTGGATAACCCGTAGTTGTTGTAGTGGAAATGCAGACGGTGGCCGTTGCGATACCAGAGCGTGTTATGCAGACCCACCATGCTGTCCAGTGCAAGGTTCAGTTTGCTATAGACCAGCCAGGTGGTATTGCCGTCCCGCTTGAACCAGACATTTTCCGGCAGTGAGGAATAATACCCTGACGTCGCCTGGCTATACAGCGGCGAGTTCGGCGTACCATCCATGGTCACCCCGGCAATGGGGTTGAGGGGGATGGCTACAGGCCGGTAGCCGGAACCTTTCGCCAAGTAGGCACCCAGTGAAAAATCACCGTTGCTGAAGGTCTTGCGGGTTTTCAGGAACCATGCGTAGTTATAACTGGGGTTGGCAAAGCCATCCGGGGTTTGCCGGTAGCTGTTGCCGGAACCGGAGCCGCCCGCGAGGATGGTGGACCAGCCGTCTATGCTCCCGGTGCGCACATTGAAGACGATATTCTTGGCATCGTAGCTGCCGTAGCTCATTTTAATCGAAGCACCGGCTTTATTTGTGGGCTGCAAGGGAACAAAATCGATCTGGCCGCCGATGTTGTTATACCAGCGATCCACCGGGTTACCGGGACCATAGGTGATGCCGATGCCCTGCAGAATGCCGTTCTGCGGCACCTGCGGACTCTCCCAGAGGCCAGTGGAGGGATTCACCATGGGAACGCCGTCAAAGGTGACGGAAAGACTGCCGTTGTCAATCTGGCCACCGGAGAAACCGCCCCAACCCTGCTTGATCCCGTTCACGCTGATGGAGGTCTTGGTGGAGCCGGTGTATCCATAGCTGGAGACGCTGACGCCCGGCGCGTAAGACAACGCCTGCGCGCTGCCGCCTACCGGGCCAGCAGCCGCCAATTCATGCTTGTCCAGCACTTTCACCGATTGCCCTGAATTAAAACGGTGCTTCTGGGTAAGGGACTGCGCCTCACTGCTCCCAAGGTAAGAACTTCCCTGTGCAGCGGCATTGACCTGACCAACGTCGACGGCAGCATGGTCGGCACTTACCGTGCTGGCAGTGACGCCATCAGCCAGGGCAAGTGCGCTCGACAGCATCATCCCGGATGCCATGAGCGCAACAATGATTGGACGTAAATTCGCGGTGTTACGCATGGTTAAAACACTCCCTGTTATGATCGATGTCCCCAAAAAATCTTGGGGCGTTTCAAAGAGGAAGTATCATAACCACCAAATGTGACGACAATACGACAGATCAATGACTTTTTTATGACATTTTGAGGAGCCAACCTAAAAATTGGCAATCACTTCTTTACTTAAACACTTAACCGAAGCAAAGCAGGTCTTTATCGGTCAGACACCCACCTGCCCAAGCAGGTGGCC
>DAIEIW010000021.1:0-10916 GCA_027351205.1 Acidithiobacillus sp.
ATCGTCGGGTGGACGTTGGGGAGTACCGCATCGTTTATGACTTGCCGGAGGATATGGTGCGTGTGCTGCTGATTGGAAAGCGTAACGATGACGCGGTGTACAAAGACCTGGGCCGGAAATAGAGGGGTTTACCGGACGCTGAAAACTGGACGGGTTGTTGGACAAAATCAGGGAAGGTCGTTTTCTCTACGCCCATCGTCTTCTCCCTACCAGACAACAAGCTTTAATCCGAAATATGAGGACCGTAATGGTTTCATGCGGGCGGATAACACTCAATAACTTGCAAATCATCTGCGAGCGTTGGATCAACGGTGTACTGATACTCTTGGAGGTAAACACTGTGCTCGTTCGGGCCGCTGATGATAGCTCCCTAGCCTCTGCTAACTAGCGCCATTCTTGTGCTTCGGTGACTTCGCTTAGTGCCGCGTGTCGCATGTGTTACCGTGAGGCCTAACGCTTGAGTTAGGCTACCGTTGATGTGACTCGTTGAATAATTCTGTGAGGATCAGTTTCGCAACGCCTTCTGCGGCTGGTCCACCATGTGTGCTTTTTGTACCACCGCCATCCATGCGCACAGTCATCCAATCGCCATTGTCGATGCTGTAGGCACCCGCTACCTCCGTCCCACAAACGACAACTTTGATGGGAGACCAGGACACTGGTTCTTTATGTTTTGCCATGCTAGATCTCCGCCAGGTCGGTTTTGTTCGTGTGAACGCCTTAAAGGATAATGTAAATTGTACTGTACTGTAAAAATGATCTATAGTACATAATAACTTGGGATTCTCAAAGTCTATCGGATGAGCGGTCCAGTAAATATGCGACACAATTCTTCAAATTGTCTTGTCGTGTCTTTTTTGCGCTTCAGAATTATAACAGCCGTTTACTTTTTATCATTTAAAGCCTGTAATTAATTTTCTTATAGATTGTTTTTTTGTTGTTCCAAGTGGAAACATAGTCATGGTAAGTTGTTGGTACTTTTCAAACAGAAAGGCAACTCGGTCAGCATCGCCGATAAACTTCCTTCTTCCATAAGCTGCATCAACAGCACGATCTAGAGCGTGATGAGTCTGCACCAATGCTGGCGGCATGGCTAATGGATCGTAGATATCTGCTAATGATGATTCCGGGAATTGTGCCCGTGCATCCAAGACTGATTGCGCGGCAGCCTCTATGGCTATACGTTGCCGTTCGCTGGGTGTCTCAGGCCATGGGAAGTTGTTGTAGACAATGCCGGCAGAATATTGATAGCGGCTTTCCAATCGCCCAGCAACAGCGCGCATCCAGGCCATGTGCATCGTCGATTGCAAGACACCAAAATGAAAAATTTTCGCTCCGGGCACGATGAGGCAGCTTCCGCTGGCAATCACCATAGCTGCCATGAACCCGATGGGCATGATAGGGCGATTCTCCGATGACACCTTGGCAATCAGCAAATAGCTGTTGTCAGGCTGGCGAATTTCGCCAAACAAGGCCGGGGTTGCCGCTAGCGCGACCGTCTCCTTGCGGCTACTGGCTTTCCTAAATGCCCGCACACGGCCAATGCGTTCCCGCAAAAACGGTGAATGGCGCAGGAGCGGCAGTGGCGCATCTGATAACCAAAGGCACCATCGCTGCGTGTTATTGAGAAATTCCTCCCCGCCGACGTATGGCCTGATGAAGGGGCCGATTTGCGGTTCCGCAGCTATGGCCGCATTTCGCTCTTCCGTACTCAAAATAAGATGGCCATCATCAATTGGCATACTGCCGTAGTTGATGTTCGGGGTGGAAGGAGCTAAGGGGCGGCCACGTTTGGACAGGACCACATCTACCGCATCCACTAGGTAGGGATTGATGTTCCGCGCCTCCACTGGATGAGGTTCGCCATCGATCTTCTCATAGTCGTAGATCATCCGCCGCGTCGGTTCGCTAGGGCCAAAACCGATGATGACGCAATGCACAGCCGCCTTGCCGCGCCCTTCG
This sequence comes from Acidithiobacillus sp., assembly GCA_027351205.1. GTDB lineage: Bacteria > Pseudomonadota > Gammaproteobacteria > Acidithiobacillales > Acidithiobacillaceae > Acidithiobacillus. The sequence continues at coordinate 1,963 of DAIEIW010000021.1, forward strand.
TTGCTCCATTTGAAGGTGCGATGGGCAAAGTGGATCTTCATGCCTCTAACCCACAGGTGCGGCCAGAGAACGCCAGGCTGTTCTCCCTGGGTGATGGAGTTTGTGGAGACGAAGGCGGCGCTCATGGATGTGCCCTGCATGAACTCCGCCGCCTTGCGGTACCACGCAGTCACATAGTCGAGGACACCAGCTCCCTTGACACCGTGCATGATCGCCAAAAACTCTGCCTTCTGGGCTTTGCTTTGCTCTTTTTTACCCACAAAAGGTGGGTTGCCGAGGATGTAACTCACCTGCTCGCGGGGAACCACTGTGCCCCACTCCAGCGTGAGGGCGTTGTCATTGACGATGTGCGCGCTGGTGGTCAGGGGCAGGCGGGCGTAATACTGCCCGAACTCCTCGCTGACACGTTGATTCATCTGGTGATCGGTCAGCCAGAGAGCCACCTGTGCGATCTGGGCGGGAAACTCTTCGATCTCTATACCGAAGCACTGGTCCACGTTGACCTGGATGAGATGAAAAATATCCAGAGCGAGTTGTCCGCTATCGCGGAGCAGGCGCAGGATCTCCAGCTCCAACAGGCGCAACTCCCGATAGGCCACCACTAAGAAGTTTCCGCAGCCGCAGGCCGGGTCGAAGAGTGTCAGCTCACGCAGTTTGTGTTGCAGATCTGTGAGTTTGTGGGCGTTACCTTTGGCAGCGGCGAACTCTCTATGCAGGTCATCCAGAAACAATGGCTTGATGAGTTTGAGAATGTTAGTTTCTGATGTGTAGTGAGCGCCCAGATTGCGGCGGGCGGCGGGGTCCATGATGCTCTGAAATAAACCACCGAAGATGGCGGGGCTGATCCGGCCCCAGTCTAAGGCACAGGCATCCAGCAGCTCGATACGCATGGCAGCATTAAAGGCTGGGATGGGAAGAATTTCGGCAAAAAGTCTGCCGTTCACATAGGGGAAGGCAGACAAGCGTTCGTCGAGGCTCTTTTGGCGAGCTTCTGGCTGTGTGTTGAGGATCTGGAAAAGTTCGGTGAGCTTCGGGCCAAGGTCGCGGCCATCTTCCTGGGTTTCTTGTTCCACCCATTCCCGAAATGCCTGGGCGGGCTGAAAAAGCCCGGTATCATCGGCAAAGAGGCAGAACAGGAGGCGAACCAGCAAAACTTCCAGGGGATGATCTGTGTAGCCAGAACCCTTGAGTCGATCATGGAGGCGGCCCATGCGCTCGGCAGCATGGATGTTGACCGGATCCTGTGGCCGAATGGCCTGACTGTGATAACCAGCGATGAAACCGAATAACCGAATATGCTTGTGCAGGTCGGAGAGGGGAAATTCCCATTGCTGGTCCGTCTCCAGGTCAAAGAGACGCATCCTGGCGAAGTCGCTTACCAGGACGTAGTGCGGGAGGTCACGCTCTGGAATACCTGGGAAATAATCGATAGCTTGGGCGTATGCCCGGTTCAGATCCTTACCCCTGGATTTGTGCTCTACCAGTAGCACGCCTTTCCAGAATAGATCGATGAATCCTGTCGAGATGCGCCCGCCGTCGCTGCGTTGTTTGACTGGGGCCTCGAAACTCGCCAAGCGCCGACGCGTGACGCCAAAGACATTGAAAAAGGCATCCCAGAAGGTCTTGGCCTCGGCGTCCTCGCTACGTTCTGTTGCCCAATCGCGGGAGAATGCCGTGGCGCGGTCGCGGATTTCGTTCCAGGAGATGGGTGGCATTATAATGGAGGCCCGTATTTCATGGCGGGAATGGAGGTTATTTTGACCAACATTTTGTTTGACCCGGAAAATATCCTGTAGAAGCGAGGATATCACGAACCTCTGGGGTTATGAGTGAGATAGGCGCTCGAAGGTTGATCGATCCATTTTCTGGGTCAGTGTTTTCGCGGCACGGCAAGGTAAAACGCTTTGGTTTCGCAGCCATGCGTTGAAAGTAACCCATTCTTTGAGGCTTCCTATCCGGCCTACCAAAGCATAACGCCTCATGAGAGCACCCATGCGGCGTTGATCACTTAAAGAAATGAGACCTTTTGCATCAATTTGTCTGGTGGAAGCTGGGCCAGGCTGGGCGGATGGCCTTATTTTGCTTGGTTCGCCGCCTGGCAGTTGAGGGCTGTTATGGGACATTACGGTGAGGCTGCTCATTCCGGCCACCAATCAGCCATGACTTGCGTGTCTATATCCCAAGGGCATGACTCTGGAAATGTGGAAATCGGAAGTCCGGTTTCAAAAGCAGCTTCATCGGCGGCATCACCCCAAGCCTCAGGCAACACTTCAGGAATAAGTCTTTTGAGACTTGGCGAATCCTTGATGAGATATTTTAGTGCAAGCCGCTGGTTTCTTATGCTGGTCGCCCAGCTCTTGCTCTGTTTTTTCGGCTGCCATTGCCATTTCATCAGGTGCATGAGCAACACCTGTAGTCGGCTTCTGAGGGCGTTCTTTTCACTTCTGCCCATGCTCTCAAATTCCTCCAGGATGTTGTCCCAATCTAGGCCGCCTGCCTGCCGTGTACGCAAAGCCTGTGTCTGGGCTTCTATCCACGCCAGAAAGTCCACCTCGTAGAGATTCGTTATCGGTTGCTCAAGCTGTCTTGCCGTAGCCATACGACACCTCTTCGTAAGTCCGTTCAGCCAAGGATAGGCGGTTTACAGGGTTACGAAAAGCAAAGCCCCAGTCATTGCTGACCGGGGCTGCCTACTACTTTCAGAAAACCGCCGCCGCCTAGCGGTATATGGTTTCCTCGCAGCGACCTATTGCGATATGCTCACAACAGCGCCACTTGCAGAGGCTGTCCGCCAAGATGCCCCTGCCGTGGTCCCGTAACCTCTAGCACAGGTCAGGAACCGATGCCAAATCATAACACGATTAAAATGGGTGTGAACCCCATAGAAGTAAAATCCTTCACAGCCACCCTTTTTGGGCTGGTGAACACCCCACCCCCCGACGTAGGCCGAGCGCGACGAGCGCCCTGTAAGAGCCGCGTTGTGGGGGTGGGCCGTGGCTTCTAGCCTCTCTTTCCCCGTTTCCGCTGTACTCATACCCCCGGCACGTTTGCCATGCCCTGCACGGTCTTTCTGTGCCCGCTGCGGGCATTCCCGCGCTCCGCCCTAGCCGTTCTGGGTGTTGAGCGCGGGGGTTCAAGCGTCCTCTGTCCGTGGTGCGAGTCTGACTCGCTGCGCTGCGGGCGGGTGCCTCGATCCGGCCCCTGTAGGGATCAAGCCTGGGAGGATGGGGATTGGATTGCAGACCAGGCATGCAGAGACAGGGTATAGACGCACAGGGAGCCGCCGGTATTGTGGGGCGGGTTACAAGTACCGAGACAGTGCCTTTATATTTGGGCGGGACGCAGCAGTCTGGTGGTGTATCCACTGAAACCGTCAGGGCGTACTCGATAGCGGGATACGTCCCCCGGTAAAGCGACCGACGACCGAAGGGCCGAAGGCAAGACTTTTCTGGGCAAGGTCCTGGGGTGCTTATTAGTTCATTCTAATGGTGCTCTAGGGCGAGGCTTGCCCGGAGTCGCTCCCTCCTCTCTCAGAGCCGTAGTGATTAAGGCACCGAATTAAAGGGGAGTCGTCCGTAGGACAAGGAGCTTTAGCGCAGACCGCGTAGCGGGAAGAACAGCGAGGAGTGGCAGACGATTCGCTGGCGAATTGGCTGACGCTACCGCAACCAAGGAGCGTAGGCGACGCGGAGTGCCTGCTACGGTGTGCGGTAGGTGTGGCCTGCACCATTTTGGTGAGGGGTCCGGGGAGAGGGATTTACCAGATTTTCCACCATGCGCGGACAGGTTCAGATTTTTTGTCTTGGGTTAGTTGCCTCTGGAGTGAGGCCATGAGATCCAGCAGCTTTTCCTCCCTGGTGGATGCCTCGCGGAGTTGTTCTTCACGAACCCGCAATAGCTCTCTCGTTTTCTTAAGTTCTAGGGCTAACAGACTGTTTACAGGCTCTGTTTCTTCATGTTCACTAGTGTTGTCTTGTGTTTTTTTGTGTTCGTCATCGTTGTGCTTTATATGGGGGAAAACCCGGAGCAATTCAGACAGGTCTATGGCAGGCTTTCCATAGTCGTCATCCGTCACGGATAGGCGTCCAGTCTGGATATAAGACCGATAGAGTGTGCTACGTGAGACGCCTGCAAGGGTCGCCGCCTGCTTGATATTTAGTGTGTTCATGGCCGTGTCCCGAAATGTTGAGCTTGTCCCGATTTAAGTGTCTCATGGTGTTTGTACTAGGTAAACGTCCGTGTGCCGCTTTTCCAGCCTTGCCGCTTTCCATATTCCGACCATGGCCTTGCCGATGTTGCCCACAGTGTGCCCCACAGAATTTGGGGATAAGCCTTTGCTGTGCGCGTCACAGTGACGGTTGGCGGGTTGCATGATTTGGGCGTTATGTCCAGTTTTTGGGGGTGTTTTGGGCGGGTGTGGGTGCAGGTTCGTGTGTTTTGGGACTACACTTTGGCGGTTTCGTTGCTTCAAAAAGTGAGTCCGTCCATGCAGCACATCACCGAAGAGACCTTCCGCATCCTCGTAACAGCCGGGTCCGTCCGCAAAGTCACCATTCAGCCCGCGCCGTGGAACGGCAGGGACCGTTGGGCGGTGGTGCTCAAGCTGGGGATGGAGGAGGCCACTATCAAATCGGCTCGCGAGGACGTCCGCACCTGGGCGAGCCTCGACAGCCTGGCGCGGTGGCTCAAGGCCCAGGGCTGCGGGGTGGCCGAGCTGAGGGTGGTGTGAGCCTCACTAAAAACCGGCATATGTGATACTCACAATATAGCATATTGTGAGTATCACATTTATAGCGAGGACCCGCCATGGCCAGGAAGCCGATCCACGACCAGCCGATGAGCGCCGCAGAGCGCAAGCAGGCGCAATATCAACGCGACAAGCGGGCCACTATTGATGCTATTGGTGCTGAGGCGGATGCCCCTGACCGGGCGCTGCTGGCTCTGATGCGGGGGGCTGGCCAAAGTGCGCATCAGGATCACGCCGCACGGAGGGCCTGGGAAGCCTTCGGGCGGCGCCATGGGTGGATAGTGTGATACTCACATATCACGATTGTAATAAATAATAGTATGTAATATTATACAACATATTACATTCAAGAGGATTCCGGCATGGCATCACAGGAAGCGATCTGGGCGGCGGCGGATGCGCTGGTGAAGGCGGGGGAGCGGCCTACTCTGGCGGCGGTGCGCAAGGCGGTGGGAGGCGGGTCGTTTACCACGATCAGCGAGGCGATGGCGGAATGGCGGGGGCGGCAGGCCATCGCGGAGCCGGTCCGTGAGCCCGCGCCGGTAGCGGTCTCTCAGCAAGCCGCGGTGCTGGCCGCTGAACTCTGGGCGCAGGCACTGGCGATAGCGCACGAACGTTTACAAACCGACCGGGAAGCCCTGGAAGCCGCACGGGAGGAGATGGCCCGGGAACGGGCCGAAGCGGTGGAGCTGGCCGACCTTCTGGCGGCTGAGATGGATCAGGTGCGTGCCGAGCTGGAAGCGGGGCAGATGCTGCTGACCGAGAAAGACGAAGCGCTCCTGAAGCAGACCCAGGAGATCCACCACTGGCGCGGAGATGCCTCGCTCATGCGGGAGAAGGCAGCGCTGCTGGAGGGCAAGGTGGCCGGTCTGGAACAAGCACTCGGTCAGATCAATGTGCGCATGATCCCGGTGATGGGCACGACAGGCGAGTGATGCCGGTTCGTTCCTAATCGCGCATGGCGTTGTCGCTCAGTATGCTGGTGATGGCTTCGGAAGTGGTTTCCTGGTCGCTTTGCGGTTTTGCCTCTGGCGTCAACCGCAGGGAGTCGAGTAGCGGTGCCAGGCGTTTTTTGTCGGTTTCCCTGGTGATGGACTTTTCGGCTTCCGCCAACAGCCAAGTCCGGATTTTAGCATTCTCTCTGGCGGCGTGAATCAGCATGCCGCCCAGAATGATTTTCTGGCCGTTTTCCAGTTCTCGAGATTTTTTCCGCAAGCGGGCGAGTTCATCTTCTTTCTGTGCAATTTGCTGTTCGATTGTTGCCATAAATTCATCCTCTAAAGTCCATTCGTCATCCTGAACAGGGTAGCGCAGACCGGAGCATCACGCCATAATATGAAGCACAGACTAGCCCAACTGGCATTTGAAGTGCGCACTTACGACTTCTGCGAAGTCAAGCGCGCCCGGCGGGGCAGAAGCAAAAGCCGAAAGACGAGGAGCCGCGAATGGCCATCTATCACGCCAGCACCAAACCGATAGCGCGCAGTGCGGGACGGTCCGCCGTCGCCGCGGCGGCCTATCGGGCTGGTGTGGAGCTGGTGGATGCGCGCACCGGGCTGGTCCACGACTACACCCGCAAGGGCGGTGTCGAGCATACGGAGATCCTCACGCCGGACGGACTGGGTGCGGAGCGCAATGCCTTGTGGGATGCCGCCGAGTTGGCCGAGAAGCGCAAGGACGCCCGGACGGCCAGAGAGTGGATCGTCGCCCTGCCCGCTGAACTCACTGCGGATCAGCGGAAGGATCTGGCCCGCGACTTTGGCCAATGCCTGGTAGCGCGTTATGGGGTGGCCGTCGATTTTGCGATACACGCACCTGACCGAGAGGGCGACCACCGGAACCACCATGCTCATATTCTCACTACCACCCGGCAGGTCAGTCGTGGCATCGACGGCGGATTGGTTATGGGTGCCAAGGCCCATATCGAGCTGTCCGACAAGGCCCGCCGGGCCGCGCTTCTCGGTCCATTTCGTCCGGACGATGCGCCGATCCTCTGTGCGGCGGACGAAGTGAAGGCCGTCCGTGCCCTTTGGGAGCGCACCGCCAATGCCGCGCTAGAGCGGGCTGGACTAAATGCGCGGATCGATGCCCGCAGTTTTGAGGCGCAGGGCACCGACCGGGAGGCCACCCAGCATCTGGGGCCGGTCGCCTCCGAGATGGAGCGGCGCGGCAAGGCGTCCGACCGGGGAGATGGTAACCGGCAAGTCAGCGACAACAATAGGGAGCGGGCGCGACTGTCGGCGGAGATCATCGACCTGCACGCCGAGCGGGAAAGGCGCGAGCGCCGGGAGGTTGCGCGGCGGGAGTTCGAGCAGAGTCACCGGGAACCTGCACCGGATCATCTGTCCGTCACGCGGGCCGTGGCGGCTCTGGTAGCGACCCAGGCACAACGGGCGCGGCAGGCCGCGCAAGACCGCTGGACAGAACGGCGGCAGCAGCGGGCAACCCGGCGCGAGCGGGAGGCGCGGCGGGAACGCCTGGTGGCCCTGGCGGATGCTTTGGCGAAGGACAAGGCGTGCGGTCTGAGCATCCGGCAGGCGAGTCTGGATGCGGGATACCGGCTGCAGCGGCAGGGAGATAAAGAGGTCCTTGTCTATCCTCCCAACGACCTGCAGGCAGAGCGGAAGGAGGTTTCTCATGCCCGGCAGGCATGGGACCAGCGCAAGCAAGGTCTGGCGCGGGACCGTGCTACGGAGCAGGAAACCCGGCCTGGTATCCGGCATCCCGACAAGCCCCGCTGGCAGGTGGAGCGGGAGCGCATCCTCACCCAGGCCTATAACGCGGACGTGGCCGAGAAGATGGGCCGCTGGTATCGGGTGGAACGGCGGGCGGATGCGCTTGTGTTGAGCAATAAAGAGGCCACCGTGACCGACTACGGCGACCGCGTCACGTCCAGGGACGGCAATGGGCGGGAGATCGAGGCCATGGTGGATCTGGCCCGAGCCAAGGGCTGGGAGCGGGTCAGTCTGACGGGCACGGCGGAGTTCCAGGAGCGGGCAGCGCGGGCCTTTGTCGAGGCGGGCTTTGGGTTGGTGGACACCCAACTGGAGCGGACGGCGCGGGATGCCATAGAGGCGGATCGGCGAAAAACGGCCAGAGAGCAGGCCATGCGGGAGCGGGAAGCGGCGTTAGTCGAGCAGCAGGAGCGGGAGACCCGGCCCGGCATCCGCCATGCTGACCGGAGCCAGTGGGCGGCGGACCGCTCCCTGGTGCTGTCTCTCCAGTACGATAATCAGCATACGGAGCGGGCTGAGCAGCGTGGCTTTTATTGCCGATGGATGGAGGACGAGCAGGGGCTGCTGTATGAGCGCAGAAAAGACGGCGCGACTTTTATCGATCAAGGCCCCGTCATCGTGGCGCCCCACGGCGCCGGACACCCAGAGAGGGACGCGATCGCGCTGGTTCTGTACGCACAAGGGGCTAAAAAGTGGGACTCCATCGAGATCACCGGCGACGAGACCTTCCGGCTGCGGGCGGCCATAGCGGCGGTAGAAGAGGGGCTGACGGTTACCGATTCTGAGCTTACGAAACGGGCGGAAGCTGTCATTGAACGGCGGGAGAGACTGGTGGTTCTGTCGGATGCTTTGGCGAAGGACTCTGCGTGCGGTCTTTCTATTCGGCAGGCGTATCTGGATGCGGGATACCAGCGGCAACAGCAGGGGGACAAATGGGTCTTTGTCTATCCTCATGACGACCTGCTGGCGGAGCGGAAGGCGGTTTTTACTGCCCGGCAGGCATGGGACCAGCGCAAGCAGGAACAGAAGGAGAAGGTGCCGAGAGCGCAGATAAGCGCTTATGGAGCGGAGTATGGCCGCAGGGATGACTGGAAAGGGTCATTTACGGGAGCCGTGATTGCGGTGGATGAAGGCCATGTTTACGTCGGAGCGAAGGGTGGCGGTGGTGCGCCGCACTTTGTAGCGATACCGAAGGAACGGTTTAAAGCCCAACCATCGGTAGGGCTGTATGCCACGTTCACCCAGGGAGATGCGGAGCGTCCTGCGGGCTGGAGCAAGGTGCTGGGGAAGATGAATGGGCAGGGGCGACTGGTGAGAGACCAGGAGAAAGGCAAGGGCATTGGCGATTAGGGCTCCAGAGCGACAGGGGTGCCCAGGCAAGAGAAGGGCGGAGCGTTGTCACAGTGACAATCTCAAAACCCGTTCATTCCCGGATGAACCGAGAAAAGCAAATCAAGAGTGGATTATGAGAA
>DAIEIW010000203.1:0-6945 GCA_027351205.1 Acidithiobacillus sp.
TGGCCGAAGGGAATTTTCTGGCCGTGCGGGTGATGCGTTGAGCGATCGTGACCGTGCGCCTGTATAGCTGGAACGTGAATGGCTGGCGCGCCGCCTGCCGCAAGGGTTTGCGCGAATGGGTCGCGGCGGCGCAGGCGGATGTGTTCTGCTTCCAGGAAATCAAGGCCGATCCGGACCGCCTGCCTGCGGCGGAAACCGCACTGGAGGGTTACGATGACCGCTGGGCGGTCGCCGAACGCCCGGGTTACAGCGGCGTCGCCACCTTCAGCAGAGCGCCCTGCCGGCCACTGGCAACGGGCCTGGGCATCCCGCGCTTCGACCGGGAAGGCCGCGTGGTCGTCACCAACTGCGGTGATTTCGACCTGTATAACGTCTACTTCCCCAACGGCAAGAAGGATACCGAACGCCTCGCCTTCAAACTGGATTTCTATGCCGTCTTCCTGGAGCTGATTAACGCCCGGGTCGCCGCAGGCCGGGCGGTGGTATTCTGTGGCGACGTCAACACCGCCCATCAGGCCATCGACCTTGCACGCCCCAAAGAAAACGCGAGAATATCCGGTTTTCTTCCCGAGGAAAGGGCCTGCCTGGACCAATGGACAGCGGCGGGCTGGGTGGACAGCTTCCGCCACCTCCACCCGGATGCCGTGGAGTATTCCTGGTGGAGTCAGCGCACCGACGCCCGCGCCCGCAATATTGGCTGGCGTCTCGATTATTTCTGGATACATGAGAGCCTGTTGCCGCGCCTGCGCGGGGCGGGAATCGCCACCGATGTGACCGGCTCCGATCATTGCCCGGTCTGGCTGGAGCTGGATTGAATGAACCTGGAACAATACACCGCCCTCGCTGGCGACGCGCTGCAGACGATCACCGATTTCCGGCGCTGGGGCGCCAGCCGTTTTGCCGCCGCAGGGCTCGATTTCAGTCAGGGCCAGCAGCACCCCCGCGGCGAAGCCGACGCGCTCCTGGCCGCGGCACTGCACCTCGAGCCGGAAGACCTGGCGGAACTCGGCGCGGCACGCCTGCTGGGCAGCGAAAAAACCACGATCTTCAAGCACTTTTATCAACGGGAAATACTCCGTCGGCCCGCCGCGTACATTACCGGCGAAGCCTGGTTTGCCGGACTGCGTTTCGGCGTCGATGAACGTGTCCTCATTCCCCGCAGCCTGCTCGAACCTTTCATCGAGGAGGGCTTCGCGCCCTGGGTGGAGGCGTCGCAGGTGCGCCGCATTCTGGAGATCGGCACGGGCTCCGGCTGCATGGCCATTACCCTGGCCCTGCGCTTTCCAGAGGCGGAAGTGGATGCGGTGGACATCTCTGAAGATGCCCTCGCCGTGGCACACGCCAATATCCGGCGCTACGGTCTGGAAGACCGTGTGCACCTGCATCAGTCCGACCTCTTTGCCGCCCTGGAGGGACGACGCTATGACCTGATTCTCAGCAACCCGCCCTATGTGGACGCGACAGCCATGGCGGAATTGACCCCAGAATACCGGCACGAGCCTCGTCTCGCCCTGGCCGCCGGCGAGGATGGTCTGGACTGCCTGCTCCCCCTTCTGGAGCAGGCGCCGCATCACCTGGAGGGGGGCGGCGTCCTCGTGGTAGAAACCGGCGATGCCGAAGAAGCCCTCATCCGTCGCCGCCCCGACCTGCCCCTGATCTGGCTGGAGCATCCGGCCGGAGGTTCCGGCGCCTTTCTAGTGGTAGCCGCGGTCGACGGCGGATTTTAGGTAGGCCTGCGCAGCCTCAGTCCGGCGTCGCCAGCAGGTCCAGGAAAGCGCGCACCGCCCGCGACTGAAAATCGGCCTGAGGGCGCATGAGGTACAGGGTCCAGAACAGGCCATGGGGCGGCTCGAGGCGCAGGGAAGCCAGCGGCCAGCGCACCTTATCCAAGGCCTCTACCGACGCGAAGCCTATGCCCAGCCCGGCGGCGACGGCGTCTCGCAGCGCCTCCACCCCGGTCACCTCAACGCTGTAGCGCGCCCGCAATCCGGCACGGACAATGGCCGCCTCCACCCGTCGGCGGATCCCCGAATGCGGCTCGCGCCAGACGATGGGTTCCGCCAATACCTCCTCCCAGCGCACCCACCCCCGGCCCGCCCGCACCCAGGGATGATCCTGGGGAAGGATCGCCACCAGTTCATCCTCCCGCCAAGCCTCCAACTCCATATGCGGCGGTAAGCCACTGCGCTCTATCTGTTCTTCGGTGAACAGTAAATCCCAGGCGCTCAACGGCAGGTTGTCGGTCAGCGGTCCGGTCCTGAGTTGCAGTTGAACGCCGGGATAGCGTCCGCGAAAACGCGCCAGATGCTCCATAAGAAAGTAATTCGCCACGGTATTGCTGGCCGCGATGCGCAGGCTTCCTTCCTGCAGCGCATGCCGCCGCGCCGACCAGTTTTCCACTTCGCCGAGACCTTCCCGCAGGCGACGGGCATAGGGCAGCAGGGACTCTCCCGCGGCGGTCAGGCGGATGCCCCTCCCGGCGCGCTGGTACAGGGGCTCGCCGACCGCTGCCTGCAGTGCGCGCAAACGCTCGGAAACCGCCGGCTGGCTGCGCCGCAGGATCTGCGCTCCGGCTCCTACCCCCCCAGCCTCCGCCACCGCCAAAAAGGTCAGCAATTCCTCCGCATGGATTTTCATTGGCATTTCCGATGAATCAACGTAAATCAATCTATTAGTTGAATATTAGTGCCAGCGTTAAATTATGACAACTTTCGAGGATCCAACTGCGTGGAAACATTACCGTCCCTCTCCCAAACCTGGCCCCTCTTCGCGGGGGTCGGCCTTGCCCTTGGCATGGGCTCTTTCGACGGCGCCGCGCTACAGGGCATTTTTCCCTACGTCGCGGGCGGCCTCTCGACCAGCAGCGATCACGCCCTCTGGACTCTCACCTACTTCATCGTCCACTGGTCACTGGGGATATCCCTGATGCCGTGGACAACCGCCCGCTTCGGCATGCGCCGCGTCTTTCAGGTGGCGGTTATCGTGGCCATGACAGGCACCCTCATCAGCGCGGTAACCGACAACCTCTGGATCATGCTGCTGTCCCGCGCCCTGCAGGGTATCGCTGCGGGAATTCTTGTCCCCCTCAGCCAGAGCCTCTTTTTACGTCACAGCCCGAAAGCGCGCCACGGCGTAGTCACCATCTTCTGGAGCAACGCCATGCTGGTGCCATTTTTCTTCGGGCCGGCCATGGGCGGCCTGCTGGCGACAGAACTCGGCTATCGCAGCATTTTTCTGCTGTCCTTGCCGATCTGGGGCGTCGCCCTGTTTCTGGGCAGCACGGGCATTCCCAAAGATCGCGGTGATCCCCGGACGCCGCCCTTCGACGGCTGGGGTTTCGGCCTGCTCTACGGCGGACTGATGAGCATGCAGGTGGTGCTGGATCAGGGCGAGCAGTACGGCTGGTGGCATTCGGCCTTCATCCTGAAAATAACTCTGTTCGCCTTCGTCTTCCTGCTGCTCTTTGCCTGGCGCGAAAGCGAGACCCGCCATCCCCTGCTGCAACTGCACTTTTTGCGTCGGCGCAATTACTGGCTGGGGCTGCTGCTGCTATGCCTGGGCTGGGCCATGTTCATGGGCTGGGCCTCCCTGCTGCCCCTCTGGGCGGAGGAAACTCTCGGTTTCAACGGCTTCTGGGGGAGTGCGGTGCTCGTTCCCCTCGCCCTCGGCGCCATCCCCTTGTCGACCCTGATGGACCGCCTGCACGGGTTACTGGGCCTGCGCCGGCTGACGACCCTCTGCTTTGCCATTTTTGCCTTCGCCTACGGCAGCGCCTATCTCAGCCCCATCAGCAGCCTGGGCGACCTGTTCTGGCCGATACTGTTCATCGGCACGGGGGTGGGCATGCTCTTCGTGCCACTCACTATGGTGATTCTCTCCGGTCTCAGTACCGCAGAAATTCCGTCAGCCGCCACCACCAGCAATTTCATCCGCGTCTTCAGCGCCAACATCGGCGTCAGCCTGCTCAGCGTCTACTGGACCCGTTACAGCGCCCTCGCTGGCGACCACCTGCGTAGCCACGTCAGTCGCTTTGGCCGGGGCTCCACACTCTCACCTCAGCACCTGCACGCTCTGATCAGCGCGCAGGCGGACACCCTGAGCATCGACAACCTGCTGCGCATGTCCATGTGGGCCTGCCTGGCAGCGGCGGTTGCCGCCTATCTCTTCATCATCCCGCCGCGCACTTTGAGAAGCGCCGACGGCCCGCGCAATTACGTGGAAGAAGAAGAGGACGAGTTTTCCATATCGGCCCGTGCGCCAATCGGGAAGGGCGCAGGCATCGCTTCCTGAGGAGACCGCCACATTCCCGGCAAGGGAACCAGACCTGCGGTTATGCCGGCAGAGTATCCAGAACACACCACCTCTGCCGTAAAATGTTTGCTTCGGTTACACTAAGGCAAAAATTTCGTGCATAAGGTAGCCCTGTGAAAGCATTTGTCAGTCAGGCCCTGCAAGGGGCGCTTCAACAACTCCACGCCCAGGGCAGCATTCCAGGGATTCCCGCCACCCTGGAGCTGGATCGCCCCAAGCAAGTGGAACACGGCCATCTCGCCAGCAACGTCGCCCTGCTCCTCGCCAAAGCGGTCGGGCGCAAGCCCCGCGACATCGCCAACGATATCGTCGCGGCCCTGCCTGCCTCGGACTGGATTGCTCGCACCGAGATTGCCGGCCCCGGCTTCATCAATTTCTTTTTGCGGCCCGCCGCCTTTCACGCCGTCATCCACCGGGTACGTACCGAAAAAGAGCGCTTCGGCGCCAACCGAAATGGCGTCGGCCAGCGCCTGCAACTGGAGTTCGTCTCCGCCAACCCCACCGGCCCCCTGCACGTCGGGCACGGGCGCGGCGCCGCCTATGGCGCCAGCCTCGCCAACATCCTCCGCTTCAACGGCTTCGACATCTTTTGTGAATACTATGTCAACGACGCCGGGCGGCAAATGGACATTCTCGCGGCCAGCGTCTACCTGCGCTATCTCGAAGCCGCCAAGGCGCTGCCCTGGCCCTTCCCGGAGAACGGTTATCGCGGCGACTATGTGCGCGAAATAGCGGCACATCTCCGGGAGCAGGTCGGCGACCGCCTACGGCACGCTGCGGCCGAATTACCGAACCTGCCCGAGATGAGCGACGGTGATGTCGCCATCGATACCCTCATCGCCCACCTGAAGCGGTCGCTCGGCGAAGACTATCGCACCCTGCACAGCGCCGGACTGGACGAGATTCTCGCCGACATCCGTGACGATCTGGAGGGCTTTGGCGTGCATTACGAGCGCTGGTATTCCGAGGGGAGCCTGATGGATACGGGTGCGGTCGGTACCGCCGTCGCCGCCCTCGAAAAAGCCGGACACTGTTACACCCAGGAGGGCGCCCTCTGGTTCCGTGCCACGGCCTTTGATGACGACAAGGACCGGGTTCTGCGTCGCGACAATGGCGCCTATACCTACTTTGCCTCCGATGTGGCCTACCATGCCGAAAAATTTGCCCGCGGTTTCACCCACGTCATCGACATGTGGGGTGCGGACCATCACGGCTATGTGCCCAGGGTCAAGGCCGCCCTGCGCGCCCTCGGACTCGACGACCAGCAACTGGAAGTCGTCCTCGTCCAGTTCGCCATCCTCTATCGCGGTACGGAAAAGATCTCCATGTCTACCCGCGCCGGGGAGTTTGTCACCCTCCGTGAACTGCGCGAGGAAGTGGGCAATGATGCCGCGCGTTTCTTCTATGTGCTGCGCCGCGCCGACCAGCATCTGGACTTTGATCTGGAGCTGGCCAAAAAGCACTCCGAGGAAAACCCGGTATTTTATATCCAGTATGCCCACGCCCGGGTCTATTCCCTGTTGCGCCAGTCGGTAGAAAAGGGGCTCAGCCTGCCGCCAGCAGACGGCGTCGGTCTGGAAATTCTGCAGGAGCCCCGCGAAATCGCACTTGCCGACGCCCTCTGGCGCTTCCCGGAAGTAGTGGCCACGGCGGCACGGGATCGCGAACCGCATCAGATTGCCTTCTACCTCAGGGAGTTGGCGGCAGCCTTCCACACCTACTACAATTCGACCCGAATTCTGGTGGAGGAAACGCCGCTGCGCCACGCCCGCCTGACGCTCTGTCTGGCCGTCGCACAGAGTATTGCCAATGGGTTACGACTGCTTGGCGTCAGCGCGCCGGAACAGATGTAAAGGGATCATGCGCGACTACAAAAATCAGACCAGCCGCCCGCGAGTGCAGGAGCCGCGCCCGCCCGTCACGCCACGACAGCGGGTAACTCCGGAAGATGATGCCGAGGAAACACCGTCCCCTCCGGCACGGCACTGGCCCTGGGTGTTGCTGTTTCTGGTGATCGCGCTGAGTGCGGGGGTCTGGTGGTGGATCGCGCAACTTCCCATCGCCACCGGCAGGCCGAGCCTGACCCGTAGCGGGACGGGACCATCGGCGGCGACCTCCAGCAACAACGCGGCGGCAACCGGGCAGAAACAGCTTGGCAGCCCGGCAGCCGCCCAACCGTCAGCCCCCGCGCCGACTAGCGCGGCCGCACCCTCCTCGCGGGGCGGCGCGCTCACCGTCGCCACCTCCGCTGCGGCTTCCACGGCCTCCACAGCCGCCACCCGCAGCGGCGTCGATTTCAATTTTTATCAGATATTGCCCGCCATGCATGTGGATATTCCTGCCGACATCCTCGGCAGCGGTCCCGGCATCCCCAGTGCAGCGACCGCCAGCACCGTCAGTATCGTTCACCAGCCGGTGACCATTCAGGTAGGCGCCTTCACCAACCGCGCCGCCGCCGTCGTCCTGCACGATCGCCTCGCCCTGCTGGGGGTTAGCACCCAGATGGAAAAGGCGGAAGCGGGCGATAACAACACCCTCTACCGGCTCCGCACCAACACCTTCGATTCTCTGGCAGCGGCCCAGCCCACCCTTGCCAAAATCCGCGGCATGGGCATCACCCCGCTGCTGCTGGGC
>DAIEIW010000225.1:0-3221 GCA_027351205.1 Acidithiobacillus sp.
TCAGTACACGGCGGTCTCCCTGAGTGCCAATACCGCCCTGCACAGCGCCGCAGAGTTCCGCAATCTGGTGGTGGCGACGGTGCATGGGGTGCCGATTCGTCTGGGACAGGTGGCCAAAGTCTCCCTGGGCGCCCAGACCTATGACTCATCCGTGATGGTGGACGGTCAGCCTGCGGTCAATATCGGCATCCAGCAGGCCCCCGGCAGTAATGCCCTGAACGTGTCCCAGGGTATTCAAAAGGTGATGGCCCAGTTGGACTCGACCATGCCGCCGGGCATGAAGGGCTACACCATTTACAATGGCGCGCAGTTCGTCAAAAGTTCTTTGCAGGAAGTGGAAGTCAATATCGCCCTCGCGCTGCTGGTGGTCATCCTGGTGATCTACTTCTTCATGGGCTCATGGCGGGCGCTGATCGTGCCGGTGCTCGCCATCCCGGTGGCGATGGTGGGGGCGGTCACCATCCTCCATGCCCTCGGCTATACCCTCAATCTGCTCACCCTGCTGGCCATGGTGCTGGCCATCGGGCTGGTGGTGGACGATGCCATCATCGTCGTCGAAAACGTCCACCGGCATATCGAAAACGGTGCCACGCCCCTGCACGCGGCGCTGCTCAGCGCCCGTGAACTGGCCAGCCCCATCCTGGTCATGGCGACGACGCTGGTGGCGGTTTTCGCCCCTATGGCCTTCATCGGCGGGTTGGTGGGGCATTTGTTCAGCGAATTCGCCTTTACCATTGTCGCCACGGTGCTGCTGTCCATGGTGGCTGCCCTGACCCTCGCCCCCATGCTCGCCTCGCGGGTCCTGAAGGCCGGGCACGAAGGGCGGATGGCGCATCTGGTGGATCAGGTTTTTGGCCGGCTCAAGGTCTTCTATGGGCGTGCCCTTTTCGCCAGTCTGCGAGTTTGGCCGGTCACCGTCACGCTCGCGCTGATTCTCACGGGGGGCATTTATTTTCTTTTCTCCATCAGCCAGAGCGAGCTGGCACCGCCCGCCAATCAGGGCATCGTCTATGTCAACGGCGTCGCCCAGCCGACGGCGACCCTGGAGTACATGAACGCCTACGACAGTTATCTGACCAAGACGGTTTTCAATAAAATCCCCAGCCGCAGTCACAGTTTCGCCGTCAATGGCGTGGGTATCGGCGGCATGCTGCTGAACAACGAGGTGATGGCGGGGGTGGTGCTCAAACCCGAGCGTGGTACCGTGACCACCCAGCAAGTCAAGGAGACGGTGCAGAAACTGGCTGAACGGGTGCCGGGCATGAAGCTCTCCGCCTTCGGCCTGCCGCCCTTGCCGGGGGCGGCGGTGGGATTGCCGGTGCAGTTCGTGCTCACCAGTACCGGCGGCGGTTATCATTCATTGGATGCGGTCTCCGGCAAGCTGGTGCAGGAGGCCAGGGCCAGCGGTCTGTTCTCCTTCGTCTGCAAAAATCTGAAGTACAACAATCAGATCCAGGAAATTCATATCAACCGGCAGATGGCGGCCTCCTTCGGCCTGAGCATGGCGGATATCGGGCAGAATCTGGAAACCCTGCTGGGCGGCAACTATGTCAATTATTTCGACATGGACGGCCTCAGCTACCGCGTCGTGCCCCAGGTGCCGCCCGCGCTGCGCGCCAATCCGGATTTCCTGAAGGCCTACACCATCAAGACGCCATCCGGCGCGCAGGTGCCACTGTCCACCTTTGTCTCCCTGCAGTCGCGACCGGCACCCACCTTCCTGCCGCAGTTCCAGCAGTTGCCCGCGGTCTTCATTCAGGCCAATCCGGCACCAGGGGTGTCTTTGGGCCAAGCCCTGCAATTCCTGCGGGATCATGCCCAGAAAATCTTGCCCGCCGGAGATCAGATCCACTATGCCGGCGTCTCTCGTCAATACATGCATCAGGGCAGTGCGCTGGTGGTCACCTTCGGTTTTGCGCTGTTGATGGTCCTGCTGCTGCTGGCGGCGCAGTTCAACAGCTTTCGCGATGCCCTGGTGGTGCTCACCGCGGTGCCCGTCGCGCTGTTCGGCGCCCTGCTGCCCATTGCGCTGGGCGCCTCCAGCGTCAATATTTATTCAGAAGTGGGTATGGTCATGCTCATTGGGTTGATCGCCAAACAGGGCATTCTAATCGTGCAATTTGCCCGTGTCATGCAGGAGGAAAAGCATTTCGATCGACGCCATGCGGTGGTGGAAGCGGCAACCCTGCGCCTACGCCCCATCCTCATGACGGTGGCGGCGATGATCGCCGGCGCCGTACCCCTGCTCTTCGCCAGTGGCGGTAATGCCGACGCGCGGTTCTCCATGGGACTGGTCATTGTCAGCGGTCTGAGCTTCGGGTCGCTGGTTTCGCTCTTTGTGATCCCGGCGTTTTATGTGTGGTTCGGGCAGGTGGTGCGGAAGCCGGAGAGTGATTTGGTGGGGTCCCCCGGTGTCAGCGTAGATACCGTCTCCGAAATGGAGTCAGGCGTAGGATGAGATAATCTGGCCATAGTGGAGAGTCCCGTTTCAGAAGGATGCCGGAAGCCCTGGTCAAGCGGTGTGTGCTATATTTTCATCCCTGCAAAAGGCCAGGGGCGGGTGTGATTGCGGTATGGATGAAACAAGCGGAAGACATCAGGCAGTGTCCTGTGGCGGGACATGCGAGGCCTTTGATGCGATGGATCCTGACGAAAAAGTAGCTCTGGTGCGGGCCTTGCGTTGGCCGCTGTCGGCTTTGGCAGGCACACCATCCTGTTCGACGACGCCGGGCCGTCCTGTCCGGCCATTGCTCGTGAACCCTAAAAACTTACCGCGGCGTCGCGCATTGACCACTGTGGCTGGTCGATTTGCCTTGCTCCATGCCCTCGCTCACATTGAATTCAACGCCATCAATCTCGCGCTGGATGCGATTTGCCGCTTTCCCGGGCTTCCCGATGATTTTTACCGCGACTGGTTGCAGGTGGCGCAGGAAGAGGCCGAGCATTTCGTCCTGTTGCGCGGGCAATTGCGCCGCCTCGGTGGCGATTATGGCGATCTGCCCGCCCACGACGGTCTCTGGGAAATGGCTCTGGACACTGCGGCGGACCCTCTGGAGCGCATGGCACTGGTGCCGCGGGTGCTGGAGGCGCGGGGGCTGGATGTCACCCCGGCCATGCGCGAGCGGCTGCTGGCCGCAGGGGATGCAGAAGCGGCCGCAGTGCTGGAGCGCATTGAAAGCGATGAGCGCGGGCATGTGGCGGTGGGCAGCCGCTGGTTTCGC
>DAIEIW010000002.1:0-8615 GCA_027351205.1 Acidithiobacillus sp.
CCCAGGGTGATGTCCGCCCCGCTGGGGCCGGTCACTTGAACGGTCAGGTATTCGGCCGTGGCCCCGCTTAATGCAGAGGCAGTGCAGCCGACAGCGACACCATAATCATTTTGGCTAGATAGCGGCGGATTGCACGAGATAGTGCAATTGCAGTTAGGGAAAGGCTGTGCGTATGAGGCCGTCATGGCGGTCTCCAGCGTACTTTGGGCGATCGCCGTGGCCTGCGCCGTCGGCATGGGATTGGCACCAAAGCGGCCATACCAGACCACGGGGATGATGAGTGCAGCCAGAAAGCCCATCAAGGCCATGCCTATCACCAGTTCGATGAGGGTGACACCTCGATCTTCCCCCTTCGCCCCCAACGCCGCGGTACTCATGCGCACGGTCCGGCATAGGCCAATCCGGTGGGGGAGATGCACACCGTGCGGCTTTCGCCACCACCGTCGACGAGAGTGATACTGCTGGTTTGGGTGGCATTAGCCACGCTGCCGGTGGCGCTGGTGAAGGTGAGGGTAGCGCTGGCCTGGGCGCTGGCCGGGATGGTGATGGGGTAGCCCTTGCCGCCAGGGACCGGCAGGTTTTGCCCGGCACTGTTTTGCACCGTCACACTACTCCCCTGAACGCTCAGGATAATGTTGCCACTGCCCAGCAAGGCCGACTGCCGCGCATATTGTGCCGCAGTAATAACATCTCCCTGCGCAGCATTGGCGCTGTAGCCCCCTATCCCCATGAAGCGCGGCAAAATCAGCGCCGCCAGGATACCGGCTATGATCAGGACGGCGGTGACTTCAATGAGAGTAAAGCCGCGGTCAGCCATTTGCCCGTCCATGTCCTTACAACGGACAAGCCAGGGAACGGAAGGCTCCCTGGCTTGCTACCCTCTGCCGGTAAACGATCAGGAGCAGTCGGTGGAGGTCGTGACGACGGTGGGCGGAACGATAGAACTGGTGGCCGCCGTATACACCACTTTGCAGTTAGCAGAGTTGCCGGCCGAGGTAGGCCAGAACGTCGCGTTCGCGGTGTTGGCACTCACACCAAAATTGGTGGTGTCCTGAAGCATGGTGGAGATGCTGGCGCCTGTGGGATAGCCATAGGCCAGGGCCACCGTGCCGTTAGCGCCAGCCCCGGGGACGGAAATGGTGCCGCTGGTCCCCGTCTGAACAGGCGTGCTTACCAGCGCCTTGCTGTAGGCCAGCGCCGATGCGGCTTGCAGAGAACCGGAAACGCCCTGCAACACGCTGCGCCGCGCATCGTTCTGCAGATTGACAAAACGCGGAATGGCGAAGGCGGCGAGGATGCCGAGAATGACGATGACCACGATGAGTTCGATCAGGGTGAAACCCTGTTCACTGGAATTCTTTTGCATGACGCCTCCCTTGGAGTCTGCGAGGTAACATTTTTTGTAACATTCTATAACAGAGTCTCATGATACCATCCCCCGGAACGAGGGTCCATATGCCATGACCAGGTTTAATTGGGTATTTTTAACGATCCGGCTACTGCTTGACCATTTTCACCATGTCCCACATCGGTAGGTAAATGCCGGCGGCGAGAATGAATACCAAGCCGCCCATGATCACCACCATGATCGGTTCGATACGCGCGGCAAGGTTGTCCACCTTTTTTTCCACCTCACGCTCATAATAGTCCGCCACCTCGCCCATCATTTCGTCGAGCCCGCCCGTTTCCTCGCCGACCTTTAGCATTTGCAGGACCAGGGGCGGGAAAAGCCCGGTGGCGGTGGCGCTACTGTGCAGGCTTTCGCCACGCAGAATGGCCCTGGGGAGCGCATTCAGGCGATCCTCTATGAAGCGGTTGCGTACGGCGCCAATGACCAGTTCCATGCCCTTCAGAATCGGCACGCCGGCGCCGGAAACAAGCTGGAGGGTTCTGCCGAAGCGGGCCATGGCGTCTTCCAGTATCAGCGGGCCAAAAATAGGGGTGCGCAAAAGAAAACGATCCCACAGCCAGCGACCGTGTGCTTGGCGAAGGAAGAGGCGAAAACCATAAGTGGCGGCAATGACGACCATGAGGATCAGCCACCACCAGGCGACCGTAAAGTTGCTGAAGGCGATGAGCATACGGGTAAAAATGGGCAGGGTGATATGGGCGTTGGCGAACAGTTTGGCAAAAGCGGGAATGACCATGATGTTGAGAATGACCATGGCGACACTCAAAGCGATGGCCACGAAAAGCGGGTAACGAAAGGCCTGGCGAATACGGGCGAGGGTGATGTCCTCCCGTTCAAGATAACC
Source organism: Acidithiobacillus sp. (assembly GCA_027351205.1). Lineage (GTDB taxonomy): Bacteria > Pseudomonadota > Gammaproteobacteria > Acidithiobacillales > Acidithiobacillaceae > Acidithiobacillus. The sequence goes on from DAIEIW010000002.1 coordinate 2,256, forward strand.
GGAGAGTTGCAGCAATACCTTGTCGAGATTGCCGGTGGTCTCGCCGACTTCTACCAGACGAAGAAACAGGGGCTGGAAGACCTTGGGGTAAGCGGCCAGGGCGACGGAGAGCGGCTGACCGTCGCCGAGCGTACGCCGTACCTGGAGAAGTATTTCGCCGAGGCGGGTCTGTGGACCATGGCTGCTGATCAGGCCTTCTATGGCATTGAGTACCGGAATGCCCGCGTGCAACAGGGCGTAGAGCTGGCGGGTAAAAAGGGCGAGGTCGGAGCGGCTGATGGGTCGCCTGTTGAGTCGACTCCACAACTGTTCGATACGAACGCCTTCGCGCAACTCTTCCACGGTGATGGGAATGAGCTGGTTACTGCGCAAGGTCTGTGCGACCATCGCGCCTTCTCCGGCATCCATGATGCCCTCGCGGAGCTGTCCGTGATCATCGCGGGCACGATAGCGAAAACGTGCCATCAGTGCCCCTCCGCGTCGCTGGTCACCCGCACCATTTCTGCCAGGGTGGTTATGCCCTCCCAAACCAGGCGCATGGCCTCTTCGCGTAATAAAGTGAACTGTTGTTGCTGGTTGGCGGCCTCAAGTAGTGCTGCACGGCTATTGCCGAGAATGGCCGCGCGGAGGGATGGCGCCATGCGGATCAACTCGAAAACCGGTTGCCGACCGCGATATCCGGTGAAGTTGCAGGTGTTGCAGCCTTTGCCGCGAAAGAAGGTGACGAAGTCGGGAGGCACGCCGAGCCGATCGGCAAAAGCCGCGCGTTCTGCGGGGCTGACCTCCTTGTCCTCGGCCTTGCAGGACGGGCAGATACGACGCACCAGGCGTTGCGCCATGACCCCGAGCACCGCCGACCCGATCAGAAAGGGTTCCACCTCGAGTTCTTGTAGGCGTGTAAAGGCGCCCACGGCGTCGTTGGTGTGGAGGGTAGCCAGTACCAGATGGCCGGTCAGGGCGGCGCGCGCGGCGATTTCTGCGGTTTCATGATCGCGGATCTCGCCCACCATGATGACATCGGGATCCTGGCGCAGGATGGTGCGCAACACCCGCGCAAAATCGAGCCCGATACGGGGATGCACCTGGACTTGGCTGATGCCCTGAAGACGGTATTCCACAGGATCTTCCACGGTGAAAATCTTGCGCTCTACACTGTTGATCTCATTCAGTGCCGCATACAGCGTCGTGGATTTACCTGATCCGGTGGGACCGGTTACCAGGAACAATCCGTACGGACGGTGCATGATGTCCTGCAGGCTGGTCTCAATGTTGCGAGGCATTCCGAGTTCATTAAAGCGCAGCAATACCGTTTGCTGATCCAGCAGGCGCAGGACCACGCTTTCCCCGTCCTGGACGGGCATGGTGGCCATGCGAACGTCATAGGCCTTGCCCTCCAGCGCGAGATGCATGCGTCCATCCTGAGGAAGGCGCCGTTCGGCGATGTCCAGATTAGCCATGACTTTGAGTTTGGAAGCAATCAGCGGCGTTAAGCGACTGTCCAGGCGCAGGTGCTCGCGCAGAACACCATCCACGCGCAAACGCACCCGCAAGCCTGATTCTTCCGGCTCAAAATGGATATCAGAGGCTTGCAGACGGGCGGCATCCGTAAAGACGGCATTGAGGAGGCGTACCACGGGCGCATCTTCCGCGCTGCTTTCCAGCAAGGGCGGTGGGGCTGAAGTGTTTACCGTGTCGCCCAGCGCGTCCCGCAGTTCGGCGCTTTTGCTGACCGCGCCGTACAACTGAGGTAGAACGCGCAGCAACTCCGTTTCGGAAATCAGCGCCAACGTCACGGGTTTGCCCATGGCACGGGAAATGGCGTCCAAAGCCGGCAAATCGGTGGGGTCGGCCATACCCACCACGTAGCGCTCACCCTGGTCCCGCAGTGGTATGGCCCGATAACGCCGCGCCAAAGATTCTGGAAGTTGCGACACCAACTGCGGATCCAATGCCTGCCGGGATAAATCGATGCGCTCCAGATGCAGTTGTCTGGCGAGAAAGTTTAACAGGTCTTCTTCGGTCACCAAGTGTTGGGCAATGAGTTCCTGCCCGAGCTTGCGCCCGCTTTCCCGCTGCTGGGTGAGCGCCATATCCAGTTGCGCGGAGGTGATAATGCCGTTCTGAACCAGAAGATCACCCAGACGGATTTTTTGTAAACGAGATGCCATAGTCGGATTGTCCTCCAAAGACTTTTTTGGCCAACGTGATGGACCGGCCTTCGTCAAAACGGACGTCGTAGTTGCCATTTGCGCAACACCCGTACCCGCAAGCAGTAAGGAGGGAGAGCTGCGACCGTTTAAGTCGAACGCATTCTATGAACCTTCGTTTCCCCCGCGCATTACGTGATCCAGCCACTGGCTGGAAATCCTTTCCAGGAGGCGATTCTGACTCTGCCGGGCGGTGAGGTTGTCCAGATCCACCCAGGCCAGGGGCTGATCCTGCTGCGCGCAGGAGAACACCGCCTTGGTGCGCTGCCCCGTCTCCGGATCGATCTGCCACTGCAGGCACTGGGCGCAGACGCCTTTGAGCATACACTGCATGGGACTGCCCACCGTGGCGGTGGCCTCCAGATCAGCTCGGAAATAGGGCTGCAACTCCCCCTGGAGGGCCTGCTGAAAGGCCTTGAGCAAGCCGGTGGACCCCATGACCATCAGGCGATCCACATTGGTCAGCGTTATCCCCGCATCACCCGGCGCGGTCTGTCCGGACAGCGCACCAGCCCCATAGGCGCGCAGCAAGGCCACCATGTCACTGGCCTCGACACTGAGGTCCTGCGGGCGGTGGGTCTCGATCAACGGGCCGCTGCCCGTACACCAGATGATCTGATCCGCGGCCTCTTCCAGCTCCGCCTGGTGATCCAGTTCGCTGGCTTTGCCCAGTGCCGCCACATAGAGCACGCGGTTGCCCGCCGCCCGCAAGGCCGGGCCGATATCCAGCATCACCGCCGCACCCCAGCGTCCGGCGACCACCAGTATGGTCTTGCCGCTGGGGATATCGGTTGGTGCACCGGTCGGCCCCATGAGTATCAGAGGGTCGCCCGGTTGCAGACGTCCCACCAGACGCGGTCCGGTGCCCCACTGCAGGATCATGAGGCGCACCGCGTCGCCTTCCACCCCCGCACCGCTGACGGTCAGCACCGGTACCTGTAAGCGGGTACCATCCACGACCGGGCTGTGACTCTCGAAGGTCTGCAAACGGAAAAACTGTCCCGGCCGGAAATTGCGGGCCGCCAGCGGCGCCTCCACCCACATCTCGGTGACGGCGGGATTGCTGCGATCCATGCGTAGTACCCGCATGCTCAGCAGATGCTGCAAGCGTTGCTGAAAGCCCTTTACGTCCGGATCGGCGGCGCTATCCAGCGTCTCCAGACTCTGCATGACCTGCGGATAGGCCGCCTTGGCGGAGGCGATGGCCTTGACCACGCTGCCGTGGAAAACCGGGTGCGTATCGCCGATAAAACTGATCCGATGTCCCTGTTCGTCAGCGTAGGACGTAAAGGGACCGGCCTCGGGCGCCTTGCAATGCCCGGCCACCTGCACTGCCTGCAACGGCCCCTTGTCGTGGGACACATGGGTCAGGAAATGGTCCCCATCCAGTTGGAAAGTCCCCGGATATTCCCTTTCATAGATGGTGTTGGGCACGGTGCCGGCGGCAATGAAGACGGCGCGCGCGGAAAGCCGCACATCCTGATCGCTGGCCAGCCAGCGCCCCTCCACCTCGCGCATCCGACGGAAGACCATGTGCGCGATATGCCCATAGCTATCTAATTCCGCCCGGAGAGGATCGAGACCCTCACCATAATAGAGCCCTTCCTCCATGGCCTTGATGAGTTCTTCATGGTTGCGGGTATAGGCGGGCGACTGCTGCATCCCTTTCCGGTATGCCAGGGTGACGCCGCCCCAGGACTGGATCAGCGGCACGAAATTGGGCGATTCGTTCTCCGCTGCGGCGCGCTCGCGCTCGGCACGCACGGCGCGGCCGTGGGTCAGGAACTCGTCGAGAATCCCGGCGTCCTCGGCGGAGAGTCCGGCGCGGAGTTTTTCTTGGCTGGAATGCGTTACCATCGCTTCGTAGCGCGCCAGCACCTTCTCGACCTGCCGCACATAATAGGCCTGTACCTCGGTGGCGGTATCCACCGCCGTGAGGCCACCGCCAATCACCACCGCCGGCAGGCGTACCTGCAGATTGGCGAGACTGGACCGCTTGCCCGCTCCGGTGAGCTGCAACGCCATGAGGAAGTCGCTGGCCTGGCGCATACCGCGCGCCAGACTCTCGCCCATGGGCACCACCCGCGGCAGACCCGCGCCGGTAGCGATGCAGACATGATCGAAACCCAGTTCCCAGGCATTTTCGAGGGTGATGGTACCGCCCAGCCGCACGCCGCCGAAAATCTGGAAATTCGAGCGACGTGCCAGGGTCAGGTAGATCAGTTTGAGAAAATTCTTGTCCCAGCGCACGGTAATGCCATATTCGGCCACACCGCCAAAACCGAGCAGAATGCGTTCGTCGAGGTCCTCCTGCAGGCTGCTCCAGTCGCGGATGGGCTGCTCCAGCCAGTGCCGGGGCAGGGGTTCGACTTTCAGGCCATCGATACCGACCACCGCACAACCTTCCTGCAGGAGATGATGGGCCATGGTGAAGCCTGCCGGGCCCATGCCCGCCACCAGTACCTTGCGCCCGTTGTAGGGCTGCGCCAGATATTGCACGGCGCGCAACGGGTTCCAGCGGGTCAGCAGATCGTAGAGCTCCACGCCCCAGGGGAGATTCAACACATCCGTGAGGATCCGCGTTTCAATCTGGGGGATGTTCACCGGATCCTGCTTCTGGTAAACGCAGGCCTTCATACAGTCGTTGCAGATGCGGTGTCCGGTGGCCGGAACCATGGGGTTGTCCACCATCGCCATGGCCAGGGCGGCGATATGGAATCCGTCCCGCTTCAGTACCTGCATCTCGGAGATTTTTTCTTCCAGGGGACAGCCCGTCAGGGTGACGCCCAGGGGGTCTACCTTGAGACCCAGTTCCGGTACACCCTTTTTCTCCGGAAAGCCCTTGGAACAAAAATCCCCGTCGTGATCATGGCAGTACAAACAATAATGGACTTCACTCTGGACGCTGCGGGCGTCCATGCGCAGGTCGGTCAGATGAAAGCTGTCGCGGCGCCGCAGGGTGCCGTCCAGCGCCACGAAGGGTGCACCGGGGAGATCCTCCCGACGTTTCAAGGGTACCAGTGCCTCGTGGTCCACTCGTTGGGGCAGGCGGAAACTGGACCAGCCCTGCACCGCCAGGGCGGCCTGCGGATCACTCAGGATACGGGCACACCACCGGGTCAGACGGTCGATGGCCGCGGCATGAGCCGCTTCATCCTCGAGCCATGCTTCACCCAGCCGGGCAATGGCCCATTCACGATCTTCCAGCGGCCAGCCGCGTTGCCGGATTTCGCTGTCCAGCCACTGATCCAGATCGGCAAAGGTTTCGGGGAATTCACCCCGGTAACGGCGCGCGCGGCGCAATACGAAATGCTTTTTGAACGACATGACCACATCATGGCTGCGGGTCCGGGCCTGCAACTCCGCCACTTCCGGCCCCAGGCGGAAGAGTTGCGCGACAAATTGTTCCAGGTGCGGCGCAAGCCGCAACAGAAACTCGCTCTGGGCTTTATCCGCAGGCCGCGCTCCGGCGGCACGATATACCTGCAGGTCTTCCACCAGGGTCTGGTCTTTTTCCGCCAGTACACGAAGAAATTCCCCATCCAGCCGCGCGAGCCCTTCAGAAGTAAAAAGTTCTTTATATTCAAAGTTGAGTAAATTAAGCACCATGATCTCCCGAGTCATACCAACGACTGCGCTGCGACAGCATTCGTGAAACTGTCATATTCTGCTGGCAATATGGGATTCTGTCATCTTTTCAGGATGGCCGGAGGAAATATCATCCACCGGCCCATATCCCTGCGCTTTGATCAGGAGGCCGCCGCGTTGTCCCGCATGGCCCGCACCGCCCGCCCCAGCCCTTCCTGAAATCGGTGGCTATGCGCATGCAGTCGCCCGAGCAGCCGATGCAGTTCCTCGCGCGTTCCGCTTTGCCGTACCTGAAGGATTTCCTGCCCCAAGGCATGCACCGCTTCATGCTCGGCCAGCAAAGCCTCTACCCCGGGCAGTTCCGGCGCATGGGCGTGCAGCCAGGCGGTGATCGGACAGGCAGCCAGATCCGCATGCTCGTAACCCCCATGATGCATCGCGGACTCTTCTGCCGCATGCACCCATCCCAGATGCTGGTACAGAGCCAGCAGCGGCGTGTCCGCATCCCCCGTACCGAGGACAAAGGCATGCACGAAATCAGCGACCGCCTCCGCCTCCAGCGGCC
>DAIEIW010000004.1:0-10015 GCA_027351205.1 Acidithiobacillus sp.
TCCACACGGGCAATTCCGCGTCCCTCGGTATCCAGACTTTCGATAAACACCTGCTCAGGCTGAGCGTTATGGATGGGCTTGGGACGCGACATGCAGATTCTCTGGCCACAGGGTGAGAAATTCCTGGACGTGGGCCTCGTCCCGGCTTTGCAAGTAAGACCGCAACAGGGTCTGGCAAACATCATAAGCCGATCTGTCGAGATGCCCGCGGGTCAGTTCAAAACGCAGGTGGACCAAGGCCGTGTTGAGCACATCCACTTCGCAGTAGTGGCGAATGCCCGCCAGCTCCCCTGCCTGATAATGGGTCCAGACCTCCGCACCGCTCATTCCCAGCTTGCCGGGCAGCCCCAACAGCAACGCGATGTCCTGAAGGCGGGCGACATTGCGCGCCTGATAGGCGGAGAGGACATCCATGAGGTCGAGATGGCGCTCGTGGTAACGGCTGGTGTAATTGTTCCAGCGATAGTTCTGGTCCTGTTCGCCATGCTCCCAGTAGCGGGCGGCAGGGATGCCGTGGAGCAGGGCGCGGTAATGCAGCACCGGGAGGTCAAAGGCCGCGCCGTTCCAGGATACCAGTTGCGGGGCATGGCGCTGAATGAACTGAAAAAAGGCCGTGACCAGAGTGACCTCGTCATCGTCCACCTTGCCGAAACTACTGAGCTTGACCTGTCCGCCCTGCCACCAGAGCGCGGAAATAGCGACTACCCGGTGCAGATAGGGGCGCAGAAACTCCGTTGCGCCCTGGGTTTCGATGCGACGCTGGTGCTGCAGCAATTCCGCTACGCCCGCGTCATCCGCCAGTTCAATGCCATGCGCCCGCCGCCCGCCGGCAACGTCGGGCACTGTCTCGATGTCGAAAACCAGCACATTCTGCAAGGCAGTGGCTATTTCTTCTGCCATTGACCACTGGGCGACTGATACCAGTATCCCGCCGGTGCCTTGTTGATCCAGGCTTGGGCAAAAGTCTGCTGAATTTGACCCGCCCACTCGGGATGACCATTGGCATCGGCGATCTGCTGGTAGAGGTTGCTGAGTGCGCTGTTATTGCTGTTCACGAGACCATTCAGGGCCGCCCGCTGCTGCAGGGGCACAGCCGCGGCATCATGGATGGCAACCAGACCATTGGCGGTAAAACCCACGGCGCCGCTGACAAAATAAGGGCGCATCTGCGCTGCTATCGCCTCAAGCTGCGCCCTGGCCGACTGCACTCCGGGGCTGGAAGCATCGAGGTTGGCGGCAGCCTCCGCCGTGCCGCTGATGGCGGAGAAGCCCATGGCGAGCAGGTAGCTGGCCGCATGGTAGGGGGATGCCATGCTCAGGGCGTTGCTGGCGGGGGCTGCGGACCGTGTCGGGGCAGCCGGCGGCGCGGGTACCGATACGGCGGGCGCAACCGGAGCCAGCAGGGCGCCTTTGGCGGCCGCCTTGTACACTTCGCCGACCACCTGATCCGCCAGTTTCTGTGCTGCCGCAGCCGGGAAGTAGATGTTGACGGTCACACAAGCGGACAGCGCCATAAGCAACCCCACGGCCAGCACACTGCGCCAGCCCTGCGTTTTCAGCCAATCCTGCCTCGTCATATGCTTACTCTCCTGTCTGAAGCTGGGCGCCACTGCGCATGGCGGTTTGCAGACGCGCCAGCAGTTCGCTCCAATTTACCCGGCGATTGTACCCCACTATATCCACCCTGGGCAGCCCTTGGCCCTGGAGGATCACAAAACCGGAATCTTCGGTCCCCACTCCGGACAATTCGGCAACACCATGCCTGAGCCGCACCCCCATCCCCAGATGCGCATAAGCAAAGGTCTTGAACATCCGCAAAAACAGGCCCTGAAAAAATCCGCCGATGCCGTCACCTCCACCCAGTCGAGTAAGGCTCTGGACCGCAGCATAACTGATTTCCTGACGTACGCCAGGAACGGGAACAGTATGGAACTGCGCGTCAAAGGCCTCCGGCGACCAGTTCAGCAGGGCGAGATTTTTTACGTCGCCATTGAGTACGCCGCTGATGTAGCCGAAGTGAAAGGCGTCGGTCAGAGGCTTTAGTCGCACCCCGGAAATCTCGACGTTGGCGTGCAACAGGGGCAAAACGCCAAAGAAATTCTCAACGTGCAGGTCATTCACTCGCACTGTACCGCCAAATACCTGGGCGGAAAGTGCGCCGCTGGTGCTGATGTCCCCCGCATGATACTGCAGCTCCGGTATGGTCGCCGACACCGTTCCGGTAAACGGCGGCCAGTGCATGATCCTGGTCAACTGGGCCATGCTGACCCCCTGCAGGTCGCCGCTCATGCTGAAACCCGACCGGGGCCCCGTCCAACGCGCCGCCAGTTGCCGGAAATGCAGCCCGCCCCCCAACATGGTCAGGGTAAAGGGCTGCTGCAGATGGAAGCCCTGGGGATCGACCACCAGATCCGCATGCAGCGGACCCACAGGGATACGATAGAGCGCCCCCGACTGCCAGCGGAGTGTGGCAGCGGAAATTTTACCGGTACGGCTCCACGCGCCCCGGCTATTCACGCCGGTCATCGCAAGAAGCCTGTTCGGGCTGGAAACGGTCGCATTGCGCAGATCCCATCGCAGAGCGTTCAGCCCCCCTTCTCCCGCCACGGAAAACCGCACCTGCCCCGAGACCTGCAACCCAGCCGCCAGACCTCCGGGAAGGGCCAGCAGTTTGATCCAGTTCGCATACAGGGGCGCCATGCCCACATTCATATCCCGGATCTGCCAGCGCAGCACTCCGCTCTGGGTCGGCCAGTACAGCGCAAAACCGCCCCGCCCGAGGCCGGGCCAACGGAGGCTTCCCTCGTCCAGTTGCCAAGCCCTGGACGTCTGCTGCCAGTGGGTTTGTACCTGCACCGGTTCTGCGGGGGCCGTCCAGTACCACGGACTCCAGAGAATGCCCCCTGCGGTCCAGCGCAGCCGGGCACTGCCATGCCACCGCCCGCTGTAGACACCCGCCCCCTGGAGCTGCAATGCGACACCCTGGGCGCCCTGCAAACCGTCCGGGCTGCTGAACTGGAGCTGGCTGCCCTGCAGTCCAAAGGCCATCTGACGGGCCTGTGCCCAGCTTGCACCCTGCGCCCGGACTTGCCACCGGGCCTGTCCCGAGGTCTGCCAGGACGCGGGCAGCAGGGTGAAGGCGCGCACCAGACCGGCAACCGGCAGGCTGCCCGCACCCGTCAGATGCCACTGTCCGGCGGCGGTACTTTGCACCTGCACCCGGGCGCTGCCGAATTGCGCACCACGCACTGCCAGCACGGCCTGCCCGCTGCCGCCCACCTGCCGCAACTGTACTTGCCCATCGCCATGCAGTGCGCCCCACGGGCTGCCGTCCACCACCAGATAGCCCTGAGGACACGCCCAACCCTGCGTCGTCTGGAGCCCACATTGCAATCGGGCACGCCGCCAAAGCTTGCGTCTGCCCGCCTGCACGGCACCCACCGCCAGGCGCAACTGGTCGCCTTGCGCCGATGTGGCCAGCGTCACACGCGGGTGCTGCACCGTCCAGCCTGCTCCGCTGACATCTGCGGCGCTGATTTCCAGAACCTGCGCCCCGACGGCGCCGCTGACCGCGAGTCCCAGGCACGGCAACAGCAGCCACCGGACGATTCTCGGTAACGCCCTGCTGCGCCCGTGCATCATTCCGTCAGGCCGGAAAAACGCCCGTAGAGAGGTAGCGGTCACCCCGGTCGCAGATGATGACGACGATCACGCCAACCTCCAGACGCTGCGCCACCCGTATCGCCGCCGCCAGCGCTCCGCCCGACGAGATGCCTGCGAGCACTCCTTCTTCCCGCGCCAGGCGCCGGGTCATCTCCTCAGCTTCTTCCTGACTCACATCGACAATCCGGTCAACGGACTCGGGATGGTAGATGCGCGGCAGATAGGCTTGCGGCCAACGGCGGATACCGGGAATTCTGGCCCCTTCCGTCGGCTGTACACCGATGATCTGGATACCCGGCGAGACTTCCCGCAAATAGCGGGAGGTACCCATGATGGTCCCCGTCGTCCCCATGGACGATACGAAATGGGTCACGGCGCCGCGGGTGTCGCGCCAGATCTCCGGCCCGGTACCGAGGTAATGTGCCTCGGGATTATCGGGATTGGAAAACTGATCGAGCATGAAGCCCTCTCCCGCAGCCACCATCTGGTGCGCAAGATCGATGGAACCTTCAATACTCCGGGCCGCGGGGGTGAGAATCACCTCCGCACCGTAGGCACGCATCACCTGGCGCCTTTCGATGCTCATATTGTCCGGCATGATCAGGGTCATGGACAATCCGCGTACCGATGCCGCCATGGCCAGGGCGATACCCGTATTCCCGCTGGTCGGTTCGATCAGACGTGTAGCGGGGGTGATGGTGCCCCGCTCCAGCGCCCGACGAATCATGTTCACGGCGGGACGATCCTTGACCGAACCGGCGGGATTGTTCCCCTCCATCTTCCCGAAAATCCGCACCCCCGCATGGGGCGACAGGCGCCGCAACTCACACAGGGGGGTATTGCCCACCCAGTTCTCCAGACCACCCATCTCTGCCTCCTTCAGGGCAATATCCAAATAAGCAGCATCATAGACCCAAGCTGCAAAGTGGGGCTATCCTTTGCCGAAGATCGGGAACACACGGGAGCACATCCGCATGGAAACAGCTCGGCACCGCAATACCTGGCATATTCATCCCGATCCCGAAGCGCTCGCCCGGCGACTCGCGGCGGCTATCGCCCGCATGGCCCAGGAGGCCATCACCGCCCGCGGCGCCTTCCATCTGGTGGTCGCCGGCGGCACCACCCCCCGTGCGGCTTACGCACTGCTTCCGCAACTGGGCAGGGACTGGCAGTGCTGGCACCTCTATCATGGGGATGAGCGCTGTCTGCCGCCCCAGGACCCGGATCGCAACAGCCTGATGCTGGACACGGTCTGGCTGTCCCGGGTGCCCATCCCGGCACGGCAGATTCATCACATCCCAGCGGAACGAGGTGCCGATGTGGCCGCCCGCGACTACGCCGCGGTTCTTCCGCCCCATGCCTTCGATCTGGTCCTGCTGGGAGTAGGGGAAGACGGCCATACGGCCAGCCTGTTCCCCGGCCACGACTGGGGCATGGAAAAGAACGGCCCCGCCACGATCGCCATCCACGACGCCGCCAAGGCGCCACCCCAAAGGGTGAGCCTGAGCGGCTGGCGCTTACAATACACGCGGGAAATGTTTTTTATGGCTGCCGGCGGCGGCAAGCGGCCGGCACTCACGGCCTGGCGGCGGGGCGAGCCCATTCCCGCCGCCACGGTAGGCACAGCAGCGGATGTCTGGCTGGACAATGCAGCCTGGCCGGAAGTAGTAGCCGGGACCATCTGACCCAGGCCCCATGGCACCATCGTTCTTCACCTTGTCCCTATGCCCCCGCGAATCCTGGTTTCGAAGGCAGCTCAGGCGGTGTTCAGGCTTTCGCTGCCCCGTCCTGCCCGCCCGACTGTTTGACCATGGAGAGCGCCGTACCCACCAGTGCACCGATATTGCCCAGATCCGCCGGGATCACCAGACTGGTGCCCGCCTTGGCCAGGTTGCCCCATTTTTCGATATAGTCCTTGGCCAACTGCATCTGTAGGGCCTCGATACCGCCCGGGGCTTGCGCAGCATCGCCGATGACCCGGATGGCGGCCGCAGTGGCTTCCGCCACCAACTGGATAGCCGCAGCCTCACCCTGAGCGCGCAGCACTTCCGCCTGTTTGCGGCCATCGGCGACATTGATGTCCTGCTGCCGCTGTCCCTCGGAGGTGTTGATCTGTTGCTGCCGTTGCCCTTCGGACTTGGCGATCTGTGCCCGTTTTTCCCGCTCGGCCGTGATCTGCAGCTCCATGGCGCGGATGATCTCCTGAGGCGGAGTAATGTCCTTGATCTCATAGCGCAGCACCTTGACGCCCCAGTTGATCGCCGCCTCGTCCACCGATGCCGCGACAGCAGTATTCAGCAACTGCCGGGACGAGAGCGCAGCATCGAGATGCAGCTTGCCGATTTCTGAACGCATGGTGGTCTGCGCCAACTGTATCACCGATGTAAAAGGGTTGCTGGAGCCGTAGGCCGCCTTTACGGAATCCGTAATCTGCAGATAGAGCACGCCGTCCACGGTCATCGTGGTATTGTCCAGGGAAATACACACCTGCGCCGGCACCTCCATGGGCACCTCGCGCATATCGAAACGGAAAGCGATGCGGTCCAGAAAAGGGATGATAAAATTCAGCCCCGGCTCCAGCACTGTATGATATTTACCAAGGCGCTCGACGACCCAGGCGCGCTGTTGAGGCACGACCCGAATAGTGGTTCGCAGGATGAAGAAAGCCGCAACGACAACGATCAGGACGACGATGAGGGAGGACATAGCGGCTCCTTGCCGGAATTTTGCTTGGGTAGCACCCCTAAATGTAGCAGATTATCGGTCTTGGCGATGATAACGGCCCGGTCCCCCGGATGGGGGGGCGGGCCATCATCGACGACCGCCAGCCACTCGGCACCGCGATAACGCACACTGTATTGTTGATTGCTGTCCGGTCCGCTGACGACATCCACCCCCTGCCCCAGATCGAAATCACCGAGATCTTTGCTTTTTCCCGCCAAGCGATGCCGCAGCCACACTCCGGCGGGCAGCAGAACCAGGCAGAATCCGAGAAAAATCCAGTGCAGCACCGCACCCGGCAGGAGCAGCCCGGTGATCGCGGTAAACAGCGCCGCCAGCGCTACCGCCGCCAGGTAGAACGTGCCCGTAAAAAGCTCCGCCAGCCCGGCGCCAAACGCAATGACGATATAAACTACCAACATCGCCGCCCCCTGGGTTCAGCCTACCCCGGTAAGCTGTAGATAAATCGCGCCCAGGGGCGGCAGGACCAGTTCCAGCGAATGGGACAGACCCATCCACGACTGGTCCTGGGCCTGCTGCGGCAGATTGCCCACATTGCTGCCGTGATAGGCGCCCGCATCGCTGTTGAATATCTCCCGGTACCGACCCGCAGCCGGCACCCCCAGACGATAATTGCGCCGTGGCACCGGCGTGAAATTGAACACGGCCAGCACGAAACCGCCGTCCCGGTCCCAGCGCAGGAAACTCAAGACCGACTGATCGGCGTCATGGCAATCCACCCAGGAGAAGCCCTCGCCCTGAAAATCCTGCGCATGCAAGGCCGGAACATCCCGGTAGAGATGGGCCAGATCCCGGCTCAATCGCTGAATACCCTGATGCCAGTCCCAATGCAGCAGGTCCCATTCCAGGGCCCGCCCGCAATCCCACTCCCGTCCCTGGCCGAACTCGTTGCCCATGAAATTCAGTTTCTTGCCGGGATGCGCAAACTGGTAGCTGAAGAGCAAACGCAGGTTGGCAAAACGCTGCCAGGCATCCCCCGGCATTTTGTCCAGCAATGAACGCTTGCCATGCACCACTTCGTCATGGGACAAGGGCAGCACGAAGTTTTCCGAATAAGCGTAAAGCTGGCTGAAGGTCAGGTCGTTCTGGTGAAAGCGCCGATAGACCGGGTCCTGCTCCAGATAGGCCAGGGTATCGTTCATCCAACCCATATTCCACTTCATGGAAAAACCCAGGCCACCCACATAGGTGGGGCGGGAGACCATCGGCCAGGACGTGGATTCTTCGGCAATGGTAAGGATGCCCGGATGACGCTCATTGAGGACCACATTCATCTCGCGCAGGAAATCGATGGCTTCGAGATTTTCCCGGCCACCGTACCGATTGGGAATCCACTCGCCTTCCTGGCGCGAATAATCGCGGTAGAGCAGGGACGCCACCGCATCCACGCGCAACCCGTCGATATGGAAACCATCCGCCCAGTAGCAGGCGTTAGCCAGCAGAAAACCACGCACCTCGTTGCGTCCGAAGTTGAAAATATAAGTGCCCCAGTCGCTGTGCTCACCCTCGCGCGGGTCGGCATGTTCATACAACGGGGTACCATCGAAGCGCGCCAGCCCCCAGTCATCCCGGGGGAAATGCCCCGGCACCCAGTCCAGGAGCACACCGATGCCCGCCTGATGAAACTGGTCCACAAAGGCGCGGAAACCGTCGGGCGTACCGAAGCGGCTGGTGGGCGCAAAATAGCCGCTCACCTGATAGCCCCAGGATTCGTCCAGAGGGTGTTCCATCACCGGCATCAGTTCGATGTGGGTATAGCCCATGTCCTTGCAGTAGGGCACCAGGCGCTCCGCCAGCGCCGCGTAACTGAGGAAATGGCCCGCCGCATCACGCTGCCAGGAACCGAGATGCACTTCGTAGATGTTCATGGGGGCGTGCTGCCAGTCCTGACCGGCCCGAGCCGCCATCCAGTCCTGATCCGCCCAGACGTGGTCATTTTCCACCACGCGTGCCGCCGTACTCGGTCTGAGCTCAAAGGCATGGGCGTAGGGGTCGGTCTTGACAAATACCGCCCCGGAATCGCGGTGACGGATCTCGAACTTGTAGATTTCGCCAATGGCGAGGTCCGGGATGAACAGTTCCCAGATGCCGCTCTGGCCGCGCGCGCGCATGGGGTGGGCGCGGCCGTCCCAATCATTGAAATCACCGACGACACTGACCCGTCCCGCATTGGGCGCCCATACGGCGAATAACACCCCATCCACTCCCTCGTGATGGCGGCGGTGCGCACCGAGGTGACGATAGGCTTCATAGAGGCGCCCCTCGCCGAAGAGGTAGACCTCCAGATCCCCCAGCACCGGGCCGAAGACATAAGGGTCATGGCGTTCGTGAAGTCCCTGCCGGTCCTCCCAGCGCAGGCGGTAAGGCACTGGTATGACCTCGCCCTGATGGGTGAAAATGCCGGCAGGATGGCTCTGTTCCATGGCCACCCATCCTGCCGGCGTCTGTATCTCCACACCAAAGGCTCCGGGCAGAAAGGCCCGCTGCGCGCTCCGCCCATCAACCGTATGCTGACCCAGCCAGGCGAAGGGGTCGTGATGACGCGCCTCACGGATGGCCAAACCGTCTTCACTGTCGCCGGACGGACCGCTCACCGTACTGCCACGCTTTTGCATTGCCGTCACCGCACCCTCCTCTACCCGCCATCCGGGGTGGAACCATTCCTGCTTCATCGTCATGCCAACACCTTTTGAGCATAACACATCCGCAGAGCTGCGCCGCTCCACCCGGCGCACGGCTTGTTCATGCACGGAGCCCTTGCCGCCAACGGACAAGTTCAGTACCTTAAAAGCCAGCGCGCCGGCAATCTCACCTATACTCCCAGGTAAGGTCGTATCCCGTGCCCGAAAAGGAGATGGTCATGTCGGAAGAAGGCAGTCTCGGAGTAACCAACTCACCCCGCTTCGTCAGCAACCTCACCAAAAATACCCTGGCCCTGGTGCTCGCCGGGGGGCGAGGCAGCCGCCTCGGTCCGCTGACCGACTGGCGTGCCAAGCCCGCCGTTCCCTTCGGCGGCAAATTCCGCATCATCGACTTCTGCCTCTCCAACTGTCTCAATTCCGGGATTCGTCGCATCGGTATCCTCACCCAGTACAAATCTCACAGTCTCATCCGCCATATCCAGCTCGGCTGGGGGTTTCTCCGCGGCGAGTTCAGCGAGTTCACCGAGATTCTTCCCGCCCAGCAGCGCATGAATACCGGCTGGTACAAGGGCACCGCCGACGCCATCTTCCAGAACATCGACATCCTCCGTGCCCACCGCCCGCGTTTTGTGATCATCCTGGCGGGCGATCATATTTATAAAATGGATTATGGACAGATGCTTGCCGAGCACGTCCAAAACCAGGCCGACATGAGTGTCGCCTGCATTGAGGTGCCGCTGGAAGAAGCCAGATCCTTCGGCGTGATGTCCGTCAACAGCGAGGATCGCGTCACCGCCTTTACCGAAAAGCCCCAGGATCCGGTCCCCACCCCCGGCAATCCCGATCGCGCCCTGGCGAGCATGGGTATCTACGTATTCAACACCGACTTCCTCTATGAACAACTCATTCGCGATTCCGACAGCCCCGATTCCACCCACGACTTCGGCAACGACCTCATCCCTTATATG
>DAIEIW010000012.1:0-16606 GCA_027351205.1 Acidithiobacillus sp.
CACGGCGATCCCGCCGCCGCCCTGCTGGAGGTACTGGACCCCGAGCAGAATCGCACCTTTCGCGATACCTATCTGGCCATGCCCTTTGACCTCAGCCATGTCTTCTTCATCGCCACGGCCAATGTCCTGGATACCATCCCCGGTCCTCTGCGGGACCGCATGGAGATCATCGCGCTCTCGGGCTATACGGAGGAGGACAAGATGCATATCGCCAGTCGCTACCTCCTGCCCCGGCAGCGGGAGGCGGCGGGCCTGACGGCGGAGCAACTGGTCCTGGAAGAGGATACGCTGCTGGCCCTCATCCGCGGCTACACCCGCGAGGCGGGCTGCCGTAACCTGGAGCGCGAACTGGGGGCCGTCTGCCGCTGGGTGGCGGTGCGCATTGCCGAGGGCAGCAGCAGCGGGATGCAGATCCGCCCCGATGACCTGGCCGCCATCCTCGGCCCCCAGCGCTTTGAAAACGAAGTCGCCTCGCGGGTGGCGCTGCCCGGCGTGGCCACCGGGCTGGCCTGGACGCCGGTGGGCGGGGATATCCTCTTCATCGAGGCCAGCAAGAGCCCCGGTAACGGCCGCCTCATCCTGACCGGCCAGTTGGGCGATGTCATGAAGGAGAGCGCCCAGGCGGCCATGAGCCTGGTCAAGGCGCGGGCGGCGGACTGGCAGATCGCCCAGGAGAGCATCGACAAGAGCGATATCCATATCCACATCCCCGCCGGTGCCATCCCCAAGGACGGGCCCAGCGCGGGGGTGACGCTTTTTGTGGCGTTGATATCCCTGCTGACGGGCCGCAAGGTGCGGCCGGATGTGGCCATGACCGGCGAGATCAGTCTGCGCGGCCTGGTCCTGCCCGTCGGGGGCATCAAGGAAAAGGTCCTGGCGGCCCTGCGTGCCGGTATTCACACGGTGCTATTGCCCGCACGCAACCGCCGGGATTACGAAGACATCCCCGAGAACGCCCGGCAACAACTTACCTTCATCTGGATAGAACGGGTGGAAGAGGCAGTGGCGCAGGCGCTGGAAATGGGCCAGGAAAGGTAAGCGGTATCTGAGTCGTGTTACAGGTCTTGCCATCCGGATGCGGATGGTCCGGAAAGTCCGTCGGGCATAAATAAAGCACATGGCCGTTAAGCCAGGTGCTTGTTTTTATGGTGCCGGCAAGAGGAGTCGAACCTCCGACCTACCGATTACGAATCGGTTGCTCTACCAACTGAGCTACGCCGGCGTGGGCGCGATTGTACCTGTCACCGGGCATGGCGACAAGAATCCACCGCGCTTGGTGATCAGGCGGTCTTTTCTGCCTCTTCGGGTAACTCTTCCCGACGGTGGATGAAGAAGCCCTTGAGGTAGTTGCTTTCTGGCACCGCTGGGTGAACGGGGTGATCCATATCCTGACTGCCTTCACCGATGATCTGATAGTTCCCCCGCTGGGCGGCAAAAGCGATCTGGCTGAGCAGCGTTTCCCGGCTCAGGTGATGCGAGCAGGACGCCGAGAACAGGATGCCGCCGGGGGCCAGCAAACGCATGGCCATGTCGTTAAAGCGGCGATAGGCGATGCTGCCTTCCTTGAAATCCTTCTTCGATTTGATCAGAGCCGGGGGATCAAGGACGATGAGATCAAACTGCTCACCGCGGTCGCGTAAATTGTGTAGCGTCTCCATGGCATCGCCGTGAATACTGCGCAAGCCCTCAACCTTGTTGCGCCGGGCGTTTTCTTCGAGGATCGCCAGGGCCGGTGCCGAACTGTCCACGGCGGTGACGGCGCTTGCCCCGGCCTTGGCCAACGGGATGGCAAAGCCGCCGAGATAGGCGAAGCAGTCCAGCACCCGGCGCCCTTGGGCAAAGTCCCGCAAGCGGCGACGATTGGCGCGATGGTCATAAAACCAGCCGGTTTTTTGCCCGCCGCGCGGGTCAACTTGGAACAGGCAGTCGTTTTCCCAAACCTCCAGCCGCTCCGGGATATGCCCGAAAAGGACTTCGGCGCGGTCTTCCAACCCTTCCAGTCGCCGCGCCGCGCCGCTGGCCTTCAACAAAATGCCCGCCGGGCGCAGCAGGCCCTGCAAAGCCGCCGTGATCAGGGGCAAGTCGCGATCCATGCCGAGACTACCTGCCTGCAGCACCAGATGGTCCTCATAGCGGTCGATAACCAAGCCCGGCAAACCATCGCCTTCACCATGCACCAGGCGATAAAAAGGCGCACTGAACAGACGCTCCCGCATCAGCAAAGCCTGCTGTAAGCGGGTGCGATAAAAGCCTTCATCGATGCGGACATGCGGGTCACGGCTCAATAAACGCGCACAGAGCAGGGTATGAGGATTAACATGGGCGAGCCCCAGGGCCTTGCCCTGGGCGTCTTCCATCCGGCAGACGCTGCCTGGAGTGATAGCGGTGAGGGGGGTTTTCTGGACATCGATTTCGTTGCTGTAGACCCATAGATGACCGGCGCGGAGGCGGCGATCCTCCTTGGGACGCAGGCGAAGAATGGGGTATGGGCTGGCAGAAGACATGAGTGGACCTGATGGTGAAAGCGGGAGTGCCCCGAAAGCATGGGGTCTGGACATTCCGGCGCATTTTACAGACTTTTCAACTGCCCGTATATTGAGCACACCATACTGCGGTGTTCCGCTCCCGACTGACCTGGTATCTTGCCGAGGAGGATATGTGTCCAGTGCCGACCAAATTCGTGCCATCCGTTGGGAGGAGGGTCAGCTCTGCCTTCTCGATCAAAGGCTGTTGCCGCGGCAGGAAACCTGGTTGAAGCTCAGTGATTATCGTGCGGTGGCGGTAGCGATTCGGCAGATGGTAGTGCGTGGTGCGCCGGCAATCGGCATTACCGCCGCTTATGCCATGTCACTGGCCGTGCGCGAGGCGAGCACACATGCGGACTGGCAGGTACGTCTGCTGAGTGCCGCCGACGAGATCAAGGCGGCACGACCGACTGCGGTGAATCTCGCCTGGGCGACAGACCGGCAACTGGCATTGGCGCAATCGGCGTCTACCGCGGGGCAGGCCGTCGCCGCGCTTTTACAGGCCGCCCATGACTTGCTCCGAGATGATATCGCCGATAACCAGCGTATGGGCCGTTATGGCGCGGAGCTCTTGCCGGCGGAGGGTGGCATCCTCACCCATTGCAATACGGGCAGTCTGGCGACCGGCGGATACGGCACGGCACTGGGCGTGATTCGTGCAGGGATTTCTGCGGGTAAGCAGCTCCATATCTATGCTGACGAAACCAGGCCCTGGCTGCAAGGCGCGCGCCTCACCGCCTGGGAGTTGCAGAAGGACGGTATTCCCTTTCATCTCCATGCCGACAGCGCCGCCGCCTATCTGATGCAGCAGGGCCTGATCCATGCGGTGATCGTTGGTGCCGACCGCATTGCCGCCAATGGCGACGCGGCAAACAAAATTGGCACCTACGGCCTCGCCGTGCTGGCGCAATATCATCAGATTCCTTTCTACGTTGCGGCGCCTTTGAGTACGGTGGATTTCGCCATGCCCGATGGCGGCGGCATCGTCATCGAAGAGCGCCCCGCCGCCGAGGTGCAGCAGTGCGCCGGCCACATGGTGGCACCCGAAGGTGTCGAAGTGCGCAATCCGGCTTTTGATGTCACCCCGGCCAGTCTGATCACCGCCATTATCACCGAGCGTGGCGTGGCGCGCCCGGGGTTCCCGGTGGCGCTCCAGGCGCTGGCCGCTAGCCACATGCAGGCTTAGCCCCGCTGTGGCATAATGCCGTGTTGAAAAAATAATCAGGGGTACTCAGTCTCCACATGATCGAATTCGCCAAAGAAACTATTCCTGTCAGTCTCGAAAAGGAGATGCGCCAGTCCTACCTCGATTACGCCATGAGCGTGATCGTCGGCCGCGCCCTTCCCGACGCCCGCGACGGCCTCAAGCCAGTGCATCGCCGTGTGCTCTTCGCCATGCACGAGATGAGCAACGACTGGAACAAGCCCTACAAGAAGTCGGCGCGTGTCGTCGGTGATGTCATCGGTAAATACCATCCCCACGGCGACACCGCCGTCTATGACACGATGGTGCGTATGGCGCAGGACTTTTCCATGCGCTACCCGCTCATCGACGGGCAGGGTAACTTTGGTTCGGTGGATGGCGACAGCCCCGCGGCCATGCGCTACACCGAAGTGCGCATGTCCCGCATTGCCCACGAGATGCTGGCGGATCTCGAAAAAGAGACCGTTGATTTCGGCCCCAACTACGATGAAAAGGAGTGGGAACCGCTGGTTATGCCGGCACGTATCCCCAATCTGCTGATCAATGGCTCGGCGGGCATCGCGGTCGGTATGGCCACCAATATCCCGCCTCACAATTTAACGGAGGTGATCAGTGCGTGTCTGGCGCTGGTGGATGATCCCGACACCCCGGATGAAGACTTGTTTGCCCTGGTCCCGGCGCCGGATTTCCCGACGGCAGGCTTCATTCATGGCCGCGCCGGCAGTATCGAAGCATACCGCACCGGGCGGGGCCGGGTGGTCATGCGCGCGCGCTGCGAGTTCGAGACGGACAAAAAAACCAGCCGCCAGAGCATCATCGTCACCGAATTGCCCTATCAAGTAAACAAAGCCAAGCTCATCGAGCGCATCGCCGAGATGGTCAAGGAAAAGCGCCTGGAAGGCATCAGTGACCTGCGCGACGAGTCCGACAAGTCGGGTATGCGTATCGCCATTGAACTCAAGCGGGATGCCAATGCCGATGTGGTGCTGAATAATCTCTACCAGCATACGGTCATGCAGAGCGTGTTCAATATCAATATGGTGGCGCTGCTGGACGGGGCACCGCGGACCCTCGGTCTGCGCGATCTGCTGCAGGCCTTCATCCAGCACCGCCGCGAGGTGGTCACCCGGCGCACCGTCTTTGATCTGAAGAAGGCACGGGACCGCGCCCATATCTTGGAAGGCTTGGCGGTGGCGCTGGTCAATCTGGACCCGCTCATCAGCCTGATCCGGGCGGCGGCCAGCCCGGCGGAAGCCAAGGCGCAGATGCTGGCGAAGTTCTGGGAGCCGGGCATGGTTGCGGCGCTGCTGGCCGAACGTGGCGAACCCTCGGAGGGGATGCAAACGGACGGATATCACCTGTCCGAGTTGCAGGCCCAGGCCATTCTCGATTTGCGTTTGCATCGTCTGACGGGGCTGGAGCAGGACAAAATCCGCGATGAATATCTGGTCTTGCTCGATCGCATCCGCGAGTTGCTGGAGATTCTCGGCTCAAAGACCCGGCTCATGGAGGTCATCCGCGAAGAGCTGGTGGCCATCCGCGATCAGTACGGGGATGCCCGGCGCAGCGAGATCGTGGCGGACACCGGCGATATTTCGACGGAAGATCTGATTACCGAAGAGGAAATGGTGGTGACCTTCACCCACGCCGGTTATATCAAGGCGCAGCCGGTGACGGTCTTCAATGCCCAGAGACGGGGCGGCAAGGGCAAGATGGCCACCACCACCAAAGAAGAAGATTTTGTCGAACGCATGTTCTGCGCTTCGACCCATGCCTATTGTCTGTTCTTCAGTAATCTCGGCAAGGTCTTCTGGCAAAAAGTATATCAGTTGCCGCAAGCGGGCCGGGGTGCCAAGGGCAAGCCCATCGTCAACATGCTGTCGCTGGCACCCACGGAGCGCATCACCGCCGTGCTGCCGGTGCGTGACTTTACCGAGGGCCAGTTTGTCTGCATGGTTACCTCCCTGGGCGTCGTCAAAAAGACACCGGTCATGGAGTATTCCCGCCCGCGCAGTCAGGGGATCAATGCCATCAACCTGGATCCCGGTGATCGTCTGGTCGCCGTTGGCCTCTCCGATGGGCAGCGTGAGTTCATGCTCTTTACCCGGCATGGCATGGCGGTGCGCTTCCCCGAGGCGAAGGCCCGGGCCATGGGTCGCAATGCCCGGGGCGTGCGCGGCATCAGTCTGGAAGAGAATGACCGGGTGATTTCGGCACAGTGGGTGGACTCCAGTCAGGTGATCCTTACCACTACGGCCAATGGTTACGGTAAATTGACGAAAGTGGACGAATACCGCCGCACCAACCGGGGCGGGAAGGGCGTCATTGCCATCCAGACCAACGAGCGTAATGGTGATGTGGTCGGCGCGCTGGCGGTGACGGAGCGGGACGAGTTGATGCTGGTCTCCGACCACGGCACTCTGATTCGTATCGCGGTGAACAGCATCCGTCGCACCGGTCGGAATGCGCAGGGGGTGCGTTTGATTAATCTGGGCGAGGGTGAACAACTCGCGGGACTGGCATTGATTGCCGATACGGACGAAGAGGAGGGGGAGCAGACCGATCTGCCCCAGTAAATACACTATGAATCAAACCATTTTCAATTTCAGCGCTGGTCCCGCAGTTTTGCCCCACGCGGTTCTGGAACAGGTTCAGGCAGAGCTCCTGGATTGGCATGGCAGCGGCATGTCGGTCATGGAAATGAGCCATCGTGGTCCTGAATTCATGAAGATCGCGGCCGAGGCTGAACAGGATCTGCGCGATCTCCTGGACATTCCGGCCAATTACAAGATTTTGTTTTTGCAGGGCGGAGCGACGCTGCAATTCGCCATGGTTCCGCTTAACCTGCTGCGCGGTCATGGCAAGGCCAGCTATGTGCAGACGGGAATCTGGTCCAAGAAAGCGATTACGGAAGCCCGGCGCTTTGCTGCGGTGGAGATTGCCGCCAGCAACGAGGATCGTCACGCTAGCTACGTGCCCGTCCAGGCGGACTGGCAGGTCAGCCCGGACACTGCATATGTGCACATCACCGGAAATGAAACCATCGGCGGCGTGGAGTTCGATTTCATTCCGGATCTGGGCGATATTCCGCTGGTCAGCGATGCCTCTTCCCATATTCTTTCCAAACCCTTGGATATCAGCCGCTTCGGTCTGATATACGCTGGCGCGCAGAAAAATATCGGCCCCGCCGGACTGACCCTGGTCATCGTCCGTGATGACCTCATCGGCCACGCACCGGCAAACACCGCCACCATGCTGGATTACGCCGTCTATGCCAAGGAGGAATCCATGCATAATACGCCGCCGACCTTCGCCATCTATGTCGCCGGTCTGGTTTTCAAGTGGCTCAAACAGCTCGGCGGCCTTGAAAAGATGGCGGAGATCAACGCGCGAAAGGCCCGGTTGCTCTATGACGCCATTGATGAATCCCGTGGGTTTTATGCCAACCCGGTGGAAACCCGCAATCGCTCACGCATGAATGTGCCTTTTACGCTGGCGGATGCGGCCATGGATGAAGCCTTTCTCAAGGGCGCCAGGAGCCATGGCATGATCCAGCTCAAGGGACACCGCTCGGTGGGCGGCATGCGCGCCTCCATTTACAACGCGATGCCAGAGATTGGCGTACAGACCTTGGCGGACTACCTGCGGGACTTCGCCCGCCAGCACGGTTGAGGAGCGCCACCATGCCGACCGTTTTGATCGCCGATAAAATGTCTGCACGTGCGGTAGAAATATTTCACGAACGGGGTATCGCCGTGGAGGTGAAAACCGGTCTGGGCAAAGAGGCACTTTGCGCGATCATCGGTCAGTACGATGGTCTGGCGATACGCTCGGCGACCAACGTGGATGCCGACGTGCTCGCCGCTGCCAGCCGCCTGAAGGTGGTGGGGCGAGCCGGTATCGGCGTGGACAATGTCGATATCCATGCGGCCAGCAAACGCGGCGTGATCGTCATGAATACCCCCTATGGCAACACGGTGACGACCGCAGAACATGCCATCGCCCTGATGATGGCGGCGGCACGGATGATCCCCCAGGCCACCATGAGCCTGAAGGCGGGGCAGTGGGAAAAATCCCGTTTCCAGGGGGTCGAACTCTACCAGAAGACCCTGGGTATCATCGGCACGGGCAATATCGGTTCGCTGGTGATTGCCCGTGCCCAAGGTCTGGGGATGCGGGTCATCGCCTACGATCCTTACCTCTCCAAAATCCGTGCGACCGATCTCGGCGTGGAACTGGTGGAGATGGATACGCTGCTGGCCCGTGCCGATTTTTTAACGGTCCATACGCCGTTGACGGATGCTACCCGTAACCTTTTCTGTGCCGAGACCTTTGCCAAAATGAAGCCGGGTGCCATTCTGGTGAATGCCGCACGTGGCTGCATCGTGGATGAGGCAGCCCTGTACGATGCCTTGAAATCCCGGCACTTGCGTGCCGCGGCTCTGGATGTTTTCTGCAAGGAGCCGGTGCATGGCGACAATCCTTTGCTGGAACTGGAAAACTTCATCTGTACGCCGCACCTCGGGGCTTCCACCGAAGAGGCACAGGTCAATGTCGCTATCCAGGTAGCCGAGCAGATCAGTGCCTATCTGTTGCGCGGCGTGGTCCAGAATGCGGTCAATCTGCCGTCCGTCAAAGAGGAGGAATTGCTGCTGTTGCAGCCCTACCTCAATCTCGGAGAGCGGCTTGGACTGGTTCTCGGGCAACTGGCAGGTTCCGGGCTGCGCGAAGTGGTGATCGAATATGCCGGCGAAGTTGCCGAACTCAATACGGCGGCCCTCACCACCGCCATTCTCAAGGGCATTCTGCAGAGTGCCCTGCCGGAAACCATCAACGCCGTCAACGCCCCGGTTCTCGCCAAGGAGCGCGGCATAGGCATCGAAACCCGCAAACGCGAATCAGCCGACGAACTGCGCGCCCGGATTGCGGTGACGCTGCGCATGGATCAGGGTGAGCGGGTGGCGGTGGGAACCCTGGTTCATGAGCATCAGGCCCGTCTGGTTCAACTGGATGGTATCGACGTGGAAATGCCTCTGGCGGGGGATCTGCTCTATATCCAGAATCGCGACGAACCCGGTCTGATCGGTCGCATCGGTGGGTTGCTGGGCGCAGCAGGCATCAATATTGCGCAATTTCACCTGGGCCGCGAAAAACCGGCGGGGGCAGCGCTCTCCTTCATTGCTGTCGACCAGCCGCTGACGGAAGTGTTGCTGGAGCAGGTTGCCACCCTTCCGGGAGTCCTCGCTGCCCGCATGTTGCGGTTATGAAAAACCCGGAACTGGCGGCCCTGCGTAAGGCCATTGATCAGGTGGATCAGCAGTTCCTGCAACTGCTCGGCGAGCGGGGCCGGCTTGCGCAGCAGGTGGGCGCCGTCAAACAGGCTGCGGGCGAAGTGAATTTTTACCATCCGGACCGTGAGTCGGAGATTCTCCGTCGGGTCATGGCCGACAACCCGGGGCCCTTTTCCGGTGAACAGGTTGCCATCATTTTTCGGGAGATCATCTCTGCAGGTCTGGCCCTGGAGCAGCCCCTGCAAGTGGCTTATCTCGGGCCCGCCGGCACGTTTTCGCAGATCGCGGCGCAGAAGCATTTCGGGCGCGCGGCCGTTCTGCAGCCCACCGCGGGGATCGCCGAAATTTTCCGCCTGGTGGACAGTGGCCAGGCCCGGTTCGGTGTGGTGCCGGTGGAGAACAGCACGGAAGGTTCTGTCAACCTCAGTCTGGATCTGCTCCTGGATTACCCCTTGCAGATCTGCGGTGAGGTCCAGTTACGCATCGTCCATAATCTGGTGGCCAAGGTGCCCATCTCCGCTGTTCGCCGTGTCTACGTCCATTATCAGACCAGGGCCCAGTGCCGTCAGTGGCTCGCGACCCACTTGCCGCAGGCGGAATTGGTGGATGTGGCCAGCAACGCGGTTGCCGCGGAACGGGCTGCGGCGGACGCCGATGGCAGCGCCATTTCCACGACCCTCGCCGCAGAAGCGTACGGCCTCGACATTCTGGCCGCGGGGATCGAAGACAACCCGGAGAACACCACCCGTTTTCTGATCATTGGCAAAATCCATACTCGACCTACGGGGAATGACAAGACCAGCCTGGTGGTAGCCGGTGCCAATCGTCCGGGGAGTCTGCATGCGCTGCTGTCACCGCTGGCCGACGCGGGCATCAGTCTGACGCGCATCGAGTCACGGCCGGCACGCTCGGCCATCTGGGAGTACGTCTTTTATCTCGATTTGCTTGGCCATTGTCAGGATGCCGCCATCGCGCCGGTGCTGGATGTTCTCGCGCAACAGGCGTCCTTTTGCCGATGTCTCGGCAGTTATCCCCGGGCGGTATTTTGAAATGTGCAATAGCTATCTGGAATATACGGCAGCGGGTGTATCCGACCTGCGTCCCTATCAGCCGGGCAAGCCTCTGGCGGAACTGGAACGGGAACTGGGTATCCGTGACGCCATAAAGCTGGCCTCCAATGAAAATCCTTTAGGTCCGAGCCCTCTGGCGCTGGCGGCCATCCGCGAGGTGTTGCCCGCCCTGGCGCAGTATCCCGAAGGCTCGGCCCCGGAGTTGCGCGCGTTGCTGGCCCGTCAGCTCGATCTGGACCCTGGGCAATTTATTTTCGGCAACGGTTCCGATCAGGTGGTGGAGCTTGCGGTACGTGCCTTTGCCGGGCCGGGTACGGAGGTGATTGTCTCGCAGTACGCCTTTGCCGCTTATGCCATTGCCGCGCAGGCCAGTGGTGCGACTGTACGGGTCGCCCCGGCGCGGGATTACGGTCATGACCTGGATGCCATGGCCAGCCTGCTCAACGCCAATACCCGGCTGGTTTTTATCGCCAACCCCAATAATCCCACGGGTACGTATCTTAGGGCGGAAGCCCTGGAGACCTTTATCGACAGCGTGCCTTCCCATGCGCTGGTGGTGCTGGACGAAGCCTACCTGGAACTGATGGACGCGGCGGATTATCCGGATGGCAGACGGTGGCTGCGGCGCTTCAGTAACCTGATGCTTACCCGTACTTTTTCCAAAGCCTATGGGCTGGCGGGTCTGCGTTGCGGTTACGGCATCGGCCACCCCGACCTGATGGCGGTGTTGGAGCGGGTTCGTCAGCCCTTCAACGTCAACACGCTGGCGCAGGTGGCGGCGCACGCAGCGCTTACGGATCGCGCCCATCTGCAGGCTACCCTGGCCAACAATCGTCAGGGGATCGTGGCCCTCCGCGATGGATTGTGCAATCTTGGATTGACAATCCTGCCGCCTGCAGGCAACTTTACCGCCTTTGCCGTGCCGGGAGGTGGACAGCGCGTCTATGAGGCCCTGCTGCTTCGGGGCGTGATCGTCCGGACGCTTACCCCTTACGGCATGCCGGATCATCTGCGGGTCAGTGTTGGCCTGCCGGTGGAAAACCAACGTTTTCTTACAATGCTGGGCGAGGTCCTGTAACCCTATGATCGTCATCGTCAAACCGCAAGCCACCGCAGAGCAGATGGAGCATCTGCTGGAGCGCATTCGCCAGTATGGTCTGCAGCCCATGGTCAGTACCGGCTCTGAGCGCACCGTGGTGGGCCTGTTGGGAGACGAGCGCTTGCTGCCTGACGGCGCACTGGAATCCTTGCCCGCCGTGGAACAGGTCATGCCCATTCTCAAGCCCTACAAGCTCGTCAGCCGCGAGTTCAAATCCACCGATACGGTCATTGAAGTGCGGGGGATCCCCATCGGCGGCAGGCAGATTCAGGTGATCGCAGGCCCCTGCTCAGTTGAAACGCCCGAGCAGATGCGCAGATCTGCAGAAGCCGTCAAGGCGGCGGGATGCCGTCTGATGCGTGGCGGGGCATTCAAACCCCGTACCAGTCCCTACACTTTTCAGGGCGTGGGTGACGAGGGTTTGGATTATTTCCGGACCGCCGCAGATGCGGTCGGTCTGCCCATCGTTACCGAACTGATGGATGTCCGCAAGATTGATCTGTTTCTGGAAAAAGGAGTGGATATCATCCAGATCGGTACGCGCAATATGCAGAATTTTGATCTCCTCAAGGAGGTCGGTCGCCTGGACGTGCCGGTCATCCTCAAGCGTGGCCTGAGCGCCACCATAAAGGAATGGCTCATGGCGGCGGAATATATCGCCGCCCACGGCAACCACAGGATTATTTTTGCCGAACGTGGCATCCGTACCTTTGAAACGGCCTATCGCAACGTCCTCGACGTCACGGCCATACCGGTTCTCAAGCGAGAGACCCACCTGCCGGTCATCGTCGATCCCAGTCACGCGGGCGGCAAGGCCTGGCTCGTGCCGCAGTTGTCCAAGGCGGCCGTTGCGGCGGGTGCAGATGGTTTGCTGGTGGAATCGCATCCCTGTCCCGAAGAAGCCTGGTGTGATGCCGATCAGGCTCTGAGTCCGGAGCAACTCACCACGCTGATGGGCGATCTGCGCAGGATTGCCGAGGCCATCGGCCGCGAACTCTAGCATGCCGGACGTCCTCTTCCAGAGAATCGTCATCGTCGGCCTGGGCCTGATGGGCGGCAGTGTCGCCAAGGCCCTGCGCAGCAGGGGCTTCGCCGGATCGCTGGTGGGTGTGGTCGTCGACGCGCAAGCGGTTCGACGACTGCGTTCTGCGGCGAAGTATTGGCGGATCAGCCTGACCTGCGAACCGGAACCTGCGTTGCGAAATGCTGACCTGGTGCTGCTCGCCACCCCTCCGCAAATCGCCCTGCGGCAGTTGCCGGAACTGGCACGCCATATATCTGCTACGGGGATGGTCAGCGATGTCGCCAGCATCAAGACGCCGGTGGCGCAACTGGGTCATCGGTGGCTGGGGAATCGCTTTATCCCGGGGCATCCCGTAGTGGGCGCGGAAAAAACCGGATTTGCGGCAGCGCGGAAAAATCTTTATCAGGGCGCACGCGTCATCCTGACGCCCCTGCCGGAACAGGCTCCCGCCGCGCTGGACGCTGTGCGCGGCTTCTGGCAATGCCTCGGTGCGACCGTCTCGCAAATGACGCCGGAGGCGCACGACCAGGCTCTTGCCGCGACCAGCCATTTGCCTCATCTGCTGGCCTTTGCCTACATGGCGGGTCTGGCGGATCAGGTCCCCGCTCTGCGGGACCTCGCCGGCGGCGGGCTGCGTGATTTTTCCCGGATAGCGGCCTCTGACCCCGATCTCTGGACCGCCATCCTCTCGGAGAATCGATCGGCCGTCGTACAACATCTGAAGGCGTTGCAGGAAAATCTCGACACGGTCCGGCAGATGCTCGCAGGAGGCGACACGCGCACCCTGAAAGCCTTTCTGGAACATGGTCGCGCCTGCCGTCAACAGTTTCAATTTCCTCCGCTAACCTGCTGAATCATGACCCGATATCTCATTCGTCCAGGCAGTCGGCTTGTCGGCCGTTTCCCGGTCCCGGGAGACAAATCCATTTCCCACCGTGCCGTTATTCTCGGGGCGCTTGCCGAAGGCGTCACTGAAGTGGAGGGGCTGCTGGAGGGCGCCGATGTGCTGGCCACCATCGCCGCTTTTCGCAGCATGGGGGTGCAGATGGAAGGCCCGGTTAAAGGGCATCTGCGCATTCATGGGGCTGGCCTGCAGGGGTTGCGCGCGCCCGTTGGCCCCCTGGATTGCGGGAATTCCGGTACCGCCATGCGTCTGCTGGCGGGAGTGCTGGCCGGACAGTCTTTCCCCAGCACTTTGGTTGGCGACGCCAGTTTGCAGAAGCGGCCCATGGGCCGCGTTCTGAACCCGTTGCGTGCCATGGGCGCGGAAATCACCGCCCAGGATGGCAGGGCACCTTTACATATTCATGGGCGGCCCCTGCACGGCATCGACTATGCCCTGCCGGTGGCGAGTGCCCAGGTCAAATCCGCAGTGTTGTTGGCCGGACTGTATGCCGACGGACAAACCTGCGTGACCGAGCCCGCACCTACCCGCGATCACAGCGAGCGGATGCTTCAAGGTTTCGGGCAACTGGTGGAGCGGCAGGGCCCGCGCGCCTGCCTGCGCGGCGGTGGCCGGTTGTGCGGGCAGGCGCTGCAGGTGCCGGGCGATATTTCGTCGGCCGCGTTCTTCCTGCTCGGCGCCACCATCGCGCCGGGCTCCGATCTCACCCTGGAAGGAGTTGGTATCAATCCGACCCGGACCGGTATCATCGAAATCCTCACCCGCATGGGTGCCCGGATCGATCTGACGGCCTTGCGTGAAGTGGGCGGTGAGCCAGTCGCTGATATCCGCGTTCGCTATGCACCATTGCAAGGCATCGCTATCCCGCCCCGTCTGGTACCTCTGGCTATCGATGAGTTCCCCGCGCTGTTCATAGCGGCGGCGTGTGCGAAGGGGCAGACGGTGATTGCCGGTGCCGAGGAACTCCGTGTCAAGGAAAGTGACCGCATCGCGGTAATGGCTGGTGGACTGCGCGCGCTGGGTGCCACGGTAGAAGAGCGAGTGGATGGCGCCGTTATCAGCGGATCAGCGCTGCTGGGCGGCCGGGTGGACAGTCACGGGGATCATCGTATTGCGATGGCCTTTGCCATGGCCGCACTGGTGGCGCGGGGGGATATCGAAATCCTGGACTGCGCCAATGTGGCGACGTCCTTTCCGAGTTTCCCCGCGCTGGCGCAGCAGGCGGGTCTGCTGCTGGAGGTGGCAAGCGCATGAATATCGTCCCCGTCGTCACCCTGGACGGTCCCGGCGGGGTCGGTAAGGGCACGCTGGGTCGTCTCCTGGCCCATGATCTGGGTTGGCATCTGCTGGACAGCGGCGCTATATACCGCGCACTGGCGCTGGCGGCGCAACGTGCCGGACTGGATGCAGATAACGAAGCAGCCCTGTCCGGGCTGGCGCGCACCTTGCCGCTGGGTTTTCGCGGCGCCGCCGACGAAACCCATGTGCTACTCGGAGGGGACGTTGTGGATGCGGAAATCCGCACCCCACAAATCAGCGCGCTGACCTCACGGATTGCGGCAATTCCTGCGGTTCGTGCGGCCTTGTTGCAGCGGCAGCGGGATTTTCGCCGGGCACCGGGACTGGTGGCCGATGGCCGGGATATGGGGACGGTGGTTTTCCCGGACGCACCGCTCAAGGTGTTTCTTACCGCCAGTGCCGAAGAACGCGGTAAGCGCCGTCTGAATCAGTTGATGGAACAGGGTATTAGTGCTAGTCTCGCCACAGTTGTGGCGGAAATTGCGGAACGCGATGCCCGGGACCAGCAGCGCAGCGTGGCACCGCTTCGGCCCGCGCCCGATGCAAAGATCCTGGATACCAGCGAACAAAGCGTTTCCGACACATACAGGGTTCTGCAAAGCTGGGTTCGATCTGCTTTGCAGGAAAATTGAAACCGCCATTTATGGTATCGAGCAGTGATTCAAGGGGCGCCCATGGCGTGCCCGGTAAATGAGGCCTACTGAAATTTATGATCACCCCTAACGCTGAAATGCTTGTTGAACCCAGTTTTGCCGAGATGTTTGAAGAAAGCCAGAGCACCCAGGGCCTCAAGCCTGGCGAGTTGCTCACCGGCATCGTGACCCGCGTCGATAACGACTTTGTCATCGTCGACGTGGGCCTAAAGTCTGAAGGGCCGATTCCTGCCGAGCAGTTCCGCAATGCGGAAGGCGAAATAGAGGTGAAGGTCGGGGACTCCGTAGAGGTCTGTCTGGAACTGGTGGAAGACGGCATGGGCGAAACCCGCCTCTCCCGTGAAAAAGCCCGCCGCGCCAAGACCTGGGTCGACCTGGAGAAGTCCTTCAACGACAACGCCGTGGTGCATGGCTTCCTCACCGGCAAGGTGAAAGGTGGTTTCACCGTCAGTATCGACGGTGTGCGTGCCTTCCTGCCCGGCTCTCTGGTCGACGTGCGCCCGGTACGGGATGTGGCGTATCTCGAAGGCAAAGACCTCGAGATGAAGATCATCAAGCTGGACCGCAAGCGTAACAACGTGGTGGTCTCCCGCCGCGCGGTGGTCGAGCAGGAACAGAGCGTGGAACGCGGCGCACTGCTGGAAAGCATTCAGGAAGGTGCGGTCCTCGAGGGTGTGGTCAAGAACCTTACCGATTACGGCGCGTTCATCGACCTGGGTGGTATCGATGGCCTGCTGCATATCACCGATATGGGCTGGCGCCGGGTCAAGCATCCCA
This sequence comes from Acidithiobacillus sp., assembly GCA_027351205.1. GTDB lineage: Bacteria > Pseudomonadota > Gammaproteobacteria > Acidithiobacillales > Acidithiobacillaceae > Acidithiobacillus. Next base: position 15,847 of record DAIEIW010000012.1, read on the forward strand.
GCGAAGTGGTCACCGTGGGCGGTGAAGTGCGTGTCCTGGTCCTGAAGTTCGACCGCGAGCGCGGCCGTATCTCTCTCGGCATGAAGCAGCTGGGTGAAGACCCCTGGCGCGATATCGCCCGCCGTTATCCGGAGGCCACCCGAATTTTCGGTAAGGTCACCAACGTTACGGATTACGGCGCGTTTGTCGAGATCGAGGAAGGCGTCGAAGGTTTGGTGCATGTCTCCGAAATCGACTGGACCAACAAGAACATCAATCCGGCCAAGGCCCTGCATGTCGGCCAGGAAGTCGAAGTGATGATCCTCGATATCGACGAAGAGCGTCGCCGCATTTCGCTGGGTATCAAGCAGTGCCTGCCCAATCCGTGGGACGACTTCGCGCAAAACTTTCAGAAGGGCGATCGTGTCTCCGGTCAGATCAAGAGTATTACCGACTTCGGTGTGTTCGTCGGTCTGGATGGTGGTATCGACGGCCTGATCCATCTTTCCGATCTCGCCTGGGATCGTACCGGCGAAGAAGCGGTACGGGACTTCAAGAAGGGCGATACTCTGGATGCGGTGGTCCTCAGCATTGATCCGGAGCGGGAGCGTATCAGTCTGGGCATCAAGCAGATGGAAACCGATCCGTTCATCCAGTTTGTGGTGGCCAATGAAAAGGGCGCCCTGGTGGAGGGCGAGGTGATTTCAGTGGACAGCCGTGGTGCCGAGATTCGGCTTGGCGAGGGCGTGGAAGGATTCCTGCCCCATCGTGAACTGGCGCG
>DAIEIW010000016.1:0-11026 GCA_027351205.1 Acidithiobacillus sp.
CTACCGCCAATCGGAAATAGGCGGGCGACTGCACCGACTCTGTAAAATAGGCGTTCAGGGATGCCGTCAGCGTTTCCCGTAATGCCACCAAACCCTGATAGCGATCCCGATCCATCCCCATGTCCACAGTGATGGCGAGCAACGCATCGGGCAGGTTCTGGAAATCCACCGTAGCGCCATCCTCCCAGCGACCGTAAGCCCGCATGCCACCCGCCGCCGTCATCTCTGCCACCAGCAGCTTCAACGGCCCCTTGCTCTGCATCTGCATGATCAAGCGCTCATAGTTTTTCTGGGTGGTAGCCAATAGCGCCAGGCCCACCAGCACCTCGCCCAGAAGTTTAGCCATGTCCTCCGGACCAGAAAAATCCTGCAGCACCCGAGCGTAGATACCGTCCAGGCGGCAGCGTGCGCCCCGCAAGGGCAGCGTCTCCCAATAAAAACTCTGTGAAAAATCAGTCATGCGCTTCCTCAAATTCCAAACCATCCAGCCCTTGCCCCATCAGCGGCAGCAAGGCACGCTGGAGTTGTTTGAACAGGCGGGGATCGTATGCTTCCTGCGTGGCAAGGAGTTCTTTCATGTGCTGGCGCTCCGTCGGTTTGCCGAAACAGGCCGGACAATTTTCATGAATCACCGGCAGGGCTTGCTCCGTGGCAAACTGGCGCGTTTGCCTCTCCCGGCAGTACACCAGGGGGCGAATCACCCGTAAGTCGCCTTCCCGCACTCGGTAATGGGCCTTCATGGTGCGCAACTCTCCATTATAAAACATGGACATGAAGAAGCTTTCGGCGAAATCGTCGAGATGTTGCCCCAACGCGAGGACCTGATAGCCTTCGCGCCGCGCACAGCGATACAACACACCTCGCCGCATGCGCGCACAAAAACTGCAATAAGAGGGGCGTAGAAGGTGCTTTTGTGCCCGCTCATAAATATTCTGTCGCTCCAGAAAATACGGGATACCCAGTTCCAGCAGATAAGGTACCAGCGGCTGCGGGTCATAATCCGGACTCATGGGGTCGACGGTGGCCACGCCCAAGTCAAAAGGCACCGGGGATTGCCGTTGCATGGCCCGCAACAGGTGCAGCAGGGTCAGCGAGTCCTTTCCACCGGACAGGCCGAGCAGGACGCGATCCCCCGGCTGAATCATGCGAAAATCGGCAACCGCCCGGCCGATCCTGCGTTGTAAAAGCTTCGGTACGGGCAGTCGCGGCGGAGTCGTCACCATCTCAGCCTTCACGCGTGGATTCCGCCGCGGCCAACTCTTCCACCGTCACGACGGCCGCCCCCAGCTTGCCGACGACGATACCTGCTGCGCGGTTGGCTAGTTCCACCGCACGATCCATCGCCCAACCCGCCGCGAGGGCCGTCGCCAGGGTTGCGATGACCGTGTCTCCGGCACCCGTTACATCAAAGACCTCCCGGGCCTGAGCCGGATGGTGATGGATGGCATTCTCCATAAAAAGGGTCATTCCTTCTTCACCGCGCGTCACCAGCAGCGCCTCCAGTTGCAGAGATACCCGCCACTGCTCGCCCAGCGCGCGGAACTGCGCCTCATTCGCCCAGGTGCCCGCCACCGCCTGAAACTCGCCGAGATTGGGGGTGATGATGGTCGCCCCCTGGTATGGGCGATAATCCCTGCCCTTGGGATCGATCAGCACGGGAATACCGAGACTGCGCCCCAGTGCCACCAGGTGTTCCACTTCCCGCAAGGCACCCTTGCCGTAATCGGACAACAGCAGCGCCTTGGCGTTGATCAGCAAGGCAGGCGCCTGCTGACGCAAGGCGTCGCTGTGGGCTTGGCTGGGCTGCGCTTCAAAATCCATGCGCAGGAGCTGCTGCTGGTGACCAATGACGCGCAACTTCACCGTCGTTGGACAGGCCTTGTCAGGAATCAGCACCGTCTTGACCCCGGCTTCCGTCAGCAGCGTGCCCAAACGCTCACCCGCTCCGTCATCCCCTACCGGGGCCAGCAAACGCGCCTGCGCCCCCAGCGCCAGCACATTCAGGGCGACGTTGGCGGCGCCGCCGGGACGTTCTTCCTCTCGCCGCACCTGCACCACCGGCACCGGCGCTTCCGGGGAGATACGTTCGACTTTGCCAAACCAGTAACGATCGAGCATCACGTCACCGACGATAGCCACCTGCGCCCGCGCCAGACTGTGCAAATCCCCGGCCATATCAGGGGCGTCCGATGGCATGATAAGCAAACCCTTCGGCACGCACGACCGCCGGATCGTAAATATTGCGTCCATCGACGATGAGAGACTGGCGAAGCAGGCTGTGCATCCGCACGAAATCGGGGCTGCGGAATTGCTGCCACTCGGTACAGATCACCAGCGCTTCGGCCCCTTCACAGGCCATGTAAGGGTCCGGGCAGAGCCGCAAGGCGCGTTCTCCTCCGTAGATCCGTCGTGCTTCCTCCATGGCCACCGGGTCATAGGCCTGCACCTGCGCACCGCGCCGCCACAAGGCTTCCATAAGCACCCGGCTGGGGGCCTCGCGCATGTCATCGGTGTTGGGTTTGAAAGCCAAGCCCCACACGGCAATGGTTTTGCCCGTAAGATCCTCGCCCAAAGCGCTCACCACCTTCTGCTCCAGAAGCCCCTTCTGACGATCGTTCACCTTCTCCACCGCAGCCAGGAGAGGCGCATCAAAATCATACTGCCGCGCACTGTGTTCCAATGCCCGCACGTCTTTGGGGAAACACGATCCGCCATAGCCGCAACCCGGATATATGAAGGCGTAACCGATGCGGGGATCGGCGCCAATTCCGCGCCGCACCTGTTCGATATCCGCTCCCATCCGCTCCGCCAGTCCCGCCAGTTCATTCATCAGCGATATTTTGGTGGCGAGCATGACATTGGCGGCATATTTGGTGAGCTCCGCGGAAGGCGGGTCCATGATGATCAGCCGGTCATGATTGCGGTTGAAGGGGGCATAGAGGGCGCGCATTCGCTCCGCCGCCGCCATGTTATCCGCACCAATGATAATCCGGTCCGGCTTCATGAAGTCCGCCACCGCCGCTCCTTCTTTCAGGAACTCGGGATTGGAGACTACATCGAAGACAATATCCGCCGCCCGGTCCTGCAAAACAGCAGCAATTCGGGCACGGACTTTTTGCGCCGTGCCTACCGGTACCGTGGATTTATTGATAACCGTGACCGGCCGTTGCAAATGTCGGCCAATGTCGCCGGCCACCGCCAACACATGACGCAAGTCGGCAGAACCGTCTTCATCGGGCGGCGTCCCCACGGCAATGAAAAGGAAATCCCCATGGGTTACGCCCTCGGCAACCTCCGTAGTGAAGCGCAAGCGCCCGCCAGCAATGCCTTCCTGTACCATGGCGGGCAAATCCGGTTCGTGAATGGGCACATCTCCGGTCTGCAACCGTGCCACCTTGTCGGTGTCCACATCCACGCACAGCACCTGATTACCCACCTGCGCCAGACAGGCGCCAGTGACCAGCCCCACGTATCCGGTTCCCACCACCGTTACCCTCATCGCCTATCCTCCCCGTTCCAGCACCACGACCGCCATGGCATAGCGACGTTCATCGCTGATGGACAGCCAACTGCGCACGCCATCCCCGAGCCCCTGTAGGAGCTGTTGCGCGCGACCGCCCAGCACCAATTGCGGACGCCCACCCGAATCGTGGCCCACCTGCACGTCCATCCAGCGCACCCCATTGGTCATGCCACTACCCAAGGCTTTGAATGTGGCCTCCTTGGCCGCGAAACGCCGCGCTAGAAAAGCGGCGCCGGCCGCAGCTTCCGCCGGCATGTCCGCCACCTCCAAAGGTCCCAGCAGGCGCTCGGCCAGACGTTCCCCGAAGCGGGCATGGAGACGAGCCATCCGCTCGACGGCAACGATATCCGTCCCCATTCCCACGATCATCCACGCGCCTCGAGCATGAGTCGCTTCATATCCGCCACCGCCGTCGCCATACCGACAAATACGGCATGGGCGACGATGGCATGGCCGATATTCAACTCCCGGATATGGGGGATCGCTGCCACTGCCTGCACGTTGTGGTAATCAAGCCCATGCCCGGCATTCACCTGCAGACCGAGGCTATCGGCAAAGCTTACCGCGCTGGTGATCAGGCCCAGTTCTTCAGCACGCGTCGCCGTATCAGCGGCATTGGCATAACGGCCCGTATGCAGCTCGACCACGGGCGCTCCGGTTTCCATCGCCGCCTCCAACTGAAAAGGATCGGGGTCGATAAACAGCGATACCCTGACCTTGGCAGCGGCCAGACGCTGGCAGGCCTCTTTGATACGAGACAATTGTCCGGCAACATCCAGCCCGCCTTCGGTGGTCAGCTCCGCACGGCGTTCCGGCACCAGACAGCAGTCGCTAGGGGATAGGCGCTCCGCCACACGCAAGACACCTTCCTCAACGGCCATTTCGAGATTGAGGCGGGTACGCAGGGTCTGGCTGAGAATTTCCACATCCCGCTCCACGATGTGCCGTCGATCCTCGCGCAGATGCGCGGTAATGGCGTCGGCGCCAGCGCGTTCGGCGACGAAGGCCGCCTCCACCGGGTCCGGATAACGGGTGCCGCGCGCCTGCCGCAACGTCGCAACGTGATCGATATTCACCCCCAAGGCAATCATTCGCTGTGCTCCTCCCTTTTCTGTATCGTCATCGCAGGCTGTGTTCTGCGCAAGTATGCCGTAAGGAGGCGGCGACTCTCCAGTGGGCGCCCGCCCAGATGGACCCGCAACTCCTGTTCCAGACAACGCCGTAGGGAGGAATTCCAGATTGGCGTATTGCGTGTCTGCATCGCTCCCCGTAACCAGGCCAGAGCCGCCGCCTCTATGGTCACCGCAGCATTGGGCGCATGGGCCGGACAGAATACACCGCGTGCGGCCTGGTATAACCAGTGTTCTGAAGATGCCGCATCGGGAGACCGGCCACATTCCGCGCAACGCGCCAGATCTGGTGCCCAACCCAGATTTTCCAGCAGGCGCCGTTCGAAACGCCGCAGATACCAGCCTTCCCCCGGTTCACTGCGCAACACGCCGATGGTTTCTTCATAGACTTGAAAGAGATCGGGGAAGGGATCTCCACGCTGCGTCAGCCGCAACAGCAGCTCGTTGACATAAAAAAGGCTGAGATTCTGTAGGGGATTGAGTGGCAGAAACGAACCCAGTTCTTCCGCCTGCGCCAGTACCGGTAACTCACCCCGTCCCAGCCAGCGCACCCACAAGGGGCGTCCCGCCTCGATCCGCGCCAGCGCAGAACGCGCGCGTCGGGCACCTTTGGCCAGCACCCCCAGCCGACCTTGTGTCCGGGTAAACAATTCCACGATCAGGCTGGTATCTCCGTAAGGGTAATGATGCAGTACCCAGGCGCGATCACCAGGTTCAGTCGTCATACCCCAACTCGCGCAGGATATGATGGTCTTCCGACCACTGTTCCTTCTGCTTGACCCATAATCCCAGCCAGACCCGCTCTTCGGTCAACTGCTGAAGTGCCTCCCGCGCCCGGCTGCCGATCACCCGCAGACGGTTGCCGCCGTCGCCCAGAATAATGGCTTTCTGCCCCGGCCTCCGGCAATAAATGGTCGCCTCTATGCGCTGCTGGCCACCTTCCACCTGATAGCTTTCAATGGCAACGGCGGTGTCGTAGGGTAGTTCCGCACCCAGTTGCCGGAATATCTGCTCGCGAATGATTTCTGCCGCCATAAACCGCAGATTGCGATCGGTGACCTGATCCTCCGGGAAAGCCGCCGGAGCCGGCGGCAATAGTGGCACCAGCACATCAGCCAGACGCTCCACATCCGCCGCCCTGCGCGCCGAGAGTGGTATGACCGCCGCAAATTCTCCACGCTCCGCCAATGCCTGCAAATAGGGAAACAGACGCGCCTTGCTCGCAACCCGATCCACCTTGTTCACCACAGCCACCAGCGGAATGCCGGCCCGCTGCAACCAGCGCAGGGCCTCCGCGTCGTCATGGGTCCACAGCAGCGCCTCTACCACCAGCACGCCCAGATCCGCGGATTCCAGCGCCCCCCGGGTGGCCCGCAGCAGGTGCCGGTTCAGGCTGCGATAGCCGCTATGCACACCCGGCGTATCCAGAAACAGCAGTTGTCCGTCTGGGCGGGTCAGTATCCCGAGAATCTGATCCCTGGTAGTCTGCGGACGCGGCGCCGTGATGCTGATTTTCTGACCGACCAGATGGTTCAGCAGGGTGGATTTACCGACATTGGGACGCCCGAGCAGCGCCACGTATCCGCTGCGGTACCCTTCGTCGGGAACGCTGCTCTTGATCTCATCCATGCACGGCAACTTGCAGTTGTGCCAGCATCAGCGCCGCCGCCTGCTGTTCGGCCTTCCGCCGGCTGCCATCCTCCGCTTCGGTAGCTTCGGCGCCAGGCACACTGCAACGCGCCACGAAACGCCGCTCATGGGCCTGTCCTTTTTCCGCCACCAACGTATAGACGGGAACAGGACGTCCCTGTCCCTGCAGGAATTCCTGCAAGCGCGTTTTGGGATCGCGCAACTCTTCGCCGCCCAGGTCATCAGTCATCAGGGGCTCGACCAGTTGCGCAACGATACGCTCCGCCGCGCCAAAGCCGCCATCCAGGAAAGCCGCGCCAATCACCGCCTCCAAGGCATCGGCGCGGATGGAGTCTCGCCGGGCGCCACCGCTGCGTATTTCTCCGGGACCTAAGATCAGGGAATCGGCCAAGGCGATTTTTCCAGCAATCTCCGCCAGGGTTTCCTCCCGAACCAGCCGTGCCCGCATCCGCGACAGATCCCCCTCACTCACCTTGGGAAAGCGGGCGAAGAGCTTTGCCGCCACCACAAAATTCAATGCCGCATCTCCCAGAAACTCCAGCCGTTCATTGTGCCGGGCGCCCGCACTTCGATGTGTCAGCGCCTGCAACAGCAGGGACTGCTCACGGAAATGATAGCCGACCGACTGTTGCAGAGATTCTAAAACATCCATAAACGCATCGACTCAGTCATTAAAAATATGAAGAAAAAACTGCATGGTATACCAAAAAGGCCTTTTCAATGCCCTGCGGTGTCAAAATGCAGTAACAAACTGACATTGCCAACCAATGGCACGATCTTGTCATAACTGACGGTGATCAGCACCGGGCCGACGCCCGCTTTTTCGATCTGGATGTCTTTCTGCGGGATATGGATCATCGCCACCTCCAGACGGGCATCGAGGTCGCGGCGAATCTGGGCAGCAGACTCGTCCGGCGCGGACTGCTGCTCCTGCTGGCTGACAATATTTTTCAGTGACCAGTAATCATAGTATGACGGCATCACCTTCACGACAAAGGCGACGACAAAGACCAGGATCAACAGCCAGAAGATTGCACCAACAAATGAAAGTCCTGCCTCACCCGAACGCCGCGTGATCAGGGACCGCGCGCACCCGCTACGCTGGCCCGAAGGATTCCTTATGACTTGTTGGTCTGATATTGGGTTACACATTCCGAACCCTCCCGGATCTCTGGATTCATCCCTATCCCTTACTTAGTCCTGAACAGGGATTTTGCAAGCGCCGCCCCCGGACTCAGGAAGCCCCATCCAGTGCGCGGCCAATCTGGTTCCAGCGGATGGACCAGTTCTCGGCATCCCAGGAGAACCATACGAACATTGCTTTCCCAACGATATTGCGTTCCGGCACCACGCCCCAGAAACGACTGTCATTACTGTTGTCCCGGTCATCCCCCATCATGAAATAAGAATGGGGCGGCACCTTGTAGGGACCGAAATTCATCTGGGCTTCGGGCGTGGCAAATTCAATAATATGGAATTTGTGGCCACCGAGTTCCTGCTCATACTCTTTGGTAGGGATAACCATACCCTCGGCGCCCTGTCCTTCCGGCCGATAGTTAAAAGTACCGATAAATTTTTGTGGCACTAGCTTGTTGTTGATGTAGAGTGCATCTCCCCTAACCTCAATCGTGTCGCCGGGCAGGCCGATGACCCGTTTGATGTAGTCCACACGCGGATTTTTGGGATAACGGAACACCATGACATCACCCGCTTCCACCGGACTGCCCCGGGTAATGGGTGTGTGGATCAGCGGTAGCCGCAATCCCCACTGGAATTTATTGACCAGCACGAAATCACCCACCCGCAGGGTCGGTATCATGGATCCGGACGGTATCTGGAAGGGCTCAAACAGGAATGCACGGATAAAAAAAACAATAAGCAATACCGGAAAAAAACTCCGGGCATACTCGACAACGACGGATTCCCTGGCTCCCGCAGGCCGTTGCCTTCGCAAAAACAGCAGATCGCCCAGCCAGATCAGGCCGGAAAGTACAACCGCCAGAAACAATCCCAGGGTAAAATCCATCAGTACCTGTCCTTCATTGTGAATGCGCCCAAAATCAGCCTCCGCACAAGTTGTGCGGTGCGCGTTTTACCTCTTGTCACTTTTCAGCACCGCCAGAAAAGCTTCCTGGGGAATCTCCACATGACCGACCTGCTTCATGCGTTTTTTGCCCTCTTTCTGCTTCTCCAGCAGTTTACGTTTGCGCGAAATATCGCCACCATAACACTTGGCCAGCACGTTCTTGCGCAGGGCCTTGACCGACTCCCGGGCGATGACCCTGGCGCCGATCGCTGCTTGGATAGCCACCTCGAACATCTGTCGGGGAATCAGATCACGCAAACGGACCACCAGTTCCCTGCCGCGCCGTTCGGACACATCACGGTGCACGATCCAGGACAGCGCATCCAGTTTTTCCCCGTTGATGAGAATGTCCATTTTCACCAGCGGCCCACTCTCAAAACGTGCAAATTCATAGTCCATGGAGGCATAACCCCGGCTTACCGATTTGAGGCGATCAAAAAAATCCAGGACCACTTCATTGTGCGGCAACTCATAGCGCAGCATTACCTGCCCGCCGGTGAACTGCATATTCTTCTGTCGCCCACGCCGCTCTTCACAGAGCGCGATTACCGGGCCGAGATACGTTTCCGGCACCAGAATGTTCGCCGTAATCACCGGCTCGCGAATATCCGCAATCTTCTGTGCCGGAGGCAATTCGGCGGGATTGGAAATCTTCAGCACCTGGCCGTCGGTGGTAAGCACCTCATAGATCACGGTAGGTGCCGTACTGATCAGTTCCAGTTGGTACTCGCGTTCGAGACGCTCCTGCACGATTTCCATATGCAAAAGCCCCAAAAATCCGCACCGGAAACCAAAACCCAGGGCTTGTGAAGTCTCCGGCTCAAACTGCAGGGCCGCGTCATTCAGGCGCAACTTCTGCAGCGCCTCGCGAAAGCTTTCGTAATCCGCCGAGTCCACCGGATAGAGGCCGGTGAATACCTGTGGCTGCACCTCGCGAAAACCTGGCAGAGGCGCGCTGGCGGGGCGGTCCTGCTCGGTCAGGGTATCTCCCACCCGGGCACCTTCAATGGTCCGCACGCCCGCAATGACAAAGCCCACCGCACCCGTCTCCAGAGCTGGGACCATCAGGGATTTTGGGGTAAAAACACCTACCTTTTCGACCACATAAGGTTTCTGACCCACCATCGTCAGGATGCGCTGACCGGGGCGGATGGAACCGTTCATCACCCGCACCAACACCACCGTCCCCAGATAATTGTCGAACCAGGAGTCGATGATGAGGGCTTGCAGCGCAGCTTCCGGGTCACCACGGGGAGGCGGGACGCGTTCCACCACCCGCTCCAGAATCTCCCGAATACCGGTACCCTCTTTGGCACTGGCTTCCACGGCATCGTCAGCAGGCAGCCCAACTATTGCTTCAATCTCCCTGCGCACCCGCTCCGGATCGGCAGCCGGCAGATCGATTTTGTTCAGGACCGGCAGGATCTCCAGGTTGTGTTCCAGCGCCGTGTAACAGTTGGCTACGCTTTGCGCCTCCACCCCCTGCGATGCATCCACGACCAGCAGCGCGCCTTCACAGGCAGCCAGGGAACGGCTGACTTCGTAAGAAAAATCCACATGGCCCGGCGTATCGATGAGGTTGAACTGGTACTCCTGCCCATCGGCGGCACGAAACTGCAGGCGCACGCTCTGCGCCTTGATGGTAATGCCGCGTTCGCGTTCGATATCCATCGTATCCAGTACCTGACTGGACATTTCACGCTCGGTCAACGCCCCGCAAAGACGGATGAACTGATCCGCCAGAGTGGATTTTCCGTGATCCACATGGGCAATAATGGAAAAATTGCGAATATGCTGCTGCTCAGTCATCTGGCCTGTCAATCCATGGGCGCCGGGCGGGCACTACCACCCCGCCGGATGCAATAACAAAAAGGGCTGGTACAAACACCCAGCCCTTCGCGGCGATCGCCTGCTTCAATGCGGCAGCGAAAGCACCAGATAGAAACTCCCCTCACCACGTCGCACCAGCACCGGGATCGGCTGACTCGCCGGCAAGGCAGCCACCAGCTTCTGCAAGTCGGCGGCACTGGTAATCTGCTGTTGTGCCACCTGCAAGATCACATCACCGGGACGAATACCGGCTTCTGCCGCTGGCCCCACACCAACACCGAGGACCAGGACACCGGTATTCACGTGCAGTTGTTTACGTGCCTCCGCGGTCAGCGGACCCACCTGCACATTCAGTCGTTTGACTTCACCTTCCTGCGCCGGACCACTGGATGCGGCGGATTCCACCGTATTCTCCAGGTTGCCGGGCAGGCTCTCTACCACGATGTTGAGGCTCATGGGCTTGCCATCACGGATAATCCCCAGCTTCGCCTTGAAACCGGCGGGCAATGCCCCCACCAGCGGCGGTAATTGGCCAGAGTTATAGATGGCCTGACCGTTAAAGGAGACAATGACATCTCCCGGACGTAATCCCGCCTTGGCAGCCGGGCCGTCAGGCACAACCTGTGACACCAGCGCACCCACCGGTTCTTTCATGTGGAAGGACTTGGCGAGATCCATGCTGACGTCCTGAATCATGACCCCGAGCCAGCCAAAATGCACTTTCTGATGCAGTTTTAACTGTTTGACCGCATCCATGGCGACATTGATGGGGATGGAGAAAGACAACCCCATGTAGCCACCGCTATT